>CAZDZB010000036.1:0-18468 GCA_964509795.1 uncultured Christensenellaceae bacterium | reverse complement strand
CAGCAGACGGAGAGGTTTTATTGGTAAAAAAATATAAAAACTAAATGCCGCTTAATAATCCCAAAAACAAAAACATAGAATAAAATATATAGTAAAGTGCAAAGAGAACGTGAAAGTGCAAAATATATTTGACAAAATGTAAAAAATATATTACATTTAAGGCGGAGGTATTTATTATGAGCAAAATAATGAAAACCAATATTGTGCACACGGCTGTGTGGGCGGCGGTAACCGTCGGAATAGTTTTGATTTTCGCCTTGAGAGGCACCGCCAGAAACTGGGGCAATGAACCGTGGAAGGTAATAGTTTCTGCTTTTCTAGTAGCGTCTGGGTTTATTGTGGATTTTTTTATCCGGATATATGAAAAATCAAAAAAGAATAATATAATAAAGGACGAAAGGGACAGGGAGATACAGATGGAAGCGGTTTACAAAGCATTTGTTGTGCTGCTTTTATATATTTTCGTGTTAAGTGCTGTTCTCTTCATTAAGTATCAGGACGCGGGCGCTGTGCCTGCAGGGTGGCTGTGGTTCATTGCATACAGCGCAGTTGCCTGCGCAAATTTTGTTGCCGGGTCCTTTGCGCTTTTAGGCTACGCGGACAGAGGCAATTAAATGGGGCAGCAGCAAAACATAAAAAACAACCTTCGCCGTATAAGAAGGGCAAAAAGCGAATACACACAGCAGGATTTGGCGGACATCGCGGGCTGCACACGTCAGACCATTGTTGCTCTTGAGCAAAACAAATACAATCCGTCATTGTTACTGGCGCTTAAAATTGCAAAATGCCTTGATACGGGGGTTGAAGAGATATTCTATATAGATAATGAGAAATAAAGGAAATTGAATTTATGATTGAGTTGATAGTACTCATATTTTTATGCAGGAAGACCACCCAGAACGCGGGACTGAGGGGGCAAAGCAAGGCAGGCGCAGTGGCCTATACTATTGGGCTTTGGGCAGGAATGGAGATAATAGGGGCATTCCAGGCGGTAATAGTAATGACGATGTTTAATATCATTGACCAATATTACATTCTGGCCGTGCTGTGGGCGCTGACTGGGGCAGGGCTTGGGGGATATCTTGCCTTGCTTATTTCAAAAATCCAGCCGGAAATAAACTCCTATGCCCCAGGCGGAATGAACACTCAGACTAAGCGCAATCTTGAAAATGTACGTTCTGAAATAAGTGGCAGCCAGACCAAACCCAAATAGCCGCCGGAGGTAATAAAGTCACAGTTCTTGCAGTCATACTTTTTTATAATTTATAAATAAATGGATAAAAAAACAAAAATATATGGGGCTATTCATAATTCTTACACATTTCATAGGTAATATTATGCAAAAGGAAGCAAGTAAAATATTTTTTAACTAAAGGAGATTCATAATGAAATCCAAACATGTCCGGCTGATAGCCCAAATTGTGTTTTTTGTGTTTATAGCTTTAATCGCTGTCAACCACACACTTACTGAGCAGGGGAAGGCAATCCCTTTCATTCCTGAAATCAGCCTTCACGGCATATGCCCCTTCGGCGCAATAGCGACGCTGGGTTCACTGATTATGGGACAGGGGCTGGTGCGCCAGCTTCATTCATCGGTGCTGGTAATCGGATCAATAGTGCTTATGCTTACTGTGCTTTTCGGGCCGGTTTTTTGCAGTCACATTTGCCCGTTGGGTTCAATACAGGAGTGGCTTGGCAAGCTGGGCAAAAAAATATTTAAAAAACGATACAACAAACTTATTCCTCAAAAGCTGCACAACATATTAAAATATTTAAGATATGTGGTGCTGATACTGGTGGTAGTCCAGACATACAGGACTGCGACGCTGATGTTTCAAAATGTCGACCCTTATTACGCATTGTTCAATTTCTGGACAGGCGAAGCGGCCATAGCGGCACTGATAATACTGGGTGTTACATTGCTTTTGTCATTGGTGGTTGAAAGGCCCTGGTGCAAGTACGCTTGCCCATACGGCGGCCTGCTTGGATTGATTGGCAAAATAAGCCCTATGAAAATAAGGCGCAATGAGGCAACATGCATCGACTGCGGTCTGTGCGACAAATCCTGCCCCATGCTGATAAACGTATCCGGCAAAAAAAAGGTAAATGACACATTGTGCAACAGGTGCATGCAGTGCACATCAGAGGAGCACGGCTGCCCCATAGCCGACACATGCTACAACGGAATACTCAACGCCAAACCGGAGGAGGAAGCAAAATGAGAAAAAAGCTGAAACCTGCATATATTTCACTGATTGTGGTTTTGATTTTCGCGCTGGCAGTATTTTTCGGACGGAGATCCGAATGGTGGATAACAGAAGGAAGAAAAACACCTTTTGATGTGTCAAACGGCGGAGGCGGCGGACATGGCGAGGAAACGGAAGAACACGAAGAATATGATGAATATACTCAGGATGAACTTGAAGAACATACAGAAGATGAGCATACAGAAGAAGAACACGAATTAACGGAAATTTCGGGCAGCGCCACCGTGCAGAATGCCCTTGACATGGGAATAACCATGGAGGAGCTAGAGACAGCGCTGGAAGGCGAGATAACCGACACTTCAGCAAAAATACAGGATATTGCGGAAGAAAGGGGCTTAAGCTTCGGCAGGGTAAAAGACATGCTTAACGCTTATCTTTGGGATTAACAGGAGATAAAAAATGAAAAGGAATATAATAATAATTTTAATATTGGCGCTTGCTGTTTCTGCTTTTGCAGGCTGCAGCGCAAACCAGGAAACTCAGGCAGCGGACACAGCTGCAGCAGAACAAACAGACGGTGAATACGACTACGGCGCGATAACTGCGCTGGAAAAGGACGAATTGACAATTGAGCAAATGCTATCATACGCCATACAGGATGAATACCTGGCCAGGCAGGAATATGAGCTCATAATGGAAGAATACGGCGAGCAGGCACCCTTCAGCAACATTATAAAGGCTGAGGAAACGCACATTGAACTGCTCAAGGATATATATGACGAATACGGATATGACATGCCGCAAGACACAGCGATAGAATACGCAGTGGTTCCTTCAAGCCTGGAAGTGGCGTTTGATGTGGGAGTGCAGGCGGAAATAGACAACATAGCGATGTATGAAAAGTTTTTGGAAAGTGAACTTCCTGATGACATAAGGGATGTGTTCATTGAGCTAAGAGACGCGTCCGAAAACCATCTGGCGGCCTTCGAAAGAGGAGTCAGAGGCGGCGGACGAGGCAGAAACTGATAAACATGAGCCGGACACATTTAAAAGTGTCCGGCTTTGCGAATTTTAAATAAAATTTTAATCATAAAAAAACAATTAATAAATGAAGGTGGTTAAATGAAGAAATACATAATCTACATTATAGCCGGAGCCGCCGCGCTTGCCGCAGCGGCTGTCGGAATATTTATTTATACAAGCATTAAAGCTCCGGGTATTGAAATAGAAACTGCAGGCACTGAAACAATAATCGAGGAGACACAGTACGTTCAAGCAGAGCAGGAGGGCACACCTGAGCCGGAGATAGAAGAAAAAAGAGAAAACAACGGGGTATATTATTTGGATATTGAATCTGTTACAATGGATGAAGATTTTATAAACACAATGATAGATTACCCATTGGAGGACATGATAGGAGAAAAACTTTTTGTGGACAACCCCTCTGACATACAGGAGCTTATCGATGCCTTTGAAAATGTGTGGTTCAGGCAGTATGACGAGCAGATAATTATCCAGCAAAGGCCATACACCATTGAATATGACGCTCAAAAGGGCATATACATAGTAAAGGGCAGCAATGTGTGCACAGGGGAGGTGTGCTTAGGCATTCTTAGTGTGATGGTTTCGGAAGAAACAGGAGAGGTGCTTTCGGCCTGGGGGTTGAAGTAGAATCAGCGATACAACAAACTTAAAACATTGAGCGGCGAAAGCTGCTCTTAACTTATCAATATTTTATTGTTATGCTATTGGAATCATAATCAATAAGATTAAGGCCGCGCATTTTGCTTAACTCTCTTGAAAGCGACGTTCTCTGTACACCGATTTTTTCGGCAAGGGATTTTTTTGTCATATTAAGATTTATTGTTTTTGAATTTTGCATCTTGCTCTCATAATCCAGGAAATTCATTATGCTTTCTCTTATGGTTTTATTTACGTAGTGTTTTATTTTATCTCCGAGTAAAAATGTATGGTCTGAAATATAGCGCAGATACAGCCTTAGAAAGTCAGGATTCTGCAGAAATAAATTGAAGAGTATGTCTTTTTTTATCTGCAGTATCAGGCAGTCTTTCTTTGCGGTTACTGTTAAAGGATACACCGGGTTTTTGGAAAAGATTAAATTTCCGCCGATTAAGTCACCTGTAATAAATTCTCCGACGGTCAAAAGGTTTCCGGATTCATCAATTCGCTCAATTACCACTTCACCGGAAATTATAAGTTCAGCCTTGATGCAGGGTTCGCCTTCGAAATGAATTATAGAATTTTTATTATACTTTTTTTCAGTGAAATTTCCGTTTTGCAAAAAAATATCAATATCTTTACGATTTAGAGGCGAGAGAAAATCAAGAGAATAGGAATCAACTTTCATAAATACTCCTAATGTGTTACCTTGGTAACATCTTTTTTTGAATTATAAGCTTATAATGTTTAATTATCAAGAAATATATCGGAGGATTTATATGAAACTAAAATCAATGGCTATAAGGATAGTTTTTCTGGCGCTTTTTGTGTTTGTCATTTCTAAAGGCAATATGATGATTTGGATGGCCTTTTTTGCAGTCAGCCTGCTGGCGGCTTTGATTTTCGGCAGAGTGTACTGCGGGTATGCCTGCCCGATGAACACAGTTATGATAGCCTCAGAGTGGGTATCAAAAAAGCTGAAACTTCAAAAGGACGCACCAAAATGGATGGAGAAGGGAATTTACCCATGGATATTTTTAGGGCTGAGCGTTGTGCTGATGGCGGCGGCGAAAAAAGCAGTTCAGATAAACCTGCCTGTTTTAATTATCTGGACTGTAATTTCATTCGTGCTGACCTTGGTTTACAAGCCGTATGTTTTCCATAATTTGATTTGCCCGTTCGGAGCACTGCAGAAATTGTTCGGAAGGCGGCCGCTTTTTTCAAAAGAAGTATCTGAAGATGCCTGCATAGGCTGCGCAAAATGTGAAAAAGCATGCCCTTCAGCTGCAATAAAAGTAAACGAAAACAAAAAAGCGGTGATAGAAAAAAGCCTGTGCCACCAGTGTGAAAACTGTGCTTTGGTCTGCCCGACAGATGCTATAAAATACAAAAAACAGGGGTAAGTGCAGAATCATATAAAGCGACGGGTGCCATGCAGATATTGACACTCGCCGCCCTTTTTTACGGTACGTTTTCCGTTGAGCATACTTTCCCCAAATATTCGCATTAAGATTTAATGATAATATTTACTATAAGAAGTGAATATTCTACAAAAAAGTATTGCTATAATTGTCTCAATGGAAATATGTAATTTTTTATAAGAATATTCATTTAGATTTTCTCCTGAGTGACTTTAGGTTATATAAATGTACTTTTGTGAAATACTCAATCTATAAAGCATTCAATTTATAATAAAATAAAATAACTGCCTATAGCAGTAACGATACAAGGCAAATGGGCCGCCTGGCTTGCACGTAATATATTTTAATGTAATATTATAATAACTAGTAAAATCATTTTATAACATAGGTATATTATTTTATTAGAATTATTTTAAAGTTCAAATTAGATATGATACAATATAAAAAATACAATGAAGAACAATTAGGAGATTAATGTGAAAATAAAAAGCTTTTTAAAGCTGGTTGAAATCCAAACTAAAACAGCAAGTATTATACCATTTTTTATAGGTGTATCTTTCACCTTATATAACTTTGGCAAATTAAATGTACTGAATACATTTGTTATGTTTGCAGCAATGCTCATTTTTGACATGACAGTTACAGCGGCCAATAACTTTTTTGACTATAGAAGAGCTGTTAAAAAGCACGGTTACAGCTACGAGGTACACAATTCCATAGTGCAATACGGAATAAAAGAAAGCACTGTACTTGTAACCATTATAATAATGTTTGTACTCTCTACAGCACTTGGGGTATATTTGGTTTATTTAACTGACTATATTGTATTAATTCTGGGAATCATTTGCTTTAGTATCGGTATTGTATATTCTTACGGCCCGCTTCCCATTTCCAGGACTCCGTTCGGTGAAATATTCTCAGGCGGTACAATGGGATTTCTAATTCCTTTTATTACAATTTACATTAATGCAACCGACAAAGGGATAATTGATTTTGGTTTGGATGGAGTAATGATAAGCGGCAGCATTAATATGGCAGTGCTGATTAGTATAATCATTGCGACAATACCTGCTGTGTTATGCATTGCAAATATCATGCTGGCAAACAATATCTGCGATATAGAAGATGATTTTGAAAACAAACGTTATACTTTGCCAATACTTATCAGCAAAGAACGAGGAATAGCTTTGCTAAAAGCACTGTTCTATTTTTCATATGGAGCAATTGCTGTAGGAGTAATATTTAAAGTATTTCCGCTATATTCGCTCTTGGTGCTGTTTACAATTATCCCTGTTCAAAAGAAGATAAAACTATTTGAAGTTAACCCAACAAAAAAAGACACATTTGGTTTCATAGTTGCAAACTTTTTAACCATAAATGTGCCTCTTATAATAACTATACTAATCGGATATGCGATAAACGTGATTTTTTAATCGTATAGTTTGCTTGCATCCACTACAACTGTAAAGTCATTCATTTGCTCTTCGGCGTAGTTAATACTGCTCCGGAGAGCTTCTGTTATATACACCTGTTTATTCTTTGTAATGAATATAGCTTCAACATTATCAAATGATTCAATCAGCTTCAGCCCATCCTCTATGCCTAGCAGCAGAACAGATGTTGACAAAGCATCAGCCATCTGTGAGGTAGGTGCAATAATAGTTACCTGCTTAATATTTGTCTCGGCAGGATATCCTGTTTTGGTATCTAGGATATGATGATATATTTTGCCTTCATATTCAAAATACTTTTCATAATCGCCTGATGACACTATCGCCGTATCGCTAGTTGAAAGAGCCATAATATATGATCCCCTTATTTCAAAAGGGTTTTGTATACCTATTATAAAGTCGCTGCCGTCAGGCTTGCTTCCAATCAACAATACATTACCGCCCAAATTTATGTAGCATGAATTAATCTTTTGCTGAATAAGATAGTTTTTCAACTCATCGGCAATGGTTCCTTTGGCAATTGCTCCAAGGTTTATTATCATATTTTTTTCATTAAGATAAATTTGATTTTCTTTTGATAAGTCAATTTGATTGTAGTCAATCAAAGGCAGGATTTCATCCAATTCCGCCTGAGTCGGAACGTAGCCATACGGCGGGTCTATCGCCCACAAGTCAATTAATGGCCCTGCGGTAACGTCAAACAGGCCGTCAGTTATTTTGCTGTATTCCAAGGAGTCTTTGACCACATCATATACTATAGGTGATACTTCAACGGGCATTATGCCTGCATTCTCTTTTACTTTATATATGTCGCTGCCTTCTATATAAACACTTAGAATATTCTCCAAATCACTTATCATTGCAAATGTATTATTGAAGATATCCTCATTGTGGTTTTTGCTGTTTTTATAGTATATTTTTATTTGGATTATAGTATCCAGTGCAAAGGCAGTGTCGGAAAAAATAACCGGTTCACCTACGCATGAAGCCATAAAAAGTGTAGAAATAATTATTATAATTAGCTTAGCTGTTCTCATGTTTGCCTTTTTTCTCTTTTTTTGTATTGCTTTTGCGGCCTGCCTATTTTGCCGTATTCCATTTTCGTTTGAAGCAGCCCCTCATCCACCATACACTCCAAATATCTTCGGGTTGTTACTCTGGACAGCCCTATTTTTTCGGCTAATTCATCTGCTGTAAACGGTGTGTCTATGGTTTCCAGATAGTTAACCACCTTTGATAGTGTAGTATTATTAATTCCTGTTTTTGATTCTCTATTTTCAGAATATATCATTCCGTTTAATGATATATAATCATCTATTTCTTTTTGATTAAACTGTTTTTGCGAGTTCATAAAAAGAATCCTTTCAATTACTCTTTTAATAGCTAAAGAAAACCTTTGAAAATCCAAAGGCAGAAGCAAATAGTCGCACACGCCATACCTGAACGCCTGCTGTATGTGCACAGGGTCGTTATATCGGGTGGCATATATTACTTCTACGTCAATTTTTTTAACACGTATCCATCCCAGCAGCTTTTGGCTGTAGTCCTGATGCTGGCAGCAGCTGGCTATCATAAAATCATAGTCATTTTCAATCAAAAGCTTTTGTACAGTTTCCAAATTGCTGGTGGATTCAATATAAATAAACTTTTCAATTTTATGAAGGTATCCCTTGACCTCTTCAATTAAATTATCATCGTCAATTCCGATTAAACATCTCATAATATATAATTCACTTTCTTAAGTAGACGTTTATTATATATTATTGCGGATTGTTTTTCAATCCTAAGGTTTGAGAGGGAGATTTATTTTGCGGCAGTCGGGCATTTGTTTTGCATAGTGAACCAACTAAAGGAAGATGGACCGGGGCAAAAGTTAACAATGGATTTAGAAAATCCTTTTAAAGGGCAGCGGGTAGGAATATGCACTTGACAGATCAACTAAGTCTTTTATTCAAGGCCATTATTGCAGGGTGTGCCTATAAGAACAAAACCCCCAGTTTTTACTGGGGGCAGTCTTTTTCAACATGTTAAGTTTTAGCTTTTTTATTACTCACCGAATGCTTCGTTAAATAATTCAACGAAACCATTGGCGTGAACTGATACGCCGGCAACGCCGTCTGCATAACCATCTTCTGTGATTGGATAGATATCTTGGTTTTCAAGAACATATGCTTCTAAAAGTTCAGCCTGCTTATACCATTCCAGTTCGCTTCCGCCGTATGCTACCATGCCGTATGCTTCCATCAGCTGGTCTTTTGATTGGGCTGTCGCTTTGCCTTCGTCATCAACCTTGAAGTACTGTGCATTTGCATTGTCGCCCTCTGCTACATATTCCAGTGAATATTTAGCGTCGAAATCTACTGCAACAATTGTGCCGTTAACTACTATGAATTCAGCAAGTTCCTGCCAGCCTTTGTCGTCAACTTCGCTTTTTGCTGTTACAACAGTTGTGTCACCGTATTTGCCAGCTGGAATTGGGTCGGATGCTAAAGCTTCGGCAGCCAGGTCGAAGAATTCAGCAACGTGTACAGAACCAGCAGCACCGCCATCTGTTGTTCATTCGTCTGAGTGGCCTGCTTCATCTGAGTACAACTCTCCGAACGCTGCCGAGTCCCTATCGTCTAAAAGCCATGCTTCAGCTGCTTCAGCCTGCTCATACCAGTATGATGCTGCTCCGCCGTATGCTACCATGCCGTATGCTTGGTTTTCTGACAACACTCTTTTGTCACCTGCAGGAACAAAGTTTGTGCCGCCCCAGTATACGTCAGCAATCCTGCCGCCATCAACTGTTACTGTAACAAAGTATGTCCAGCTAGCACCTATTTCGTCTCTTGCAAAATATACGCCGTCTTCATACATCATTTCTGCAGTTTCTTCAACTGGTGCTTCTGTTGGGTCAGCAACGACCGGTGCATCTTCTTTTTTGCATGCAGCAAATACTAAAACTGCAACAAGCAAAATCGTAATAACTATCAAAGTATGTTTTTTCATATCCGTCTCTCTTTCCTTAATGGTTTGATGATTATATTATATAGTCTTGTTAATATTTTAACAATTATTTGTAGTTAAAATTCTTTTTGTTCATTTTGTTTGCGAACAAATACTCGCTAATATGGCACAATTTACAAGAATATAATAAACATATGTTTTTTATAAGGGTAAAATATAAATTTGATAGAATATTCACAATAATTATGTTATTCTATTTTCAGCCATATGATACAATGAATTTAAAAAGTAGTTTATATGCAAATAAGAGAAGTTTTTAGCCTAACACAAACTAATTTAATTACATAGTATATAGTATTATAACCTTGATAATATTAGTGTGTTTTAAAGAAAGGAATTGATTTAAAATGAAAAAAGTAGTAATTGTCGGTGGAAGTTATGCCGGTGTAAAAGCAGGAAAAACCCTGCATAAAATATTCAAGAATAATGATGATGTGGAAATTACATTAATAGATAAAAACCCATTCCACACTTTAATGACGGAATTACACGAAGTAGCCGGGCATAGAACTGAAGAGGATTCTATAAAAATAGATTTAAGAAAAATTTTCAGAGGCAGAAAAGTAAAAGTTGTTATAGACGAAATAGAAGGCTGCACTTTTGACCAGAAGAAGCTCGTAGGCAAAAAAGGTGAATATAAATTTGACTACCTGATAATTGCCATGGGAAGCCAGGCCAATTTCTTCGGGGTGAAAGGCGCGGAAGAGAACTCGCACAAACTATGGTCATATGAAGATGCTATTAAGCTGAGAGAACATATTGAAAACATGTTTAAGCTGGCCTCAATAGAAAAAAATATTGAAGAAAGAAAAAGACTATTAACATTTGCAGTTTGCGGCGGCGGTTTTACTGGCGTTGAGATGGTAGGTGAGCTGGGAGAAGCCAAAAAGCATCTTTCCAGGAAATACGATGTAGATGAAAAAGAGGTAACTATATATAATATTGAGGCTATGGGCACAATACTTAACATGCTGGATAAAGAGAAGCTTGTTAAGAAGATAGAAAATAAATATTATAAACGTCTTGGAATTACATTGCTTAAAAACTCTCCTATTGTTGAGGTTAAACACAACGCATTTGTCTTGAAAGACGGTACTGAAATTCAGAGCCATACTCTGATTTGGACAGCAGGAATTATGTGCGTTGAAGATGCACAAGACTTCTGTATTGACAAAGGCAGGGGTGCAAGACTGGTTGTTAATGAATATATGCAGGCGCTGAACGCAGGTGAAGCAACAGAGGGGATTTATGCGGTAGGCGACTGTGCGTTTTATGAAGATGAAAACGGCATAATGCCTCAAATAGTAGAAGCAGCAGAGCAATCAGGACACACAGCGGCTTTGAATATCGCTGCACAAATCAACGGGACCAAAATGCATAAACACAAGCAGAAATATCATGGATTTATGGTATCCGTAGGGTCGCGCCGTGCAGTGGCTGATACAGGATTTGCATCCAGCGGCTGGATAGCAATGTTTATTAAGCACTTTGTAAATGTATATTATCAGTTTATGGTAGCGGGATTTATGCAGGTGTTTAATTACCTAAGACATGAGATATTCCACATAAAAAACAAGCGCTCATTTGTAGGCGGGCATTTTTCAAAAAGAAGCTCTAACTTTTGGCTAGTTCCTTTTAGAATCTGGCTAGGATTCATGTGGCTTACAGAAGGCGTAGTGAAAATAGGTGAAGGATGGTTTAAGTCGCCTAAGGTTGTAGATACTGTTAATTATCTTGCAACAGCAGCTGGCACAGTAGACGCCACATCATCAGCTACAGATGCAGCGAGCAGCGCGTTAGCTGACACAGTTACAGCGGCATCAGGAGCAGCAGAAGTAGTTGCAGATACTGTTAGCGCCGCAAGCGGGGCGGTTACAGAAGCTGCAGCGGAGGTTGTTGAGACGGCCATGAAACTGCCAGGAATATTTCAATGGGTAGTTGATCATAAACCTGCAGGCTACGGTGAAGCGTTGATTGATGCACCTAAGTTTATGGTATGGATTATGAACAAATGGGTAGCTCCGATTGAAGTGCCTGTACAGATAATAATGGTTGTGGCAGAGATTATAATCGGTCTGTGTTTTATGGGCGGATTGCTTACATTCCCTGCGGCACTGGTAAGCTTGGCTTTTGCAATTGGGATTACATTGACAGGTATGGCAGACATATCTATGATGTGGTATTTCTTTGGCGGAATAGCAATTTTAATGGGTGCAGGGCGTGCATTTGGACTTGACTATTACGTAATGCCGGCAATAAAAAGATGGTGGAGAAACACGAAGTTCGCAGGCAAAAGCTATCTGTATATTGAGCATCTGGATGACGAATAATAATTAAAATGAAAAAGAAAGAAATATTAATTTTCACGTCACTATTTATTTTGGCACTCGCTGCAGTTTTATATATACAGTTTGCGCCCTCAGGCGAGAGCAAAACTTTACTTATAACAATAGACGGCAAAGAATACAGAAAAACAACTATTGATGAAGAGACTTATGAGGCTTTTTCAATAGAGACAGATTATGGCGTAAATGACGTGGTGATTGAACATGGAGCTGTAAATGTGGTTTCGGCAGACTGCCCTAATCAGATATGTGTACATACAAAAGAAGCTTATATGGCAGGCGACATCATTGTTTGCCTGCCTCATAAAGTAGTTATAGAGATAATAGAAGAATGATGGCGATTTAAAAATTTGCAGATGATAGTTTGCATGCGATAAATACCATTATAAACTATTTTTCCTAAATCATTCGACGAATAAAGATTTGAAAGAATTTCAAACAAGTTGAATTATCAACAAAAACTTAGGAGATAAATAATCCTTGAATGGCTGTTATGGCCGGATAAACGGAAGGAAATATGATAAAGAACAAAAGCGCAAGATATTTAACTATGCTGTCAATGCTCACAACTATTGCATTGATGTTCAGCTATGTTGAATCGTTTATACCTGCTCTTCCTATACCTGGTGCGAAGATAGGCCTTCCCAATGTTGTTACATTGGTAGCTCTCTATTCACTAGGATTTTGGGGAACCCTCGCAATAACTTTAATGCGGACAACTATTGCGGCATTTTTGTTTTCATCCCCTGTATCGTGGTTTTATTCAGTGGCAGGAGGAATAATCAGCCTTATCGTTATGTTTGCGCTTATGCAAATATTTAAAGAAAAAATTTCATTTATGGCAGTAAGCATAACAGGTGCAATAGTACATAATATCGCGCAGCTTTGTGTTGCAATTATTATTTTGGAAACGATAAGCATTGCGGCTCTTTTACCATGGCTTCTAATAATAGCGATTCCTGCAGGTATAGTCGTGGGCGCAGCCGCCAAGCTTTTGATGAAATATTTTAAGCAGGTATTCGGAACAAAGGTGAATACATGAGTAAATATTGGGAAAAGTTTCCTTCAATAGAAAATGAGCTTAAGCTTATAAAAAAATATATGATTGATTCTATTGAAGACGCTATACCTATAATAAAAGAACCTATTGCTGATTTGATTAATGCAGGCGGCAAAAGACTGCGTCCTGCTTTGGTAGTTCTGGGTGCAAAATTCGGCAAATATGACAGAGACAGAATAATACCTATTGCCGCATGTATAGAGTTTTTGCACACAGCCACTTTAATACACGACGATATAATAGACCAATCAAAATTACGCAGGGGAATTGAAAGCGTACAAAGCAAATATTCAAAGGACGTTGCAGTATTAATTGGTGACTATATATTTGCCAAAGTATTTGAACTTTTAGCAGGAGATTATCCTTCTGAAATGCTGAAAAACTTGTCAAAAAGCATATTGCAAATATGTAATGGCGAACTGACACAGTATTCTTATAGATATACAAGTGATATAAGCCTAGAGCAATACGTTGAAATAATTGCAGGCAAAACTGCTGCGTTATTTTCAATGAGCTTGTTTGCAGGAGGGTACGAAGGCGGTGTTAAAAATATGCCTATGCGCAGCCTGACAAAAATAGGGTACTGTATAGGTATGATGTTTCAGATTATAGATGACTGCCTTGACTATAATCAAGATTCCGAAACTTTAGGCAAAAGTGCAATTAATGATATTAAGCAAGGATACATTACTCTTCCAATGTATTACGCACTGCAAAATGACATAGACAACAAACTATATAGTTTAATTTTTGAAAGCGATTTAAATGAAGAGCATATACACAGAATAAAGCAGCTGGTTATTGACTTAGAAGGCGTGAAAATGGCGCAGGAAAAAGCTGAAGAGTACAAAAATGATGCTAAGAAAGCTTTGAAAAGATTAAAAAGGTCTAAAGACAGGGATACTTTAGAGTATATTGTTGATTCGCTGATGTCACGCAAATTTTAATATAGGAAATTTATATTAGTAATTTACACGGATAAAAAGCTTAATAATTGGATTTTAAACCACACTATTATCGTGTGGTTTAGTACTATGATTAATATTGTTAAAAGGCTCTGCGAAGACAATGTTATTGCAAAATAAATAATGAAAGATTTATGCAGCTGAATTATGATTACGAAATTGAACAGAGCAATCTTAAAGATGAACTTTCTGAGCTGGAAAACAGGTTAATAGAAATCGATCATCTTAAGGAAATCAAGGACTTCCTTAACATATTTAGAAAGCATACAGACAATAAAGAATTAGAGTATGATGCAGTGCGTGAACTAACTGAAATGGTTATGCTTCATGGTCATCTAACGGATTGTGAATAAAGGCAGATAGATATTTATTTCAGATTTGCAGGCAAAAAATGCTAACTCATTTATTGTTCGCAATGCAACCTAAATAATACTGCCTTTCCCCGGCTCGTCTCAGCCAGCTCAAAGTCAATTCGGGATAGTGAAAAAAGTGATTTTCATTTGCAGAAAATAATATTTGTATTTTTTAAATATTTTGCTTTTTGATACTCTTACCATCAGATGAAATTAGAGCTCGGCACACTTTTTACGAATGTTTTCAGTTGAGCATACTTTTTCCCGTATATTCACATTAAGATTTATTTATAATGTTGATTATAAAAGTGAATATGTTACAAAAAAGTATTGCTATAATTGCCTTGTTTATATAATTGCGTTCACCTCCCAAGGGGAGGTGTTTTCTATAAAAAAAGTGCAGCCATATGCTGCAGAGCTTTTCAAAATGTAGTGAAACGCCATCAGATAAAATTAGTGCACGGCACACTTTTTTCCCGTATGTTTTCTATTATATTTCCCAGTAAGTTTGGTGTATTAAAGAAAACATCCTACTAAAAAAGTGCAGCCATATGCTGCAGAGCTTGTCAAATTGTAGTGAAACGCCATCAGTTAAAATCTGATGGTGTTTCTTTGACATAAATCTGCCACAAAAAAAGTATTTGTTTTACATATTTATTTGATATAATCTATCCATGGAATTAAACGCGTTAAAAAGGAGATATAGGATGAAGAAATTAGGCTATATAGCAATACTTATAATGGCAGCAGGAATTTTATTCGCGGGCTGCGGCAGGTTAAAAAGCGAAACAGCGCAGGAAAGCGAGCAATCAGCCGCGGTAGTAGACCAGGTTGAAGATTTGTCTGAAACCGCAGAGATCAGCGACATTTCTGAGATTATGGAAATGGGTGATCTAGAGGAAATGATAGACATACTTGAGCTTGAATCAGGTGATGAGGGACTGGACGCTGATGAACTTGAAAACATCGATGAGCTTATTGAAATCGATGAGCTTATCATAGACTCGCATGAAAAAAAAGATAATTAGAAAAGGTTTGAAAGGAGCAAAAAATGAAGAAAATATTTATAACGATAGTTTTAGTATTTATTATTGCGGCGCTGGCCTCAACTGCGCTTGCGGCGGAGGGAGACACAGACAATTACCAACAGATGAAAGAGATTCTGGAGCAAAGAGCAGAATATCTGGGTATGTCATACGAAGAATACATTGAATATCTTAATGATAAAAAACAGCGGCTTGAAGATAAAGCCGAGGAACTGGGCATAACCACAGATGAGCTTATAGAGATGCTGAAGGAAAGAAAAGAGCAGCTTCAGGCAAAGGCACAAGAGATGGGCATAACATATGAGGAGCTGATTGAGATTATTCAGGAAAAGAAAGAGCAGCTTCAGGCAAAAGCAGAAGAAATGGGCATAACTTATGAGGAACTAATAGAGCTTCTCAAAGAAAAAAGAGACCAGCTGAAAGAGAAAGCAGAAGAGATGGGCATGACCGTTGAGGAGCTGAGGGAATACCTCCAGGGGAAAAGAGAGCTTCTGGAAGAAAAAGCCGCCGAAAACGGGATGACCGTGCAGGAATATGTTGAATATCTTAAGCAAAGGCGCGAAGAATTCAATCAGAATGCCGCGGATGCCGGAATGACTCCGGAAGAGTACAAGGAATTTTTAATTCAGGTGCGCGACGAGTTCCGCCGCAGGGCAGATGACGCGGGAATGACCACTGATGAATACTGGGAATACATAACAGAACAGAGAGACGGAAGAGGCGATTAATCTTTATATTACACCCATAGGTGAGGGCCTTCGGCGGATATCAGCCGGGGGCTTAAGCCTTGGTATATTAAAAAGAAATTAAAATATGATATAATAAAACAAAAAGGGCAGATTATGAAACTTATATACGTTGCAGACGATGATAAAAACATATGCAATCTGTTAAAAAGCCATATTGAAAGCGCCGGATACAAGGTGGAAATTTTTGAAAACGGAAAGGCGCTGTTAGAAAGGTTTAGAGCAAAGCAGTGCGATATGATAATAACGGACATTGTTATGCCGCTGATGACAGGCTATGACCTTTGCAGGGAGATTCGCAAGGTGAGCATGCTGCCTGTCTTTATGATATCAGCAAACAATGACGAAATTGACAGGGTGCTGGGGCTGGAGCTGGGCAGCGACGATTACATTTCCAAGCCCATCAGTTTCCGTGAGCTGCTTATTAAAATAAAAAACACTTTCAACAGAATTGATATGTACAACAACCCCAAAGAAAAAGACGACGATGTTTTAACGTGCCTGGACTTAAAGCTTAATAAAGTGACGAGGGAAGCAGCAATAAGCGGAGAAGTGATGCAGGCCACTTCAAAGGAATTTGAGCTGCTTTTATTGTTTGTTAAAAACGCTAACAAAGCTTTTTCCAGAGAAGAAATAATAGAAAATATATGGGGATATGATTATTACGGCGACACAAGGCAGGTGGACCACGTGATTAAGCGGCTGAGGAAAAAGATGCTTATAGCGGGCAGTCAGTGCCAGATTGAGACAGTGTGGGGATATGGGTACAAAATAGGAGACAAAAATGAGGAACAAAATAAGCAATAAGCTTACTCTTGCCAATGCGCTGATCGTTTTTTCCGCCCTTCTGATTTTCTGTGCTCTGGCCCTGGGCATATTCAACGGATACATCAGAAAAAGCATAAAAGAGCAGCTGATAGTTGAAAACTCGGCGGCCTACAAAATAGCCGCGGTAAACGTGCTTGCAAGGGCTGCCCAGGGAGAGCTGGTTGAAGACATCGCTCAAAGCTACATTGAGCCAAGAGCCTACAGCAGCCTGGCCGAGAGCATAAGCATAATATTTATGCAGACGGCAAAAGACGACAGCTACAAAATCATTTACTCAAGCCACGAAGGGTTTGAGGACAATCTTGACATTGCCTACATTGAAAGCCTGATTGATGCATCGGAGGATAATGTGGCGCAGATTTCAGTAGATTCCGTAAATTATTTTTGCACAATTGAGCAATCACTTCCAAGAGGCGTCAGCGGATATTCGCTGGCGGCCATTTCACTGCTGCCCATAAGCAGCATAAAGGAGCTTAACAGGCAGTACATAAGGGTGTTTATATTTACGGCTATTTTGCTGGTGGTGTTATCTTTACTTATAATTTCAGCAATGTCCAACAGAATTACAAGGCCGGTGGTTACCCTTACAGACCTTGCCAAGCAGTACGCAAGGCTAAACTTCAAAAACAAATATATTGCCGACACTAACGACGAAATAGAGGACCTTTCCATCGCCGTAAGCGAAATGGCGCAAAGCCTGGAAGAGCACAACATGCAGCGCGACAAGATGCTGCGCAACATCTCCCATGAGCTTAAAACGCCGCTGACTGCAATTTACGGATATGCTGAGGGCATAAAAAACGGAGTTTTCAAAAACTACAAAGAGCCACTGGATATTATTATGAGCGAAAGCTTAAGAATAAAGAAAATGACCGAGGATATAATATATTTAAGCAAGCTGGAAAGCCATATTGAACTGTTTGCTTTCGCAAAAAGCGACATAACACAAACGATGGTTAAAGCAATTCGCTCAATTGAGAGCATTGCCATAATGAACGATATCGACATCAGGTTTATGCCGGAGGAAATAGAGCCCATTTCAATTGACGCGGACAAAATACACAGGGCACTTATCAACATATTGTCAAACTGCGTCAAATACACAAAAGACATGATAGACATCAGGATAAATGACAACCCTGTGAATGTGGAGATTGTAATTGAAGACAACGGAACGGGATTCAAAAGCGAGGATATCAAAAACCTGTTAAGCGGAATGACCAAAGAAAAAAGCAACGGCAGCGGCATAGGGCTGTCCATAGTAAATGAAATAGTAAAAGGGCACGGCGGCGAATTTTACATCGGCAACGGATTGTCCGGCGGGGCTGTGTTTAGGGTGATACTTAAGAAGTGAGGG
>CAZDZB010000035.1:0-18608 GCA_964509795.1 uncultured Christensenellaceae bacterium | reverse complement strand
TATCCCCAAAGTACATATCTGAGATAAATAACGTAAAGGGGCTGTCACAGCATTCTGCTGTGACAGCCCCTTCTATATATATTAATCTCTTTGTGTTAATTCAACTAAAATTTTAGTTTCTTTAGGATGAACAAAAGCAATTTTTGCGCCGCCTGCGCCATACCTTGGCTTTTCATCGATAAGCCGTACATTTTTTGATTTAAGTTCATCAAGGGTTTTTTCGATGTCATCCACTCTGACGGCAATGTGATGCATGCCTTCACCTTTTTTTTCAATAAACTTGCTTATGGGGCTTTCTTCATCGGTAGCTTCTAAAAGTTCCAGTTCACTTTCACCGCAGGGGATAAACGCCACCTTCACTTTCTGCTCTTCTACAGTTTCAGTGCCAGCGCATTTAAAGCCCAGCAGTTCGTATATTTTTAGAGATTCTTCAATGTTTTTTACTGCTATTCCTATGTGGTCAATTTGCTTTATATCCATTAATTATTATCCCCTTGCGTTTTTAAAGTCATATCATTTTTTTCTGGTGATACGATTGTTTTTACATTGCTTTCAATTACATTTGATATGTTTTCTGTTCCGGATAAAATATCCTCTAAAACTTTATCAAGATTTGAAAATTTATTAATATTTTTTTCTATAAGCTTATTTATTTTATCTTCGAAAAGCTCAATAATCTGCATTTTGATTTTTAGTTTTTCATTTTTCTTTAACAGAATAACTTTTGATTCTTCTACCAGATAATCGATAAGTGACTCAAATCCATTACCGTTGATGCAGTCAGTTGTAAATAAATTGATGCCATTTTCAGACTGCTGTCCGGCCTTAATCATATCTATAAGGTCTATTTCCAATTTCAAAGCATCATTTTTATCTGATTTATTTACTATGTAAACATCACCGATTTCCATGATTCCGGCTTTATTTGCCTGAATGTCGTCTCCCAGGCCCGGAGCCAAAACCAGCATTGTTCTGTCAGCAATGTCTTTAACTTTTATTTCAGATTGTCCGGCGCCGACTGTTTCAATAAAAATGAAGTCGTATTTACAGGCTTCAAGTATTTTTGTAATGAAATATGCTGATGTAGCAATGCCGCCGACTGCGCACTGGTTTCCTATGCTGCGAATGTAAACATCCTTTAGGTCATCCATGCGTATTCTGTCGCCTAAAAGCGCACCGCCGGTTAAATGACTGTTTGGGTCAATAGCAAGCACGGCTACTTTTTTGTTAACTGCGCTAAGGTGTTTTGCAATCTGGTAAATTACAGAGCTTTTTCCCGCGCCCGGTGGGCCGGTTATGCCTACAACAGATGTCCCATGGCAATGGGGGAAAATCTCCTGCATAATGTCTCCCACATTTTCCGGGTCATCTTCCACCATGCTTATAACTTTGGCAAGAGAGTATATATTGCCCTCAAGCATTTTTGAAATAAGTTCTTTTGGATTCATTGCTTATTGCTTTACGTTCAATTTTATGAAGTCAACCACTTCTGATGTAGGCGTGCCTGGTGTAAAAATGCCCTTTATGCCGTTTTCTTCTAAAAACGCAAAATCCTTTTCAGGAATAACACCGCCGGCTGTTACTAAAATACTCTCTGCGCCGCTTTCTTTAAGAAGCGATGTGATTTTAGGCAGAAGGTGGTTGTGCGCGCCTGAAAGGATGCTGACGGCCACAACGTCCACGTCCTCCTGTAAGGCGGCGTTTACTATTTGCTGCGGAGTGCGCCTCAAACCTGTATAGATGACTTCCATGCCCGCGTCACGCAAAGAACGTGCAATTATTTTCGCCCCTCTGTCGTGTCCGTCAAGGCCGGGCTTTGCAATCAATACTCTAATTTTTTTCTCACCCATGATATACTCCTTAAAGAATTTCGACGGATTTATATTCGCCGAAAACATCACGCAATACATTGCATATTTCGCCTAAAGTGGCGTAATTTTTAACTGCGTTTATTATTACAGGCATCAGGTTTTCATCTGACATAGCTGTAGATTTTACGAGGTCAAGTGATTTGTTAACAGCAGCCATGTCTCTTTTTTGTTTGTAATCTTTCAAATTTGAAACCTGCTGTTTCTCGGTTTTTAAATCTATTGTCAAAAGTCCTTCAACGGGGGGTTCATCAACTTGGAATTTATTAACTCCAACAACAATACGTTTTCCGGATTCGACTTCTTTTTGATATTTGTATGCGCTGTCAGCAATCTCCTTTTGCACATATCCCATTTCTATTGCTTTTACGGCGCCGCCCAAGCTGTCAATTTTATTTATGTAACCCATAGCCAAATCTTCAATTTTATCTGTAAGGCTTTCAACATAATATGAACCTGCAAGCGGGTCAATTGTATCGCAGACTCCTGACTCGTTTGCTACAATTTGCTGTGTTCTTAACGCAATCTGAACTGATTCAGTGGTAGGAAGAGCCAAAGCTTCATCTTTAGAATTAGTATGTAATGATTGTGTACCGCCCAAAACAGCCGCTAAAGTTTGGATAGTTACACGGGCGATATTATTATCAGGCTGCTGGGCTGTAAGAGTGGAGCCGCCTGTTTGCGTGTGGAAACGCAGCATCATTGAGCGGTTTTTTTTGGCATGGAAGCGTTCCTTCATTATTTTTGCCCAGAGCCTTCTGGCGGCTCTGAATTTGGCTGCTTCTTCAAATAAATCGTTATGTGAGTTGAAGAAAAATGACAATCTGCCTGCGAAATCATCTACATCAAGGCCGGTCTTTATTGCAGCTTCAACATAGGCAATGCCGTTTGCCAAAGTGAAGGCCACTTCCTGGGCTGCAGTGGAGCCAGCCTCTCTTATGTGATAGCCCGATATTGATATTGTATTAAAGCTCGGCATATTCTTGGAAGCGAACTCAAAAATATCCGTTATAAGGCGCATTGACTGTGCAGGAGGGAATATGTAAGTTCCTCTGGCAGCATATTCTTTTAAAATATCATTTTGGATGGTGCCGTTAAGCTTATCCATGCTTACGCCCTGTTTTTCCGCAACGGCAATATACATAGCCAACAGCACCGCGGCAGGGGAGTTGATTGTCATGGACGTACTTATTTTATCCAGTGGTATTCCGTCAAAAAGAGTTTCCATATCATGAAGAGAGTCAATGGCTACTCCGACTTTGCCGACTTCGCCTTCGGCTATAGGATCATCTGAATCGTAGCCAATTTGAGTAGGCAAGTCAAAGGCAATTGAAATGCCTGTCTGTCCCTGGGTAAGAAGGAATTTATATCTTTCGTTGGATTCTTTTGCAGTGGCAAAGCCCGAATACTGACGCATAGTCCAGAACTTTCCGCGATACATTGTGGGCTGAACACCTCTTGTAAAAGGGTATTCGCCGGGGAATCCTAATTGCGAAACATAATTATCATTATCAGTATCCAGCGGAGTGTACACTCTGTTGACTGGAATATCAGAACTGTTTGTAAACTCTTCTTTACGCTCTTTATACTTTGAGAGTGTTTTAGACAAAGTTTTTTCTTCCCAGGTATTCTTCTTATCATTTATTTCTTTATTATTCATAAATACACAACCTTAATTACAACGGAACATTTCCGTGCTTTTTATCCGGAAGGCTTTCGCTTTTGTTTCTTAAAAATTCCAGTGATTTTGCAAGCTTTATTCTGGTGTCATGGGGCATAATTACATCAGTTATGTATCCCAGCTTTGCAGCCACATACGGATTGCAGAGCTTTTCTTTGTACTCTTCTACTTTCTGCTTGCGTGTCTGCTCCGGGTTTGGCGAGGACTTAATTTCTCTTGCATGAATTACATTGGCTGCGCCTTCAGCGCCCATTACTGCTATTTCAGCGTTTGGCCAAGCAAAAACGAAATCCGCACCGAGGTGCATGCTGTTCATGGCGACATATGCGCCGCCGAAGGCTTTACGTACGATAACATTGATTTTGGGTACAGTAGCCTCAGCAAAAGCATAAAGCATTTTTGCTCCGTGGCGGATTATTCCATTGTGCTCCTGCGGAACACCGGGCAGGTATCCCGGAACGTCTGTAAATGTGATTAACGGGATATTAAAGCTGTCGCAGAACCTTACAAACCGGGCAGCCTTATCCGAAGAATTGTAATCAAGGCAGCCTGCCATATGCTGGGGCTGGTTTGCAACGATACCGACAGTTTCACCCATAAGCTTGGCAAATCCGATTATTATATTTGGGGCATAATCTTTTTGAACTTCATAAAATGAGTTTTTATCAAAAGTCCTGTCAATTAATATTTTCATATCATATGGCTTGTTATTACCTTCCGGGATAAGGTTATCAAGCTCTTTTACCTGCTTGATTACAAGCCTGTTGTGGTATGTCGAAGGAGCCTTTTGTTTATTATTGCTTGGCAGGTATGAAAGCAATTTTTTTATTGATTTAATGCATTCTTCATCTGATTCACATTTGAAGTGGGCAACGCCGCTGGTTTGATTATGAACATTTGCTCCGCCCAATTTTTCAATGGTTACATCTTCGCCGGTTACTG
The DNA here is from genome assembly GCA_964509795.1 of uncultured Christensenellaceae bacterium. Lineage (GTDB taxonomy): Bacteria > Bacillota > Clostridia > Christensenellales > UMGS416 > JAFGUF01. The sequence continues at coordinate 14,117 of CAZDZB010000035.1, read as the reverse complement.
CTTTTATTACGCTTGTACCTGTGATGCACATGTAGCTTGTTTTATCCACCATGAAAGTAAAGTCGGTGATGGCAGGGGAGTAAACTGCTCCGCCTGCGCAGGGGCCCATTATAGCGGAAATCTGAGGTATTACACCTGAATACCTGGCGTTGCGGTAAAATATATCACCATATCCTTTAAGAGAGCGTACGCCTTCCTGCACTCTGGCGCCGCCCGAATCGTTTAATGATACAAATGGAGTACCGTTTTTGTAAGCATGATCCATAATTGCGGACACTTTTTCGCCGTTTTTTTCACCTAATGCGCCGCCCATGAACGTGAAATCCTGAGAAGCCGCGCATACAAACCTGCCAAAAACAGTGCCGTAGCCTGTTATTACCCCGTCTGTAGCAAAACGCTTTTTATCCATCCCAAAATCATTTATCTGTGACTCAACAAACAGCCCTGTTTCCACAAAGCTGTTTTCATCAAATAAAAGCTCAATTCTTTCTCTTGCTGTAAGTTTTCCGGAGGAATGTTGTTTTTGCTCACCTTTTTCACCGCTCCCTTTGAGGGCGGTACTTTTTTTTTCTGATAATTCAGTATTCATTCTAGCCTCACTTATTTTTTATATGCAAAATGTGCGTTACATAACAACTAAACTTTGGGCAATCTTTTTGCCTTCCTGCAATGCCTTTTTATTTTGTTCAACTGCATGTCGAGGAACATATTTAAGTACGGCTTGCTCTAATGAATCATATTCCACCATAGGAACTAATGTGTTAACAGCGCCTAGGGCGACAATATTTGCAGTCTGCTGGTTTTGCACCACATCACGGGCAGTCTGGATTATAGGAACACTCATAACCTTATTTTGAGTTTCAGGAACAGTAAGGCTGGAGTCTGTAATAATAACACAGTCTTTATTTGTTTCCTTGCAGTATTTGTCTAATGAAGGCTGTGAAAGAGCCAAAAGCACGTCGGGATGTTCAACTTTTGGGAATTCTATTTCATCTTTTCCTATGATAACTTCAGCCTTGCACATTCCGCCCCTTGCCTCAGGGCCGTATGATTGTGACTGAACAGCATAATTATTGTTTTTTATTGCTGCCTCAGCCAAAATTATTGCGCCTAATATTACGCCCTGTCCGCCTGAACCAGTAAGCCTTAATTCAAGTTTTTCTTTCATTTTGTGCCTCCTACAAACCTGTCTTTTATTTTCTGATATTTAAATGTATATTCTTCTCTGTTGTCATGGTGTATTTCACCAATAACAGTTTTGCCTTCTAATTGTTCCGGTGCCATTTTTTCCGCAGCTTTTGAGTCAATGCAGTTATCTTTCTGCCAGCGAACCATATCTGCGGGTTTGCCTTTGTGATTTTTTCTTCCGTAATAGGTAGGGCAGTTGCTTATGCAGTCAACCACTGAAAAGCCTTTGTGCAGCAGTGCTCTTTCCATAAGGCGAATAGTTTTATCAACATGATAAACACTTCCTCTTCCCACAAAAGTAGCCCCTGAATACCTTGCCAGGTCCGCGATATCAAAATCCTGGTCTATATTGCCGTAGGGGGCTGTTGTGCCGAAGTCTCCTGTTGGTGTAGTGGGGGAGAACTGTCCGCCTGTCATGCCGTAGATATTGTTGTTAAAAACAAATACTGACAAATCTATATTGCGTCTCGCAGCATGGATAAAATGATTGCCTCCAATTGCTGCGGCGTCACCATCGCCGGTAATGACAATTACCATTAAATCAGGATTAGCCATTTTTATGCCGGTAGCTACTGCGATTGCTCTGCCGTGGGTAGTATGAATAGTATTAAAATCCATATAACCGGTTGCCCGGGATGAACATCCTATGCCGGAAACTATACATATTTTATCTTTATCGACATCTAATTTATCAATTGCCAGGACGATATCTTTCATTAGCACGCCATGTCCGCAGCCGGGGCAGAAGATGTGGGGCATCATATCATTACGGAAGTATTTTTCAATAATTTCATGAGTCATAGCCTAATACCTCCTTTATTTTAACTAAAATTTCATCAGGCATTAAAATAGTGCCGTCAACTTTTCCTATGTGATGCACTTTGCAATTTTTGTGCGTGAATCTTTCAACTTCACCTTTTATCTGTCCGTTGTTCAGCTCTGCTACAAGAATATGGTCAACTTTTTCAGAAAGTTTATTTATAGCCTCGCCAGGGAAAGGCCAAATAGTGATTAAACGGAAAAATCCAACATTTATATTTTCCTCTTTAGCTTTTGTAGCGGCTCTTTTAACGCTTCGTGAAGTTCCTCCGAAACAAACAACAGCTATTTTTGCAGAAACCGGCAGATATTCTTCGTATGTTATAATGTCGTCCTTATTTTCTTCGATTTTATTTATCAGCCTGGTTATAAGCTGTTTAGCCTTTTCTGAGTTGGAAGTAGGATAGCCACGCTCATCATGAACAAGCCCGGTTATATGATATTTCCAGCCTGAACCAAATGGCGGCAGAGCAGGAGTCATTTCCTTTCCTAAAGCTTCATAAGGCAGCCAGCTGTCATTATTATTATCGGGAAGTTTTCGATTAATTATTTCAATGGAGTCAGCGTCAGGCAAATTTACGCCTTCGCGCATATGCCCAACAGATTCATCCATAAGGAAGATAACAGGTACACGATATTTTTCTGAGAGGTTAAAGCATCTTATTATCAAATTATATGTTTCAAGCACAGATGACGGAGAAATTACAATAATGGGATGGTCGCCGTGTGTTCCCCAGCGTGCCTGCATAACATCCCCTTGTGAAGGAGATGTGGGAAGGCCGGTTGACGGGCCGCCTCTTTGAACGTTGACTATTACACATGGAGTTTCTGTCATAGCGGCGTATCCTATGTTTTCCTGCATAAGTGAAAATCCCGGTCCGCTGGTTGCGGTCATTGATTTAACTCCAGCTACAGAGCCTCCTATAATGGCGGCTATGCTGGCGATTTCATCTTCCATTTGCAAAAAAGAGCCTTGAACCATTGGAAGCCTTACAGAAGCGCCTTCAGCAATTTCCGTAGAGGGGGTGATGGGGTAGCCTGCGAAAAAACGCATACCTGCAACAATTGCGCCTTCCAAACATGCTTCATTGCCCTGCATTAAAACTCTTTTAGTATCATTGTTCTCCATATTAAGCACCTCTTTTTTCTTTGTCTTGCGCTATTAGATAAATAGCATAATCAGGACAAAGCTTCTCGCACATCGAGCAGCCAATACAGAGGTCAATATTTTTAATATTCACTTTACCATTTGTGATTTCGAGAACTGATTTGGGACAAAACTCAACGCAGATGCCGCAGCCTTTGCACAAAGATTTGTCTGTAATAAGTGTTTTGTTATTGGATGTCATAATTAAATGATCCTCCTACAAATATGTTATATTTGCCTTTCCATGTTTTATATTGTATCATTATATTAATACAATCGATAACACATATAAAGTCTGAGTAATCACAACTATTTGGTTGTGCAGGAGGCGGTATGAATTTTTTATCACTTGAATACTTTACTGTAGTTGCTGAAGAGCTGAATATTACTAAAGCGGCTGAAAGACTGTTTATTTCCCAGCAGTCATTAAGCAAGCAAATCATACGGCTGGAAGAAGAACTTGGTGTCAGGCTTTTCTACAGAACTCCGGAGTTTTCGTTGACATTTGCAGGCAGGAGGTGCCTTAATTCGGCCAGGAGGATTTTAGACATAAGAAGGCAGATGGAGCAGGAAATGAACGACATAAGCAACCATAAAATCGGAGAACTTAGAATCGGTATATCGCATACAAGAGGAAGAGTTTTATTGCCTAAGGTTTTGCCTGAATTCAAAGAAAGGAATCCGTTGATCGATGTAAATGTAAAAGAAGGAAACTCAAAAGAACTGGAAGAACTTCTTCTGCATGGGCAGATTGACCTGCTTATTGGGTTTGCACCAATTACTTTGGATGTTGCTGACAGCGTAGGGATTTTGAAGGAGCGGCTTTTGCTTGTAGTTCCCGAAAAATATATGATGGAGGCCTTTCCTGAAAACTATAAAGAAAAAATCAAAGAATTTGAAATCGGTGTTGACGTGGACGTGTTCAGGAATTTCCCTTTTTTGTTGATGACGCCAGGCAACAGAGTGAGGACTTTATTTGATAAATACCTTGTTAAGCACGGAATGGACATAAATATAATACTTGAAATTGAAAGTATAGAGACTCTTCTTTCGCTGGCCTGCCAGGGCATGGGCATAACAGTTTACCCTGAAATGTTTGCTAAAAACCTATCTCCTCTGCTAAATCACGATAAGTCTATGGGAGCGTTTTTTTTCCCGTTCAACGACAAATCAACCAACGGGAACCTGGTTGTTGCATATCACAGGGAAAGGTATCTTCCTGAGGTGGCGCAGGACTTTATTAATTTATGCAAAAAAACCAAAAAAGAAATGAAAGCTAATCATATTGAGAATGTTTAAGGCATGTTAATGCTGTTTTAACGCGTTTATTGTTGTATATATAATATACATTATTATATAATGTTATTATAAATGTAAAAAAAGGAGATAGATTATGTATATAGTTTTAGGAATAATTGTGGTAATTGCTTTATGGTTTGTACTTTCATACAACAGTTTTATAAGGAAAAGAAACAAAGTTGAAGAAGCCTTTGCTACTATGGATGTTTATTTAAAGCAAAGATACGACCTGATACCTAATTTGGTTGAAACGGTAAAGGGATACGCAAAGCATGAAACTGACACCCTGGAAAAGGTGGTGGCTGCCAGAAGCAAAGCAATGAATGCGAAATCAACAGATGAAGCAGTTAAGGAAGATAATAATCTTACTCAAACTTTGAAGTCACTTTTTGCGTTAGCTGAAAACTATCCCGATTTAAAAGCAAACGAGAGCTTTTTAAATTTACAAGGGCAGCTGCAGAAAATTGAAACTGACATTGCCCAATCCAGAAAGTACTATAACGCAATAGTCAGAAATTACAATACAGGCGTTGAGCTTTTCCCTCAGTCTATTGTTGCACAGCTGTTTAAGTTTGAGAGAAAGAGCATGTTTGAAGTTTCTGCCGAAGCGGAAAGAGAGAACGTCTCGGTTAATTTTTAACTCCGGTGATTAAAATGAAAAAAACTCTAAAAATTCTGATTCTCTTTTCAGCGTTGTTTTTTATATTTTCCGGATTTTCCACGGCATACGCATATGATAATTTTACAATTGAAACATACATTGTTTTAATTGATGTAAATGACGACAATACAATGGAAGTTGAAGAAATCATTTATGCTGATTTTGACTACGAAAGCCACGGAATTTATCGTCAGATTCCTATAAAAGGCTTCTTTTCAAGAACCGTTGACGGCGAGCTGCTGGAAACTAAGTATAAAGCCGTAATTTCTGATATTGAAGTAGAAAACCAGAAATTTACAACTAAAAAAGAGGGCAGCTACCAGACGATAAAGATTGGTGATAAAAACGTGCTGGTTGACGGAATGCAGAAATATTATATTAAGTATACACTTGATTTCGGCGACGACGGAATTGAGGATTTTGACGAATTTTATTTTAATGTAATAGGCACAGAATGGAGCACCTACATAAACAATGTAGGTGTAGTAATTACGATGCCGGAAGATTTCGAGGATGAAGAAATAGGCATAAGCACAGGCTATGCAGGCGAAAGCGGAAGCAGAATTGTAGATTACAGAACAGAAGAAAACAAACTGATAATCAATACAACTGACATTTTGTACCCCTATGAAGGAATGACAGTAAGAATAGAACTTCCGGAAGGATATTTCACAAATGAGCGTATACCTATTGACTGGACGGAGATATTAATATATGCATCGATCGGGTTTGCCGCGCTTATTTTACTCATTTGGGCAATTTACGGCAGAGACGAAAAAATATACCCTTCGCCAGAATTTTATCCCCCTGAAGGGCTTACGCCTGCCGAGACAGGATATATTGTCGATGGATATGTGGACACCAAGGACGTATTAAGCCTGCTGATATACTGGGCGGATAAGGGACACATAAAAATAGTTGAAGTGAAAAATAATGATTTTTACATAATCAAATTAAAATCCTTGGATGACAATGCCAACGAATTTGAACAGAGAATGTTTTTGGATTTATTTAAAAAATCAAAGAAGAATGATATCAGTAAATTCATTAAATCAGTTGCTGATAAAGATAACTTATCAGAAGTGCATAGCTTTTTGACCCAAAAACAAAGCAATAATGAATCCATTACATTTGTGAGGGTAAAAGATTTGCAGAATGTGTTCTACACGACAGTAGAGGCAGTAAAAAGCAAGATAAAGAAAAAATACTCGAAAAAAGAAGGCGGAAGGTTATTCACATCCAAGTCAATAGCGGCAAAAGTGCTGACATTTATGGCTGCGCCTTTACCTTTTTATTTCGGAAATATAGTTTCTACATCCCAGCAATCTCTTTACATGGATGATGCAATATTCGGAGGCCTTTTCTGGTGCGGCGTGCTGCTGGCTTTATTTATTGTGATGGATCAGGTTAATGCCAGAAGAAAAAGCATGAAAACAGCATCTAAAGTTTTTGTATCATTTGTATTGTGGATATTGTTTATTGGTTTTTTTGCGATAAGCACAGCAATAACAGGGAAGAGCGGCGGAAGCTACCTGCTGGCTTTTACATCATCAGGAGCAACGTTTGTAGCGGCGCTGTTTGCGATGTTTATGGAAAAGAGGACACCTGAAACGAACAAACTCCAGGAAAAGATTCTGGGTTTAAGGATGTTTTTGGTTAACGCGGAGCAGGACAGGATAAACACATTGGTTGACGAAAACCCGGATTATTTCTTCAATGTTTTATCATATGCTTATGTTCTGGGCGTAACTGACAAATGGGCAAAACAATTCGAAAACGTTATGATGAAAAAACCGGGCTGGTATGAAAGCTCACACATGAATACACACTTTATGCCGTCTGCTTTCACAAGAAGCTTCACAAACAGCGTCAACTCAATGCGCAGTACAATGTCATCAAGGCCATCCTCATCCAGTTCAGGCAGCGGAGGCTATTCCGGCGGAGGCGGCGGATTCTCCGGCGGAGGCGGCGGCGGAGGCGGCGGCGGAAGCTGGTAGAACGCAAAGAAAGCAGAGGTGAGTGAGATTAAATTACTAAACAAAATATTGATTTGTGTTTTTGCTTTATTTTTAATAATTTCAGGCAGTTTTTATGCGAAGGCTGATGAATACTTTACGATATCCAGCTATTATGTAAATGTTATTGTAAATGAAAATAACACAATTAAAGTTGAAGAAATTATAAACGTGGATTTCAGCGCTCAGCGCCACGGCATTTACAGGGAGATACCGATCCGTGGTTTTTTCACCCGAGAGATTGACGGAGCAGAGACACAAACAAAGTACAACGCTAAAATTACAAATATAAATGTGGATGAATATACTTTTGAAACATATAATGAAGGCAGATATAAAGTAATCAAAATCGGCGACCCTGATAAATACGTGAGCGGAAGCCAGCAGTATAAAATATACTATACACTTGATTTCGGCGACGACGGGATAAGTGAATTTGACGAATTTTATTTTAACCTTATAGGCACTGAGTGGGACACGACAATTGCTGAAAGCTTTTTTACTGTACAGATGCCCAAAGAATTCGAAACGAGCCTGGTTGGCATATCTACTGGATATGAAGGAACAGCGGGAACCAGCATTGTTAAATATGAAGTCATTGGCAATACTGTGTATGCTCAGACAAATGATATGCTGCACCCATATCAGGGCGTTTCCATAAGGATACAGCTTGAGGAAGGTTATTTCGCTAATGAAAGGATGCCTTTTGACTGGACATACATATATTATATTGGAACAGCAGTTTTATTTGCCTTTATCCTTATAATGTTCTTTAAATTCGGAAGGGACGAAAAGATATATCCAGCTCCTGAATTTTATCCGCCGGATAACCTTACTCCTGCGGAAATAGGTTACGCGGTTGACGGAACAGTTGACTCAAAAGATGTAATTTCGCTTTTAATATATTGGGCTGACAAGGGCTACATAAAAATAGAGGAAAGAAGCAACAGGGATTTTTACTTGATAAAGTTAAAGCCTTTGCCTGACGAAGCGGAGTATTATGAACATAGGATGTTCTCCGGTTTATTCAAATACCGCGCATTCAGGCCCATGGCTGATTTGATAGACATATTCACAGGGAAAAAATCGCTGAAGGATTTTGAGTCCCAGCTCAAAGAAAGCGTGGAAAACCAGGAGATTATGTCTTATGTAAGGGTTAAAGACTTGGAAAATGTGTTCTACACCACTATTAACGCCGTAAAAACAATGATAAAAGACAAATATAAAGATAAAGAAGGCAACAGGATTTTTACAGTTAAGTCAATTGTCGCTAAAGTGATTACATTTTTGCTTTTTACCCTTCCGGTATTTTTCGGAATTTTGGTTTTCAAAGCTCCCATGTCTTTGGATCCCGAAGCTTTAGCTGCGAGCGGAATATTTATTTGCGCTTTTATGCTTTTCGTATTTATTGTTACAGACTTTGCGGTAAGGCAATGGCACAGCACAAAAAAAGCGGCTAAAGTATTTAAAACCATATTAATAGTGGTTGTTTTAACTGCGTTGTATTTTGGAGCTCTGGCAATGGCCATACCCTCAGCTCAACTTTTCTTACCTGGCTTTCTTGCGGTTACAACGTCCTTTGTGATGGGGCTTTTGGGGCTATTCATGCATAAAAGAACGCCAGAAATGAATAAGCTGCAGGAAAAAATTCTGGGACTTAAAATGTTTTTGAATAATGCGGAAAAGGACAGAATAAACAAACTGGTTGAAGAAAACCCTCAGTATTTTTACAACATACTTCCTTACGCATATGTTTTGGGAATAACAGATAAATGGGCAAAGCAGTTTGAAGGAATTGCTATGGAGCCGCCTTCATGGTATTCGGGGCATATTCCAATCGCAAGCTTTTCTGCGTCTGCCTTTGAGAACTCTCTTTCAAGAGGTTTCAGTTCAATGTCCAGCACAATGTCCTCCAGTCCGTCCAGTTCATCTGGCGGAGGCGGCAGTTCAGGCGGAGGCGGCGGCGGAGGCGGCGGCGGAAGCTGGTAAACCTGCTGATATATAAATTAAAATTATAAATATTGGAAGAAAGAATTAATGAAATTAAGTTTTAAGGTTATTCTTACAGTTATTATATTGTTATGCGCATTTCCAGGACAAGCAAACGCTGACTACAGTAGCTTTGAAATAGACAATTATAATGTAAGGATTAATGTCTTAGAGGATTCCACTATAGAAGTAACTGAAACACTAGATGTAAATTTTAATCAGGAACGTCACGGAATATACAGGGACATTCCTTTGAAAGGCACTCTAAAAAGAGAAGTCAACGGAAAGCTGGTCAAGTCGAATTATACAATAGAGATCTACGATGTTTTTGTTTTGGATGAGCCTTTTGCTGAATATAGAGATGGTGACAGCTATATCATAAAAATAGGCGACGAAGACCAGCTTTTGACAGGGAAGCAGACTTATACTATAAGCTATAAAATTCTTATGGATGACTGCTCTGATGATTCTTTTGATGAGATTTACGTTGACTTGATAGGCAGCGATTGGGATACGGTGATTCATCATGCAGATATTACTGTCACTATGCCATTTGAATTTGATGAGAACAGTGTAAATATTACCTCTGGCTTGGTAGGATCTGCCTCAAACATTTATACAGAATATATTATAGCAGATAACTCCATTTACATAACAACAACTAAAGAACTAAGCAGTAATGCAGGAGTATCACTGAGAATTGAGCTGGAAGAAGGCTATTTTAATTATAGTGAGAGTGAACCGGCAAAATTTAGTCTGAGTGATATAGATTTTGAATATTATATTATGTTTTTTTCAGTTGTCCTGATGTTTATTATTTGGTTTAATTTCGGGAAAACACCCAAGATGAATATAAATACCTATACACTGCCTCCAAAGAACATGACACCGGCAGAAGTGGGCTATATTTTTGACGGAAGAGTTGACGATAAAGACGTGATTTCGCTGTTGTTTTTTTGGGCTGTAAATGGATATATAGCAATAAAAAAATTGAAACTTAATAATTATGAAATTAAAAGACTGGTTAAAAATCCGGTGTTTGAAAACGAATATGAAAAAGATTTTTTTCACGCTTTGTTTGATTCGGGGATTAAAAATGTACCGTCAAGGAAAAAAACAAATACTTTTCACTTAAGATATAGATTTAGTGAAATTACGAATAAAGCAAAGCGGCAGATTATTAATAAATACAATTTAATCCATGGTGGTATTTTCACAAAAAGTTCAGTGATTATTAAAAATATCACATTAGCATTATGCGCGTCGCCATATCTTTTAAGTGTTTTTAGAGTTTCACAGGTAAGCGAAGAATTTATAAAAATATTAATTGCAACTTATTTGGGTGCCAGCATATTTCTTTATTTTGGCTTCAAACACCTTAATGAAATGTTTATATCCAAAATAAAAAGTAAAAGCACACGAAAAATATTGAATTCTATTTTGTTTCCTGTATATATAGCAGTGCCTTTTTATTTTATGTATAAAACAATGTACAAATTCACTTATGATTCCGTCTTTATTTATGGAGTTTTAGTTACGATATTTTTAATAGGGTTACTTGCAGGGAATATGGAAAAGCCTACTGAAAAAACAATAGAATTAAGAGAGAATATATTAGGTTTTCGAAAATTTATGAAAAACGCAACGACTGATGAAATTAAAACGATGGCTTATGAAAACCAGTATTACTTTTACGATGTCCTGCCTTTTGCCTATGTACTTGATTTAGCAGCTGTATGGTCAAGAAAATTCGAGAACATATTAAACGTTTTCCCGTATTGGTATTATGACAGTAAAATGCAGGGGCAATTTGCAATTCCGCGTTTTGGAAGGATTTTCAATTCAGTTGAAGGAGGAATTACGGTAAGAGGCGCATCCGGCGGAGGCAGCGGCGGAGGTGGCGGCGGAATGGGCGGAGGAGGCGGCGGAAGCTGGTAAGCAGCCCTGCAACCGTTTTTTGCTTATAATAACCGGATTTAATAAGGCACGACAGTTGATAATTTTTTTATTAATGATATAATTAAGTTTGAATTTTTATGTTTTTAATTATTAAAAACATCAGGGGTATTTAATGACACATGTAGCATTATACAGACGTTTCCGTCCAAGCACCTTTGAGGACATGATAGGGCAGGACGCATTGGTAAGCACATTAAAAGGGCAGGTGATGAATGGGCGTGTTAATCATGCTTATTTATTCTGCGGGCCGAGAGGCATCGGGAAAACAACGGCGGCCAGGATACTTGCCAGGGCTATTAACTGTCAAAGCCCTGTGAACGGAAGTGCATGCGGGCAATGCAGCGCGTGTGCCGCATTAAGCAGCGCAAACAATTTTGACATAATTGAAATAGACGCAGCGTCAAACAACGGCGTTGACAACATAAGAGATCTGCGGGAGAACATCAAATTCATGCCTGCCGCAGGAAAATACAGAGTTTACATTATAGATGAAGTTCATATGCTGAGTATTTCCGCGTTCAATGCCCTGCTTAAAACGCTGGAAGAACCGCCTGCGCATATAGTTTTCATTATGGCGACAACTGAGCCTGGCAAGCTCCCGATTACTGTTCTTTCCAGGTGCCAGAGGTTTGATTTTAACAGGTTTAAGGCAAATGACATAGTGAAGCTTTTGCAGAAAGTTTCATATGAAGCCAAAATTCAAATAGAAAAAGGTGCAATTGATGCTATTGCCAGGGCAAGCGAAGGCGGGGCGAGAGACGCTCTTTCTTTGCTGGACCAGTGCAGTGCATTTGTGGACGGCGTAATCACATCTGAACATGTTTCAACTATACTTGGCTCTGCCAATAGGCTTATGTATTTTGCGCTGGCTGAAAGCATTCTGATGCAGGATACCGCAAGAGCTTTGAAAGGGTTCAATAAAATGCTTGATGACGGCTGCAACACTCTTTCCGTGGCCAGGGACTTGATGGTCCATTTCAGGGATTTGTTCATAGCAAAGCACGTAAAAGACGCTGCTGAAACTTTATCGCTTGATGATGTAATGGCATCAAGGCTTACTGCTCAGGCGCAAAAAGCGCCTGAAGGAGTGCTTATAAGGTGCATTGACCTTTTTTCAACACTGGAAAGCGACCTGCGCTATGCTGCGCACCCAAGAGTGTTTATTGAATTGGCAATTGCAAAAGCCTGCAGAACAGAACGTGAAGGCTCATACGAAAGCCTGCTAGAGAGAGTTGAAAACCTGGAGCAGATGATAGAGTCCGGTAACATTGCTGTGAAAAGCCAAGATACATACATCCCTGAAGAGGATAAAAAAAAAGCCCATAAAATAGAGGAAGATGATGCTTATCCGTCATTTGACGCTCCGCCTGTGGAAGATAATGACGGAGATGGAGTTTTTTCTGAGATTGACACAAAAGAGGGCACCCAAGAATATTTCCCATATGTTGATAAGAAGGAAGACAAGCGGGAAGTGAAAAGCAAAGAAACAAAAGCGGCTGAAAAAGCGCCGGACAAACAGATTGGATTTACAAAAGAAATTGAAAAAAATTCAGAAAAAAAGCAGGAAAAAGAGAAAGACGAAAAAGGCAAAAAAAAAGGATCGGATAAAGACGCAAAAAAACTTTGGGAAGAAGCTATAGGCATGCTGAAAAGCAAAAAGAAGATGAGTGTCGTAACAGCCATGAAAAAGGCTGTGCCAAGGTCTGTAGTTAATGGCACATTTACTATAATGTATGATGAGAATCTGGCAGGACTTGACCGCCTGGAAGAAAAATCAAACAATAGAATGATAAATGAAGCTTTGTCTGCAGCAGCAGGCAAAGACATGAAAATCAAAATAGAACTCCATGTGCTAAGCGAAGACGAACTAAACTTTATCAAGGATGTAAATAAACTTCCTAGTGATTTAATTAAATAAAAAGGAAACGTTGAAAGGAAATTGTTATGGCAAAACGCAGCGGATACCCCGGCGGGGGCGGACAAAATATGCAGCAGCTTATGAAGCAGGCGCAGAAAATGCAGCAGGACATGATGAAAGCACAGCAGGAGCTTGAAGAGCAGGAATACACAGCTTCATCAGGCGGAGGAGTTGTGACTGCGACTGTGACAGGGGCAAAGGAACTTAAATCCATAAAAATCTCTCCTGAGGCTGTGGACCCGGATGATATAGAAATGCTGGAAGATTTGGTTTTGGCGGCAGTGCGTGAGGCAATGGAAACTGCAGAAAAAAGCGCCCAGGAAAAAATGAGCAAATTGTCTCCGAATTTGCCGGGAATGTTTTAATGTCTGCATATATTGAATCACTCGCCAGGCTCATAAACGAGCTTTCAAAACTGCCGGGAATAGGCAAAAGAAGTGCAACCCGGCTTGCTTATCATATATTAGAAATTGAAAAAAGCGACGCTATTAATCTGGCAGAGGCCATAGTTGACGCAAGAGAAAATGTTGGGTTTTGCGAAGAATGCGGAGACTTTTCCCAGGATAAACTTTGCCCGCTATGTGCTGATACAAAAAGAGACAGAACGAAAATATGCGTCGTCGGCGACCCGAGGGACGTGGGCGCCATGGAACGTACCGGCGAATTTGACGGCGTTTACCATGTGCTGCACGGAACCATATCGCCAAACAACAACAGAGGCCCTGAGGACATAAGGCTAAAAGAGCTGCTTACAAGGCTTTCAGGCGTTCAAGAGGTGATAGTCGCGACAAACCCTGACCTGGAAGGCGAGGCTACAGCTATGTATATCGCCAAGATTATCAAGCCCCTTGGTATAAAGGTGAGCCGCATTGCGCACGGTGTTCCAGTGGGCTCTGATTTGCAATACGCGGATGAAATTACTCTTGGAAGGGCACTTGTGGGTAGAGTCACTTTGTAATAAATTAACTGTAATATATACATTAAAAACTAATAAAGTATATTTCAAAAAAGCACTTGACTAAGAGTAAAATATGTTATATACTTTTAAATGCTCTGAGCGATTTGCAAGCGGGCGTGGCGGAATTGGCAGACGCGCTAGACTTAGGATCTAGTGTTTTCGGA
>CAZDZB010000034.1:0-18806 GCA_964509795.1 uncultured Christensenellaceae bacterium | reverse complement strand
ATAGCACCTTAGTGGTCGAAAACCAGCTTATAAGTGGCTTTCTCAGGCTTCTTTATCTACTCCCACTCGATAGTCCCCGGAGGCTTGCTTGTAATATCATAAACTATTCTGTTAACCTGCGATACTTGATTAATTATTCTGTTGGAGATTTTTGCAAGCACTTCATAGGGAATGCGCGCCCAGTCCGCTGTCATCCCGTCAACCGATGTGACAGCGCGCAGGGCAAGTACATAATCATACGTCCGGGCGTCTCCCATCACGCCCACTGTCCTTGTATTGGTAAGGGCGGCAAAGAATTGCCATATCTCTCTGTTTAATCCGGCTTTTTTTATTTCTTCTCGGTATATTAGGTCCGCTTCTTTCAGAATATCCAGCTTATCTTTTGTCACTTCGCCCATAATGCGTATTGCAAGCCCCGGGCCCGGGAATGGCTGACGCCATACAATGTCTTCACTCAAGCCAAGCTCCAGGCCAACTTTTCTTACCTCATCTTTGAACAAATCCCTTAATGGCTCAATAATTTCTTCGAAATCAACATGTTCCGGAAGGCCTCCCACATTATGATGGCTTTTTATTACTGCAGCGTGGCCAACACCAGACTCCACAACATCGGGATATATCGTTCCCTGCGCCAAAAAATGCACTTTGCCCAGTTTTTTTGCTTCTTCTTCAAACACACGGATAAACTCTTCACCTATTATCTTGCGCTTTTTTTCCGGGTCTTCAACGCCTTTCAGTTTGGATAAAAATCTCTGCTGCGCGTTAACCCTGATAAAATTCAAATCAAAATCATTAGTGAAAATTTGTTCAACAATATCACCTTCATCTTTTCGTAAAAGGCCGTGGTCAACAAAAATACAGGTAAGGTTTTTGCCAATGGCTTTCGAAAGCATCACAGCGGCAACGGACGAATCCACTCCACCCGATAATGCCAGCAACACCTTTTTTTTACCGATTTTTTTCTTTAAATCTTCTACTGACTGCGCTGCTATGTCCGCCATATTCCAGTCGCCCTTGCAGCCGCAGACTTTGTATAGAAAATTAACCAGCATGTCCTGCCCGTTTTTCGTGTGTCTTACCTCCGGGTGAAACTGGACAGCATATAGTTTTTTGCTGTCATTTTGCATTGCCGCCACAGGACATGTTGGCGTTGATGCGCTTATTTTAAATCCATCAGGAGGATTACTTATCTGGTCTGTGTGACTCATCCAGCAAATTTGCTCTTTGTCCATTCCATCAAAAATTCGGCTTGTGGTGTCTACATCAACCGATGTGAATCCATACTCCCTGTGATCTGCACGGTGTACGCCGCCTCCTAAAACCAGGCTCATCACCTGCGCACCATAGCATATGCCAAGTATAGGAATACCCAGCTCAAATATCTCTTTACCTACTGCCGGAGCGCCTTTTTCGTATACGGAATTGGGCCCGCCAGTCAGAATAATTCCCTGCGGATTGTGTTTTTTTATTTCTTCTACGGATGCAGTATAGGGTAAAATCTCACTATATACTTTTGCTTCCCTTACTCTTCTGGCTATCAATTGATTGTATTGTCCGCCAAAGTCCAAAACTATTACTGTCATTAAGGTCTCCTGGTATATTATTTTAATTGATATGCTACGTTTATGCTGTTAGGCCCCACAAAGCTCGAGGAATAGCTTCCCGATTCTGAGGCAATAATGTCTTCAAAATATTCCAAAGATACAACATGTTTATAAAGTGAAGCAAAATAATCATTGTCGGATATTGTGTGTGATAGAAATATTCTTTTTGGGTCAATTGCCTTTAAATCCTTGAATACCAGGCTGATATAATTTGCCAGTGCTTTATCCATAGAGTGCCCCAGCATTTCTGTATGCATATCTCCCTCTTCATGGGAGGCTAACATAAACTTCGAATTAAACATGGAATTTCTTGCGGCTGCCATCTTTGGCACAGCTTTGGAATAATCCAAAAATTCCAGTGTGTCTGTCAGGTCGAACTGCTTAAACTTGTGCATTGTACGCTCAAAATTGATCACTATCCCGTTTGCTGAAACGTCTTCGTTCGCCATTGTCGCCGCCTTAACCGCCATAAGCCCGATGTTGCTGGACAATCTTTTTGAGTCAATCACCTGAATATTGGCGGCAGGAAACCGCGTGGACGCATGGCAGGCAGTATCATAATTTGATATTCTCCCGCTTGATGCAGTAATACACAGTATTTCCATGCCTTCGTTAATGTGTTTTTCAAAAGTCCTAGCATATGTTTCAGTGCTTATACCTTTGAAACTGGGAATTTTTTTATTTTCCCTTATCCAATTTATCACATCTTGTGTGTCAACCTCATCACTTGACACATATGGGCCGTCTGTCGAAATTAATATAGGCAGCACTTCAATATCGTAATTTGCTGCTACATCCCTGGAAATGTCACTAATTGAGTCGGTAATTACTTTTGTTTTCATGCTATCTTCCAAATCCTTCTTTAAATTTATATTATTTTTAAATTATCCGCAAAAATAAAAACGCCATTTTTAAAAACTTAATTTAACATAAATATATTCGGCCTTTAATTCGCGCAATAATACTATATATCATTTTAATTTATATGCAATACTTATGCCATTGCTTCCATATAAGCTGTTAGTATGGAGTGAGGCCCCGCATACTATTATATCCTCAAAATAATCAAGTGCAACTACGCGTTTATATAAATCCGCAAAAAATTCTTCATCTGAAAAAGTATAAACCATAAATATTCTTTTGGAGTCAATATTTTTAACATTTTTAAAAACATCACTAAAATAAGAATTCAGTGCTTTTGCCATTGAATTTCCTGCCATTTTCACATCAAAATTTTGATTTTCA
Organism: uncultured Christensenellaceae bacterium; assembly: GCA_964509795.1. Taxonomy (GTDB): domain Bacteria; phylum Bacillota; class Clostridia; order Christensenellales; family UMGS416; genus JAFGUF01. The sequence continues at coordinate 15,957 of CAZDZB010000034.1, read as the reverse complement.
TATACGGAAAACTCAAACTTCGCTTTCAGCAGACTGCTTCCGAAAGCCACGATTTTGGGGCAGTATCCTGAATACTGCAAAAATTCCACAGAATCTGCAAGCCCAAACTGCTTGATTTTATCACTCGTTCTTTCAAACCTTATTGCAATCGCATTAGCTGATTCGCCTTGTTTTGCCATATCAGCGGCTTCAATTGCCATAAGGCCTATGCTTGTGGATATTTGACGGGAATCAATTACGTGTATATTCGCCTCCGGGAACCTGGTAGACGCATGGCAGGCAGTGTCGTAATTTGACACAATTCCGCTGCCGGCAGTTATGCAGACTATTTCCATTCCCTTTTTAACATATCTTTCAAAAGTTTTTACATATGTCTCTGTGCTTATGCCTTTAATTGTGGGAGTCACTTTGTTTTCCCTTATCCATTTAACCATGTAATCTAAACCAAGGTCACTGGCTGATATATAAGTGTCGTCTATTAAATAATCAATGGGGAGAATGTCTATGTCATATATTTCAGCAACATCTGCTGAAATGTCGCTTATTGTGTCGGTTATTACTTTTACACTCATATGTGAATATCCTTATATAAATTAATTTATACGAATAAATGAATTAATCATTTTTACGTAGCAAAACAAAAATAAATTCGGCTTACAATTCCAAATATTGTTGACCTGTAGCCGAAAAATAAGAAACATGCTTTTTTCTATATACGCATTATTTCATCTGATATGCAACGCTTATTCCATTGCGCCCTACCAGGCTGCTGGTGTAATGGCTAGCTCTGCATACCGCCACATCCTGAAAATAATCAAGATTTTCTATACACTTATATACCTCTGAAAAATATCCCTCTTCTGATAATGTATGTATTAAAAATACTCTTTCAGGGTTTATGTCCTTTATGTTTTTAAAAACTTTATTGCAGTAAGATGCTACTGCTTTATTCATAGAACTGCCCAGAATCTGAACATTAAATTTCATATCTGGCTGCACTTCAAATTCAAACTTCGCATTCAGCAGACCGCTTCCTATTGACACTACCTTCGGGCAAAACCCAGCATACTGCAAAAAATCAACTCTGTCGGCTATGCCATACTGTTTATATTTGTCCATTTTTCTTTCGAAATTAATTTCGATTGCGTTTGCGGACATGCCTTCCTTTGCCATTGATGCTGCTTTAATTGCCATAAAGCCAACACTCGCACACAATTGATGGCTGTCAATTATATGAACTCTATCGCCGTAGTTCCCCGATGCAGCAAAACAGGCGCAGTCATAACTTGACATTATGGTGCTTCCTCCTGTAATGCAAACGACTTCATAGCCTTGGGTTAAATATTTGCTAAATACTTTTGAGTAAGTTTCAGATCCTACCCCTTTAAATGATGGCTGCTTTTTATTTTCTTCAATCCACTCAAACATGCGAATTAAAGGCACATCAGACACAGAAAAATAAGAGCCACCGAATGAAATATTAATCGGAACTACTTCTATTCCATAAATTTCTGCAATATCAGGAGTGATATCACTCATTGAATCTGTTATTACTTTTATCGCCCCATCAGTTCACCTCTAGTCTGTATATAGCATGTATATAACTATAAGTAAATCTTAAGTGGATTAAACGAAAAAGCAATAAATTAATTACAATTAATAGACTCTTTCTATCGCGTTCCGTAGTTGGGAGCTTCTTTTGTTATGTAAATATCATGTGGATGGCTTTCCGTCAATCCGGCTGGAGTCACTTTGATGAACTTACCGTCACTTCTTAGTTTCTCAATGCTTTCTGTCCCGCAGTATCCCATGCCCGATTTAAGCCCGCCTACCAGCTGATAAATAGCGTCGCTCAATGTTCCTTTAAAAGGAACTCTGCCTTCCACGCCTTCAGGCACCAGTTTCTTTGTGCCGTCTTGGAAGTATCTGTCGGATGAGCCGTCCTCCATGGCGCCTACCGAGCCCATGCCTCTGTAGACTTTATATGAACGCCCCTGATACATCTCAATGGCTCCGGGGCTTTCCTCAACGCCTGCGAGCATTGACCCAAGCATAACTGCATTGGCTCCTGCCGCAATGGCTTTTGCCACATCTCCTGAATATTTTACTCCGCCGTCTGCAATTATTGTTTTTCCCATTTTGTCTGCCTGCTCCGCGCAGTCCATCACGGCTGTAACCTGGGGAATTCCTATTCCTGCTACTACGCGCGTAGTGCATATTGAGCCCGGGCCTATGCCCACCTTTACCACGTCAGCCCCATGTTCAATGAGCTCTTTGGCGGCTTGTGCTGTTGCGCAGTTGCCCGCAATAAGGCACACATCAGGATGTTTTTCTTTCACTTTTGCTACCGCTTTCAGCACAAATTCTGAATGCCCATGGGCCGTGTCAAGAGCGATTACGTCAACTTTAGCGTCACACAGCGCGGCAACTCTTTCCATGAGTTTGTCTGATACTGTAACGGCTGCTCCTGCCAAAAGCCTGCCCTGTGAATCCTTTGCTGAATTCGGGTATTTTACCGCCTTTTCAATGTCTTTTATTGTTATCAGCCCTTTAAGATGAAATTTCTCATCTACCAACGGCAGTTTTTCTATCCTGTGTTTCGCAAGTATTTTTTTAGCCTCATCGATATCTATTCCTTCTTTTGCGGTAACAAGGCCTTCACTTGTCATAACTTCTTTTATTTTCCTGCTGAAATCTGTTTCAAATCTTAAATCTCTGTTGGTTAATATGCCTACTAATTTATCATTTTCTGTGATGGGAACACCTGAGATTTTGTATCTTGCCATCAGGGCATTTGCGTCCGAAATCAAATGGTCAGGCGATAAATAAAATGGATCTGTTATTACTCCGTGCTCGCTTCGCTTCACCTTATCAACGTGTGAAGCCTGATCCTCAATGGACATATTCTTGTGTATAATTCCCAGGCCGCCTTCCCTCGCCATTGAAATTGCCATATTGGACTCGGTAACAGTGTCCATTGCAGCACTAATTAAAGGAATATTGAGCTTTATATTTTTCGTTAAATAGGTTGAAGTATCAACATCGCCCGGCAAAACTTCGCTGTGAGCAGGAATTAAAAGTACATCGTCAAATGTTAATCCTTCTTTGAGTATTTTTTCGCTGTAATTAATGCTCATGATTGTCAAACCCTTTCTTGTTTTTTGCTTTTTTATATTTGTACAATTCTATCAAAATGATTGTTTACTGTCAACAAAAAAGCCCTTATACAAAGCGTTTTAGAGATATATAACGCTTAGTTGTTGTTATTGTAAAAATTATTAAATAAATATATTTAAATTGTAAACAATATCTATTATTAAAATCGCTACTGTCCGCATCATTGCTAAACAACACAAAAAAAGATATAATTAGAAATTATGAAAAGCTACAACGCAAATAAAGACACCATAGTCGCCATTGCCACCGCAAACGGCAAAAGCGCAATAGCCGCGGTAAGGCTTTCCGGGAAAGACAGCCTTGCAGTTACCAGCGCTGTTTTCAAGGGAAATTCTTTGAAAAACAGGGTTATGACTTATGGTTACATTTATGACGGCAAAACAAAAATAGATGAGGTAAACGCCGTATATATGAAAGCGCCAAAAACCTATACAGGAGAAGACACTGTCGAAATATACTGTCATGGCTCAATGTATGTTGCGCAGAAAATTGTGGAAGCCTGCCTAAGGCACGGAGCGCGCCTTGCCATGCCCGGAGAATTCACAAAAACCGCTTTTTTAAACGGCAAGCTGGATTTATCTCAGGCAGAAGCCGTTATTGACGTAATCAATGCCGATACAAAATCCGCAAAGGACGTGGCCCTAAACCAGCTTTCCGGAAGGTTAAAATCAAGCATTACACACCTTATTAAAATGCTTACAAGATGCATTGCGCAGATTGAAGTCACGGTAGACTATCCGGAAGAAGATATTGAAGATATTACAATTGACCAATCATTAGAAATAGTTAAAGAAGTACTGGAATACACAAACAAAGCCCTCGCCGAATCGGAGCGCGGAAAAATATTCAAGTCCGGCATACGCTGCGCGATAGTAGGCCAGCCGAATGTTGGCAAGTCTTCGCTTCTTAACGCCATCCTAGGAGAAAGCAGAGCCATAGTCACATCAGTAGCAGGAACCACAAGGGATACCCTTGAAGCTCATGTAGATATCTCCGGCATTGAAGTAATTCTTACAGACACAGCGGGCATACGCGAAAGCCAGGACTTCGTGGAGAAAATAGGCGTCGACAGGGCATATAAAGCGGCGGAAAACGCTCACATTGTTTTGTTTATTCTTGATATGTCCAGAAATATTGAAAAAAAGGACATAGAACTATATAACCATATAAAATCAAAACCCCATATAATAGTTCTAAACAAAGAAGACGCGACAATAAAAAACTATGAAATCCAGCTTACTGAATTAAACACTGACCATACAAACAATATCATAACGGTAAGTGCCTCAGAAGGAAGGAACATACATAAGCTCGAAGAAAAGCTAATGGAAATTTTCAATGCGGACTCCTCTGTTCTGCCCAATCAGGTTGAGCTTTCTAATATCCGCCACATAGACGCTGTTGCAAGGGCGCAGCAGTCTTTAACCATGGCTAAAAACACATTGCTGCAAAGGCTTCCTGTTGACCTTGCTGTCACGGACCTTAGAGACGCTCTTCATGCTCTGGGAGAAATAACAGGCGAAAATGTGGACGAAGACGTTATTGATACAATATTTAGTGAATTTTGTGTAGGTAAATAATGAGTACATTAAAAACAAGAACATTTGACATAATAGTAGTCGGCGCGGGACATGCGGGCTGCGAAGCCGCCCTTGCCTCTTCCAGACTGGGAAACAGCACGCTTTGCCTTGCAATCAGCCTGGACGGGGTTGCCATGATGGCATGCAATCCTTCAGTCGGCGGCACCTCCAAAGGCCACCTTGTGCGGGAAATTGACGCACTGGGCGGGCAAATGGGCATTAATATCGACAAAACATCAATTCAGATGAAAATGCTTAATCTCTCAAAAGGCCCTGCCGTTCATTCATTGCGCGCTCAGGCTGATAAAAAAGACTACCACGAAGAAATGAAATCAACATTGGAACAGACTGATAATTTGCTTTTAAAACAAGACGAGGCGGTTTCATTAATTGTTGAGAACGGCGAAATAAAAGGCATAAAAACTAGCATCGGTTTTACTTACTATGCGAAAGCCGTCATTTTGTGCACGGGGGTATACCTGCAGAGCAAAATAATAATCGGAGAATACACAAAAGACCAGGGCCCAAGCGGCCTGGCAGGAGCTGATGGGCTCACAAGCAGCCTTCTTGAAAACAATATTGAAATTGCACGGTTTAAAACCGGTACTCCCGCAAGAGTTGACCTGCGCACCCTGGACTTAAGCCAGATGGAAATACAGGAAGGTCACGACGATATTTATAATTTTTCATTCCTTGATGTAGAAAACACCCGCCAAGAATCTCCCTGCTATCTTACATGGACCAATGAAAGAACTCACGAAATAATTAAAAACAATCTGCACCGTTCGCCGCTTTATTGCGGTGATATTGAAGGCACCGGCCCACGATACTGCCCCTCCATTGAAGATAAAGTCGTTCGCTTTGCGGACAAAGAGCGCCACCAGGTTTTCATTGAGCCGGAAAGCCAAAGCACTTATGAAATGTATGTGCAGGGCATGTCAACTTCCCTGCCAATAGATGTGCAGATTGCCATGCTGCGGACAATAAAGGGCATGGAAAACGTTGAAATAATGCGGGCAGGATACGCTATAGAATATGACTGCATCAATCCTACACAGCTTGATTCATCACTGATGTTTAAAAACATAAAGGGGTTATTCGCGGCCGGACAGATAAACGGTTCCTCCGGATATGAGGAAGCTGCCGCCCAGGGCTTGATGGCGGGCATTAACGCGTCTCAATACATAAATAATAAAGAGCCTTTAGTGCTTTCCCGCTCCGACGCTTACATCGGCGTTCTTATTGACGACCTTGTGACCAAAGGCACCAACGAACCATACCGCATGATGACATCCCGCGCCGAGCATAGGCTGCTTTTACGGCAGGATAATGCAGACTTACGACTGACAAAAACGGGATATGAATTAGGTCTTGCTGGCAAAGAGCGTTATGACCTTATGCTAAAAAAACAAAAAGAAGTCAATGAAATAATTGATCAGCTAGACAGAAGAAACTATGCGCCTAAAGATTTAAAAGCGCTTTTTGAGGACTGCGGCGAAATAATCCCGGCAAATGCTATCTCATTAAAGGATGCCTTGAAAAGAGTAAACATTACTATCAAAAAGCTGAGTGAGCATAATCTTTTCAGCGGCGACTACATGGAAGATTCTCTATTCCAGGCGCAGATTCAGATAAAATACGAAGGCTATATCAACCGACAGATGCTGCAGGTAAACAAGCAGAAAAGAATGGAGTCTTTCCGCCTGGATAGCATTGACTATCTTTCTTTAAAGGGCTTACGGAAAGAAGCCGCACAGAAATTAAATGATATCAGGCCCAAAAACATCGGCCAGGCATCCAGAATATCCGGCGTGTCTCCAGCAGACATCGGTGTGCTTTTGATTTACCTTGAAAAGGATAAGCAAAGTGAATAATTCAGAAAAAGAATTTACTGACATACTAATTAAGGGATTCAATTTTTATAATGTTGAGACTTCAGGCGAACAGATAAAAAAAATGGCCGAATATAATAGCATGGTTATGCAGGCAAATGAACATACCAATCTGACAGCCATAAAGGACGGAAAGGAATCTGCACAAAAGCATTTTTTAGATTCTGCTAATCCACAGGCTTTAAAGATCATATCCGAAGCAAAAAACGTAATAGATATCGGCTCCGGGGCGGGATTTCCAGGCATTGTTCTGGCTGTAATGAAGCCGGAAGTCAATTTCACATTGGTGGACACCCGAAAAAAACGCTGTGAATTCATGGAATCAGTAAAAACTCATCTTGGTTTAAGCAACGTTTCCATCGTATGGGGCAGAGCGGAAGAACTCGGAAAGATGCCTTTATACAGAGAGAAGTTTGACGCAGCCTGCGCCCGCGCACTTGCGGCAATGCCTGTTCTGCTTGAGTACCTTGCGCCTTTTGTAAAACTTGGCGGATGCGCAATGCTATATAAAGGCAGCATAGTCGATGAGGAAATCGCAGCGTCGGAAACCGCAGCCTCGTTGCTGGGTTTCAGCAGTTTCACCAAACTTAGTTATAAGCTGCCTGAAGATGGTGCAGATCTTGCTGTAATCAAGGTAGTTAAGAATGCAGAAACTCCTTCAAAGTACCCCCGCAAACCGGGAATCGCCCTTAAGCGGCCTTTATAATATATATCTATTACTTTATTTATTGCCTTAGAATCTAAACTTTTGTATAATTATTATAAATAACAAAGAGGTGCAGTATGAACGGTGTTTTAATTTTCCTTGCATGCCTTCCCGGCATTATTTTTTTAATATTTATCTACAAAGTTGACCGGTATAATAAAGAACCGTTAAAACTTCTTATCGGCCTTTTCCTTTTGGGTGTCGCCGCAATAGTTCCCGCTATTTTTTTAGAACAGCTTTTTTTGAGCCTGAATTTCTTTTATGGTTTTTTGGGGCTGGCTGTTGAGGCCTTTCTGATTATTGCATTAACTGAAGAATTTTTAAAAAGGCTGGCAGTTAAGCTGGCAGCTTACAGGTCAAAAAAATATGATGAAAGGCTGGATGGAATAGTTTACTGCGTGGTGGCGTCATTGGGTTTTGCAACATTGGAAAATGTAATGTATGTTCTCCAGTACTCTGCCGACCAGCCAAACATATGGCTGACCCGGGCGCTGCTTGCCGTCCCCGCTCATATGCTTTTTGGCATTACTATGGGATACTATATGTCTATGGCAAAATTCTGTAATAACCCTGTGTTAGCCAGAAAGTACACCCGGTATTCTTTATGGATTCCTGTTTTTTTCCATGGACTTTACGATTTTCTTGCCCTCTCAGGAAATTTGCTGTTTATAGCATTGCTCATCCCTTTGATGATTTATCTATGGATAAACAACATCAAAAAATTAAAAACCTACGTAAAAGAAAGCAAAGTTAAAAGCGAACTTACTCAAAATCTATCCTTATAGCTTTTGTGGTTTTTTATCAGATTGATTTGCCGGCAGGCCTCAAATCATAAATTTTCACACTTGCAATATCGATTATTTTAATGTATAATCAACATGTAGTAAAGGGATTATACCAGCAATTCAATATGTTGTATAATTCTTTGCTAAATCTTAATTTGATATACTACAACCCTCAATACACCCAAACGCCGTACCGTCCTAACAGGGCGGTTTCGGTTTTTTATGAGGTATTTTAATGGCCGAACTTCAAAAAAGGTTCTACAGAGACTATCATAAAAGCGATAATTTAAAATCATATCAAATAACAATTATGCAAAGTGATTTATACATCGCGTCTACGAATTACTCAAAAGAATTGTCATTTAAGGCACTGAATGATGCCAGATGCGCAATAGAAAATATAATAAAACAATATCCCGGATTTTCCGATTCCTTGAAACCCTTTGCTGCAAAAACTCAGCAGCCTCCTGTTTCATGGATGATTAACGCGGCCAATTTATGCAATGTCGGCCCAATGGCGGCTGTGGCAGGCGCTGTAAGCCGATATGTTGGCGAAACGCTGCTTTCCGAAAACGATGAAGTAATAGTAGAAAATGGCGGAGATATTTTTATGTCCTCTAAAACGCCGCGCAAAATTTTGATTTACGCGGGCACTTCACCCATTTCTATGAAAATGGCTGTTGAGATTCCTGCAGGCACTTTCGGAATATGTACTTCATCAGGCACAGTGGGGCCGTCTCTTTCTTTTGGCAAAGCCGACGCCGCTGTTGTTGTCTCAAGTGACTGCGCATTGGCAGATGCCGCCGCAACGCGCCTTGGCAATCTTATAAAAAGTGAAGATGCTTTAGAAAGCGCCGTTAAACAGATTTCTCTTATTGCAGGCGTCACCGGCGCACTGGCAGTTTACGGCGAAAAAATAGCCGCATGCGGCCAGATAAAATTACTTCCCGCGTAAACTTTTTATTACCCTTTATTTATAATTCTAATCAATGTAAGCTTTTTGTGAACAGTTGCTCACTAAATAGTCAGCTTAACAGAAACTAAACATATTTATGTTAGTATATTTAAATTCATAAATATCAATTTTGGAGGACTTATTCATGGAACAAGGATGGAGCGTTGTTTTTCAGATTCTTCTGTTAGGAGTTATGCTGGGATTAGGAATTGTTATCAAACTAAATGTTAAATTCCTGCAGAAACACCTGATACCCACTTCTATGATAGCCGGTTTCATAGGATTAGGGGTAAATATAATCGGCGAATACGTTTTTGACTATGTAATATTTGACCGCAATTTTTTAAGCCAGGTAATATACCACCTGATGGGAATCGGGTTCATTTCAATGGCATTAAAAGAAAGAAAGAAAAAACAGAGCAAATCAATTTTCAATACGGGCTTTGCCATAATAAACACTTACGCATGGCAGGCAATCGTAGGATTTGGGCTTTCTTTGATTCTTGTAAATACATTTTTCCCTGACTTGTTCCCTCTGTCAGGCATGCTGCTGCCTCTGTCATTTGCACAGGGCCCGGGACAAGCAAACAACATAGGAATGACCTGGGAACAGTACGGGTTTACCGACGGCGGAAACGTAGGCCTGACTTTGGCTACCCTCGGTTTCTTGTGGGCCTTCTTCGGAGGCATTCCGCTTATAAATTACCTTACTAAAAAAAGAACACATGAAAAAAACAAGTTTGACGCAAGAAAAACTGAGGTTGCTTCAATCGACAGTGAGTCACAAGTAGAACATACCATAAATGTTCCTAAGTCAATTTATGTAGATGACTTCACGGTTCAGGTCGCTTTGATTGGCGTTATATACGCCGTGACTTACGGTTTGCTGCTATTGCTTGATTATTTGGTTTCACCCCTTGGCAGCTTCGGAAAAACTCTAACAGACCTTTTCTGGGGATTCAACTTCTTGTTCGGCACACTGCTTGCAATACTTGCTAAGAAAATTCTTAATAAACTTAAAGATAAAAAAGTCATTTCTGTCAACTATGCAGACAACTATCTGCTTCAAAAAATATCATCCGGCTCTTTTGACCTTATGATTACTGCCGGAATAGCAGCCATTTCAATATCCGTTCTATATGATTACCTCGTTCCGGTTCTTATTATTTCAACAGTCGGCGGCCTGTTCACGATGGTTTACACAGTATTTATCGCAAAAAGAATATATGATGATGAAATAATTGAAAACATTGCCTGCCTGTACGGAATGTGGACAGGAACCATAACAACAGGAATTGCCCTCCTGAGAGAAGTAGACCCCACCGCCAAAACATCTGCAGCAGATAACGCGGTTTTAGGCAGCGGGTTCGCAGCTGCATTTGCAGTCCCGATAATGCTTATTTTGAATGTCCCTGTTCAGGGATATCTTCAAAACAAACCATGGCTGTATGCGCTGACATTTATTTTGCTCTTAGCCTACTCGGCAATTATGATAGCCTGCATAGCCTTTATAAACAGAAAATTCAAAAAGGATAAAGATTAAACAACGATATTTAATAATAGATTTTTAAAAGGTGCTTTAATTTTATATGTTAAGCACCTTATGTTTTGCTTATTTATAATATAATGTTATAATGTATCAATATGAAAATATTAAGGAGAAATATATGGCAGCGATACATTTAACAAACGATAATTTCAATAAAGAAGTCTTGGAAAGTGATGTGCCGGTATTGGTAGATTTTTGGGCCGCCTGGTGCGGGCCGTGCAGAATGGTTGCACCGGCAATTGAAAAACTCAGTGAGGAAACACAAGGCACTGCAAAAGTAGCTAAACTTGACGTAGATGAATGCAGGGCGATAGCACAGCAGTACGGAGTTACATCAATTCCAACTTTCATAGTGTTCAAAAACGGTGAAGTGGCCAACATGGCTTTGGGAGCCATGCCTCTTTCAAAATTAAAGGAGCTGCTGCTGTAAGGCTAAAGAAAGTATCGATACTTCCTTCAGAATTTAAGAAAGTATTACATTTTCTTTAATTTCTCTATTGGAAAAACTCATAAACTATGTTATTATCAAGAGCATAAAAGCTCTTGTAATAATATTTTTTATAAATATTATAAGCGAATCTAAATATAGCTTTTACAAATGGAGTTTGTAGTAAGTTTATTATTTTTCGATAAGGGCTCATAAGCTCTTATTTTTTTACTAAGTTAAAAAAATAAAAAAGGGCAAAACAATATCTTGATATTAAGAAAGGTACTATAATGAACTCTAAAAAAATAGCTATATCTCTGCTTTCAGCATTACTGTTTGTATCGTTGCTGCTGGCAGGATGCGGCAACGCACCTCAGGTGCCAACTACTGAAGTTACAGCGGATCCAAACTCCCAAAGCGTAACTCCGGAAGCAACGGTTGAACTTGCAACCGCTACACCCACCCCTGATCCTTGGTCATTAATAGGCAATTTTACAACTGACATACCTCAGGATGTAGTAACCATCCTGCTTGTTGGAAATGACAGCGACAGCATTGACGGAGACGGAAACGGAAGAAACGACACAACCATGGTGCTGCAGGTAAACAGAGCAGACAAAACCATGAAGCTCATCTCCTTTATGCGTGATATGGTGTTTGACATCCCCGGTGTAGGCGAAACTTCACTTAATAACGCTTTTTACTACGGCGGAGCAAACACTTTGTCAAAGCTTCTTAAGACTGAATTTGACATCTCAATAGATTACTATGCTTCTGTTTCATTTGATTCATTCCAGGCAATAATGGACGTCATCGGCAAAGTTTCTATAGACCCCGAAGACAATTTAATACCTGATATTTCTCAAAATACTCTTGACGTTTCAAAAAACCCCACAAATATGACCCCTCAGACGTCATTGAACTATGTCCGCGATCGGCATAATTCAATCATTGATCCGGAAACAGGATACACATTATACAGCGACGAAGCGCGTAACTACCGTCAAAGAGTATTCATTTCTGCCGTTTGGGATACAGTAAAAACCTATCCCACGGTTTCCGTCCCGGTTGCTGTATACGCAGCTATGACTTATCTGGACACAGACATGGATGAAGCAACCATGATTACATTAATCACAGAAATGATGGAGGCGGATGCCACAATAGAAACTCTAGGCCTGCCTGCCAGGCGTTCAGCTGAAAAGCCATATTACTCTCTGTATGAGAATTTAAATACTGGTGAAATACTTGCTAAATCAGAAATCGAAACTATTTACCAAAGCGCATCCGACAGCGCATCGTATGATACCTTTGAAGAGTGGATGGATGCCCATTACAAGATTTCTCACATAATCGGCTGGAATGTTACAAGGACAACTCAAGCCATACAGGATTTTTTAATAACTGATTAAATAGCCTCTGTTGGCTTACAGCAACATAAATTAGGAGCGAAAATGACTACTGTTAAAGATATGAAAAAAGGATTATCATTGGAAGGTTTTTATTTAGTTAAATCAGGTAATATTAAGGTTTCATCAAACGACAAACAATATGGAGATTACACATTAGCTGACGCTACAGGCGAAATAAACGCTAAACTGTGGGATGTCGCCGACCCAAGCGAATGCCCTTCAATTGGTACAATAATCAAAGCCAAAGGCCTTGTTACAGAATGGCAGGGCATGCTCCAGCTAAGAATTGATAAATTCCGTCCGGCATCAGAAGAGGACTCTTTTGATATTATGCATATAATACCTTCTGCTCCTGAAAATCCTGATGATATGCTCAGTGTCATAAAAGATTATGTAAACAAAATACAAAACAACCAGATAAAGCAGCTGGTTATTCGTGTGCTCAAAAAATACGCCCCTCATTTAAGGCTGCACCCTGCTGCTTTAAAAAATCATCATTCCATACGTTCAGGGCTTTTGTATCATACTACAACCATGCTTAAACTTTCCGATGGCATAATGCCCATATATCCTTTTTTAGACGCGGATTTGGTTTACGCCGGTGTTATACTTCATGACATTTGCAAAACAACCGAAATTGAGGCAACAGAAGCAGGAATAGCCGTTGAATACACTACACAGGGGCTGCTGGTCGGCCACATACCTCAGGGAGTCGCAGCAATATCCCAGGCAGCAGAAGAGCTGGGAACTGACGAAGAAATCACATATATGCTTGAACACATGATTTTGTCCCATCATTACGAGCCTGAATTTGGTTCACCCAGAAGGCCGATGTTTCCCGAAGCAGAAATTCTTCATTATCTGGACATGATTGACACAAGAATGTATGACATGCAAAACGTTTTGGAGTCACAGGAACCAGGGACTTTTTCACAAAACATCTGGCTGCTTCACAATAGAAAGCTTTATAAAAAAACTTTTTAAGAATGGCATTTTAAATTAAAACCCTGAAATTAATTTTCAGGGTTTTTCATATTGCTAATTAAATTTAATCGTTCCGTCATCATAATCTTCTTTTTTCTTTTTCTCGGGTTTTATCTTCTCTTTTTTGTTTTTTGTATAATACTGCTGATATCTGTATCTTCTCTTTAAGTAAGATGTAAGCACCATGAATGCAGCCAGTCCTATAAGTCCAATTCCGACATACAATAACACATTGCTTGAATTGTCCTCTGTTTGTGTTGTGGTGCTTTCGTCTTCTGTATTTATCCCTGCTGTTGTTTCAGGTTCAGCTGACGGTTCCGCGGTTATTTCAGGCATGGCATCCACAGAATTTGCGGCAATAAGATACGCCTGATAGACAATTGTTTTAATTCCGTTGTTTTCTCCTTCGGGGACTTCCATATAATCGCTGTAATAATGGTCATAGATATAAGTAAATGTAATAATCCCGACCTCATCGCCCTTGCTGACTGGTGCTATAAGCGCATCGTCATAATACTCAATATCCACCGTAAAATAACTGTCTATGTCCTCCCTTATTAAGTCGGATAAATCCCTCTTTTCTGTTAAATACACTTTTTCCACCGGCGCCAGCTGCAGCGTCAGCTGCGATCCTGTTGTTGTAGAGGCCGCATTTTCAACATCAACATTAAATTCCCTTTCGCTGAATTCCACGGCCAGGTCAATAGTATCATAGTAAGTAAACCCGTACTCAAACATAGTAATTGAATTTATCCACTTGCCGTTTGTGGTATCTTTAAGCACAACGCTTATCAAAGACTGGTCATCTTTCTCAGCAGATGCTATCAGTGTGTGCCCGGCTGGGGTGGTAAACCCGGTTTTTACTCCCGTAGCGTAATCATATCCATAGGTGCTGTTTCCGTTAACTAATTTATTTGAATTGTACCATACCAGCCCTTTAGCTGAATAGTTATTCTTATCAGTATCAGTAGGGGTGTATTTTCCCGTTGCCACAATTTTTGCGAAAGCAGGAAATTTCATAGCATACTGTGCCAGTTTCGCCATATCCTCCGCGCAGGTTACGTGTCCGCTTTCATGCAGCCCGTGAGGGTTTTTATAGACCGTTTTAGTCATTCCCAATTCTGCTGCTTTATCATTCATCATCTGAATAAAATTATCATATGTCCCGCCTATATGAATGGCTATGGCTATGGCCGCGTCAGCTCCTGACAAAAGCAAAAGCCCATAAAGCAAGTCTTCCATATAAACAGATTCATTTTTTTGAAAACCGCACATTGAAGCATCATCTAAAGTCATTATTATTTCAGCCATAGTGTTATCTATTGTAATAATATCTGTCATACTGCTGTTTTCAACGGCAAGTATGGCAGTCATTACTTTTGTAATGGATGCCGGCTCCATAACATAAGTTGAACGTTTGCTGAATAAAATCCTTCCCGAATTGGCATCAACAAGTATAGCGGCTTCTGCACTGGAAACCGCTCTGTCTCTTAGATTAGTGCCTGAAAGGTATTCATCCCACGGCCTTGGCGAAACCGGCGCAGCAAGAACCGTGGCAAAATTCACTGATAATATCACCATTGCCAAAATTAAAGGTAATATCTTTTTTATTTTCATCTTATTTTTTTATCCTATCACAAGTAAATATTAATACCTTCTTCTGCTTCTGGAGCTGCCTCTGTCATCATGGGAATGCCTGCTTCCATCGCTAGGGTATCTTCTGTTGGGGCCTCCTTTGCTGGTAGCCAGTATTATAAGAAGTACCACCAAAATCACAAACAGCACTCCGACTGCCGCCAATGCAATCTGCCATAATTCAAGGCCGTCAAAGACCCCTTGGTTTGTTTCAGGGGTTGCTGTAGGCGCGGTTGAAGGTTCCGGAGTAACAACGGCAATTGCGTCGATTGAGTTTGCAGCATACAAAGGAGCTGTATACTCAAAATATTGTATGTCGCCTTCTGCTGCTTTGTATCCTAAATAATCATCTGAATTATGAGAATATATGTATTTATATGTTATTGTTCCAAGTTCATCGCCCTCATTAATGGGGGCTGTCAATGTTTCTGCGTTGTAGGCAATTGTCTGTGTGAAATAAATATCTTTATCTGCCAATATGTCTTCTATTGCCTGTGTAGGCTCGGTAAGGTATACTTTTTCTCCCTGCCCTAATGCTATTGTCAGTTGGTCTCCGGTTGTATACATGTCTGCTTCTTCAACATTCACCGTGAATGTTTCATCGGCAAACAGTTCTGACAATTCTATTGTGTCATAAAAGTCAAATGCATAGTTAAACAAAGTAATTGAATTGGTCCATTTTTCTTCAGAACCGTCTTTCATAACAACTGCAACTAAAGACTGTCCTTCGTATTCCGCTGATGAAACCAAAACGCTTTCTGCCGCAATGGTGTATCCTGTTTTTATTCCATCTGCGTACGGATAATAAAACTGCTGGTTTTCTATAATCAGCTTGTTTGAGTTCGTATATTTATA
>CAZDZB010000033.1:0-19129 GCA_964509795.1 uncultured Christensenellaceae bacterium | reverse complement strand
TGAGAGGTTTTATACTAAATCAATCTCCTCTTAGGCGTTGGACGCAAGCAATTCGTAAGAATTGTGATAGTCCGTTGGACGCAAGCAATTCGCAAGAATTGCGATAGGAAAGCTGGCTAGTTATATTGTTTCAGAAGGTTACTTTGGGCATAGCTAAAGCTTTTTGGAACCACCGGCTTAGCCGGTGGAATTCGTTGACTATCAAAAGCCGGAAATTATATTTAATAATCTCCGGCTTTCATTAATTTTATTAAATATTATTTATTCATACCTCAATGCTTCAATGGGGCGAAGGTTGGACGCCTTGTTGGCTGGATATATCCCGAATATCAGCCCGACAGCCACTGAAAAGCCCAGGGCGAGAGATATTGTCGAAACTGACATGCTTATGGTCATGTCCATAAGGTTTCCGGCAATTGTGATGCCCAGATACCCCAGCAGCAGCCCCAGTATGCCGCCCGCTACGCAAAGGACAATTGCTTCAATTATGAACTGGATAAGAATATCCATCTTTTTTGCGCCGATTGCTTTTCTTATTCCTATTTCCCTGGTTCTTTCGGTCACTGAAACCAGCATAATGTTCATTATCCCTATGCCGCCCACCAGAAGAGATATGCTTGCAATGCCGCCAAGCACTGCGGACATTGTTCCGATTATGTCGTCGAGTATGTCCAGAAACTCCCGGTTGCTGTATACATAAAAGTAATCTTCATCTTTGACTATTCTTTTTGAATAAACTTCCAAAGCTTCTGTCGCCGCGTCCACTGTTTCAGAGGATGTGGCCTGAACATAAATATTGCTTATTTCCGTGTTTTCAAACATTCTTTGAGCAGTGGTTATGGGAATATAAACTGTGTCTGAGCCTTGCCCTCCCATTCCTGTTTCCTGCTCTTTTAGCACGCCTACGATTTCAAACTCTTCACCGTCAATGCTTATTTTTGAGCCTATCACGTAGTCAGTCATAAAAAAGTCAATGGCAGTGTCATATTCAATGACGGCTGCGTTTGTGTGCAGCTCAATGTCCAATTCGCTTAAAAACCGCCCCCTGCCAAGCTCCTGCTCCTGAATGTCCGCGTAATTTGCGGTGATTCCCGTCACAGATAAAGTTTCAGCTTCAGTTCCGGCCTTAACCGTGGCGCTTGTTCCCCTCGTCGCCGAAGCCACGTCTTTGATGTTTTCGTCTTCCAGGAGCTCATCTAAATCGTCTATTGTTACGTATGTCCTTTTGGGGCTTGCCCATGTGGCAGTCACTAAATCCGCCCCCATTCCTTCAATGGAACTTACCATTTCATCTGTAGCGCTGCTTACAATTGATATTAAAACAGTAACGGCGAATACACCGATTATAATCCCCAGCATGGTCAGAAACGACCTGCCCAGGTTTGCGCGCAGTGCACTTAGAGCCATTTTTAGAGCTTGGTTGAATTTCATAATAAAGCTCCTTCCCTGCCGCTGTCTTTGTCAATTTTTCCATCAATGATGTGCAGCCGCCTATCCGCCTTGTTTGCTACGTCAATGTCATGGGTAATGAGGATAATTGCGTTTCCCTGCTTATGAAGGTTTTTTAGCATCTCCATTATTTCATGCCCCGTCTGGCTGTCCAGATTGCCGGTGGGTTCATCCGCCAGAATCAGCGAAGGCTGGGTTGCAAGCGCCCTTGCAATGGCTACACGCTGCTGCTGTCCGCCCGAAAGCTCATTTGGCCTGTGGTCCATTCTGTCTGAAAGCCCCACCTGCTCCAATGCCTTAAGCACCTGTTCTTTTCTTTTTGACGCGCCCAGTCCCTGGTAAATAAGCGGAAGCTCCACATTTTGATAAGCGGTCAGTTTCATAAGCAGATTAAACTGCTGAAAAATAAAGCCGATTTTTTTGTTCCTTAATGTGCTTAGCTGGTTTTCACTATAATCTGTTATATTAATGCCTTCAAATTCGTATATGCCTTCATCAGCTACGTCCAGGCACCCTATTATGTTCATCAGTGTGGACTTGCCGCTGCCTGAAGGGCCGACTATTGAAACAAACTCATCATTTTTTATAGTTACAGAGACATCATTGAGCGCATGGACGATGTTTTCTCCCATCTGATAATTTTTATGTATATTTTTAAGTGTAATCATTATTTCCTCTTTTCAGCATAAAAATCATCGGCGGCCGACTTGTATCTCGATGCCTTCTTCCAGGAGAACGGCTATTGTGTCTCCCTCTGAAAGCCCATCCAGCACTTCTATATAAGCGCCGTCGTTGATGCCGGTTGTTATCTTATGGTCAGCGACAGTTTTTACGTTGGCGTCTTCGCCCAGTATGACGTAATATTCATCATTGATTATCTGCACGGCTTCAACAGGAACAGTAACCACATTTTCTTTGCTCTCTGTTATTATTTTCGCCGTTCCGCTCATTCCGATTAAAATGTTTCCCGGCTCTTTTATTGTAATTAAGATATTATAGTTTGTCACTCCGTTAACTGCCTGGCCCAGTGAATTTATTTTGGCCACTGTGCCCTGGTATTTTTCTCCGTCCAAAGCTTCAAATTTAAGTTCGGCAATTTGACCGATTTCAATCTTTGAAATGTCAAGCTCATCAACCGGGATAACTATTTCCATTGTATCAGTTGTCTGAATTGACATTATTTCGGTGCCCTCAGGACACAGGGTATAAGGCTGCAGAATGAAATTGTCCACAATCCCCTGGGCCGGCGCATATATAATATAATCTTTGCCCATGCCGATGTCTGTTAATGCCTGGCGCATTTCATCCATCTGCCCTTGAAGCTCTGCTTTCTGCTCTGTGAGCTCAATAAGCTGGGCAGACGCATCATTTTCTTTAACGCTTAAAAGCTTTGTCCCCTTTGATACAGCGGTGTTTTCCTTTACATAGACATATCCCGCAATGCCTGCGTCTCCTGACACATAAACAGGCACGTTAATCATCATCCCTCCTGTGCCGATTTCGTTGCCTTCAAGGTCAAAAACGGACACACTTTGTCCTGGCATATATTTATTATCTTCAAATATTATCTTTAGCATAGACTCATATTCATTAATGTCTGTTATTACGCCATCTGCCTGTTCATCATCTACATTTATAAATACTTCCTGTCCAATGCTGTAATTTTCCACGCTTTCTAATGAAAGCTCAAGCCGCATGTTATTATCAGCAGATATTACCATAAGGCTGCCGTTTTCGTTGATCACTGCCTCTATGTAGTCACTCTGGCTTACATACACGTTTTTAACCGTGCCGCTTACAGCGGAATATACGCTTGTGCTGCCCTTGCTTGAATACAGTGAATTTATCGCGCTGTCTATTTCGTCAATGCTGTCTTCAATTGACTTTTCAGCGTCAAGGTAATCGTCAGAATTAATTTTCGCTATCGGGTCACCTAAGCTGACGTTGTCGCCGTTTTCAACATACACTTCATCTATTGTAATGTTTGCGGGAGCGTAAACTTTAAGTGTTTCTCCTGATTCCACTGTGCCGCTGCCCCTGACTGTCGCCTGCATATCCTGCACAGTCACTTCAACAGCTTCATAGCCTGCTATCAATTGATTTTTTACGTTTGTAAACCTTACATATAATAATACCGCTATTATTAAAATAACTATAACCGCTATTATTCTTCTGTTTCTCTTTTTCTTATTCTTCGTCGCCATTTTTATTGTCTCCTTAGTAAAATGATTTTATTTAATTTTTAAATTTTTTTAGATTCCGCAGGACAATATTATATCATATACTCATTGTATTTTTTTGCGGTGTGTTTGTAAAATGAAAAAAACTGCTTTAACTGTCAAACTAACTGCTGAAAGCAGACAGCCGGCAAAAATTGCCGGCTGAGTTTATATGGCGGGAATATGTGGGAATCGAACCCACCCAAGCAGCTCTTAACTGCTCATACTGGTTTTGAAGACCAGAGGGAACACCAGAACCCATCTACTCCCATATTAAATTATCACATCGGTTATATCAATTTATCCTCTGCAAATACCCGTCCTTAAGCTTTCTTAAATCTCCTGCCCTCTGAGTAATGTTTTGCTTATCGCAGTATTCCAGAATAGGCAGTGCGTATTTTCTTGAAGTGTCCAGCTTGTCCCGGAAATCTCCAAGGGATATTTCACCCTTTTCTTTTTGTATCTCTTCCATCTTTTCTATTGCTTTTTTCAAATTATCATTGTGCAGGTACATATGCTCCGCAATGTTTATGAGCACTCCATTTTCAGCCATGTACTCAATGGCCTGCTTAAACTCACCCCTGCTGTCTTTGTATTTTAACTGCTGCAATTCCTCGGAATCCGGAGGCGAGAAAAGGGATGCAAGGTATGCCTTTTCTATGTCCGAAATCATCTTTTTCATGGTTTCATTAATTTTTATTTCAAACGAGCTAAGCGCCGCTCTTTGGCTTTCCAGCTTTATTGTATTGTCTTTTTCAAATAAGCTTATAACAGCATTAAAATTCTGCATTTCCCCCTTGGGCATCAGGCGCTGCTTTAGTTCATTCAATCTCATTCCTTTTTGCAGAGGGTTCTTGCTGTGGTATTCATTAAGTGCTTCTGCAAGCTGATTTTTTAATTTTTGTATAAAATCACTATGAAGAGCTATACTTTCGTTTATCCAAACAAGCTTATTTTTTTCTTCTATTGCCGCAAGCTCTTTTTTTAGCTCATCTTTGCCTATCATAAGATGTCTGCTTATGTAGTCGATGTCCGCAAATTTCGGACTGTATTCCGCAATGGCCTGCTCCGCTTTTTGCTCCGGTGTGCCGCTTTCTTTTATTTTGAACCTTTCAATCACCTGAGGGTTATTTCTTTTATGCTTTACTGGATTTGAATCCAGGATTTCACCGCCCCCCAGCGTCTCAACGGGTGAATAAAACCTGACTATGTAATGGTCTCCCGTCTTAACGGCAATGCTTTCATCAAGCCTTAATTGCGCATAGCAGCTTTCGCCAGCCTGCAGATGGTCTCTGTCCATCAGCACCGCTTTGCACAGCACATTTTTTGTCCCGTGATATAAATGCAGCATTGAGCCGTTTTCAACAACTCTTGCAGTATCTGAAAAAAGGTTAAGCTTAACGTCCAGCATCATCGTGGACTCCATAGACTCAGGGTATGCCAGAGTGTCGCCCCTCTGTATTTCTTCTTTTTTTACCGCAGCCAGGTTGACAGCCACTCTTTGCCCGGCGTATGCCGTCTCAACATTTTCATCATGCACTTCCAGGTTGCGCACCTTAACAGTACGCTCATCGGGATAAACATAGACCGTATCGCCCACTGTTATTTTGCCCTCAATAAGGGTGCCGGTTATTACCGTACCAAAGCCTTTTATTGTGAAAACCCTGTCTATGGGAAGCCTGAAATTTTCATTTGTATTTTTAGGCTTTACGTTCTTTATTGTGCTGAATATCTCCTGGCGCAGAGTTTCTATTCCCTCGCCTGTGTAAGAGGAAACCGCAATGATTGGAGCGCCTTCTAAAAACGTGCCCTTAAGCTCATTTTTTACATCTTCAATTACGAACTCCATCCAGTCTTTTTCAACCAAATCGGATTTGGTCAATACAACAATTCCGTTTTTTGCGTTTATCATGGACATTATGCCCAAGTGTTCTCTGGTCTGGGGCATAAACCCTTCATCGGCTGCCACAACCAGCATGACTAAATCCATTCCGCTCGCCCCTGCCAGCATGTTTTTTATGAATTTCTCATGCCCGGGTACGTCCACTATGCCTGCTTTGGAGCCGTCAGGCATGTCTAGGTGAGCAAAGCCCAGCTCGATTGTTATTCCCCGCTTTTTTTCCTCCGCCAGCCTGTCTGTGTCTATCCCCGTCAATGCCTGTATAAGGCAGGTCTTGCCGTGGTCAACGTGTCCGGCTGTACCGATAATTATATTATTCACTTATAGCCTCCCACGTCTCACGGTGTATTTTCCTAATTCAAGCTCTCAGCAATGCTTGAGGCAATGTATTCAAAATCCGCCTCATCCAGTGTGCGTACGTCAAAAAGCAGCCTGTCTTTTGATATTCTGCCTATTATAGGCACATCCTTTGCCCTTATGCGCCTTTCCAGCTCGGCAACAGTCACTTCATCCGGCTTAACTGCAACGGCGTATGTTGCCAGCATCTGCCCCGGCACTGAGCCGCCGCCCACCTGGCTGAATTCTTCCACGGCTTCCGCAGAGCAGTTACTAGTTTTGTCCTTTATTTTTTTGCAGAGTATTTCTGCCTTTTCTTTTAACTCTTCAGCGCTTACAGCAAGCATAGCTAAAGTGGGTATGTTTTGCTTTTCTGTTCCGTCAATATAATGCCTGAATGTCGCTTCAAGTGCCGCCATGGTCATCTTGTCAATTCTCAATGCCCTTGCCAGCTGATTTTTCTTCATGGCTTCAATGTATTCTTTTTTGCCCGCTATTATGCCTGCCTGAGACCCTCCCAGCAGTTTGTCCCCGCTGAAGCACACAACGTCTGCTCCGTCTTTGATGCACTGAGGCACCGTTGGCTCCCCATAAATGCCGTATTTTTGCAAATCCGTAAGTGCGCCGCTGCCTATGTCATAAATGAGCGGCAAATTATGTTTTTTTGCCAGGGCAGACAGTTCCTTTAATTCAGGAGCCTCTGAAAACCCTGTTATCTTAAAGTTGCTGGTGTGCACTTTAAGCAATGCGGCAGTTTCACCGCCTTTAATTGCGTCTTCATAATCTCGAAGCTTAGTTTTATTTGTGGTTCCAACCTCCACAAGGATGCTTCCGCTTTGATTCATAATTGAAGGTATTCTGAATGAGCCGCCGATTTCCACCAGCTCACCCCTTGATATAACCACTTCTTTTTCGTTGCACATGGTGCTTAAAATAAGCATCACAGCCGCAGCGTTATTGTTTACAACCAGGGCGCTTTCGGCCCCTGTAAGCTCAGTAATTAATTCTTCGACTAATGTGTTGCGGTGCCCCCTTGCGCCAAGATCTATGTCGTATTCCAGTGTGGAGTAATTCTGCGCCGCCTGCACAACGCTTTGCATGGTTTTTTCGCCCAGTCTCGCTCTTCCCAAATTTGTGTGAAGTATTATTCCTGTTGCGTTTATAACAGGCCTTAAATTCATTTGAACTTTGTCATGAATGCTTGATTGTACGGAACTTAATATATCATCTTCTGATGGTATATCTTCAATCTTCCCTGACAGCACATCTTCCCTTATTTGCGCCAGTACTTCCCGCACTGCCTGGGTTTCAATTACATGGGCAGGAGTCTGTAATCCATCGGATTCTGACAGCATAAATAGCACATCATCTACTTTGGGTATTTTTCGCAGTATCTGCTTTTTATCCATCACATTAACCTCCCACTCTTCATATTAATTGACACAATCAATATTATATCACGATTTATTTAATAATTTAAATAAATATTGCTTTTCAGGCAAGCCATCCTTTTGCTTTCAAAACTTTTCCTGCGTCGTCAGCTTTGCTTTCACTTACCAAAATTATAGGCCCTGTGCAGCCCATTCCGCTTTCTGCGTAAATGCCCTCTTTCCAAAGAGATTTTACCGCGTCTTCCAAATCCATTATTTCTATTCCTGCAATCTGGTGCACCACCACCTCTTTAGGAGGCGTTTTCACATCTTCTGACGATGATTTTTCCGGGTTGAAATCAATTTCGTTCATGCCGGCTTTTTTTGCCATGCTTATTTCATTTGCGGCAGTTTGGGATAAATCCCCTCTTACAAGCTGCGCCGCGTATTTCACAGCCCCTGCAACAACAGGCGCTCCTGATGCTCTTGAAATAATCATAATTATGTTTTTATGCCCTTCGCCGATGCCCGGTCCGTATCCATATCCTACGGACTCATAGTCGCCGCCCGTTGTAAAAGAGGACAAAGTTTTCATCAGAATGTTTCCTGTCAGCGAGTCGCACACCATAACGTCACATTGGCCCAAAAGCAAATCATTGCCCCGCATTATGCAGCCTTTGTCAGAGCGGGCGGATTCTGCAAAATTTATTTCATATCCGTTCTGCTGCATTTTCTTAAGTGCCTGCTCTGCCTGTCTGGCACCATCGATGTTTAATATGCCCACTGTCGGGCTTTTTATGCCGCAGGCTTTGGCTGCAGCCATTCCGTATACAGCGTTTTTCGCCATGCTTTCCCCGCGCTTTACTGACGATGTGCCTGTAGTTGAGGCAATGAACATTTCTTTGCCTTTTCCAGGGGTTATTGCCCTTCCCACGGTTGACACCCCAATAGGAAAAGCGTAGTGCATGGTGACTGCTGCGTCGGCTTTTCCGTTTTCCAGAAGTTCCTCCATGATTTTGTGCGCCTGCTTTTCATCCTGCGCTTTATGGGTTTTTATACCTTCTTTTTCTATGGTTCCGATATATATCACTTCAACATCACGTGACGCAGCCAAAGCAGCGCCTTCCAGCACGTTTTGCTCTCCGTGCTCGCTGCCTATGCCTGTCACAGCTATTTTCACTGGCTTTGCCAGCACTCCTGTTTCAAGGCTGTCCGCCATTTGATTAAATGTTTCCGCAATTATTTTTTCAACTGTATAATCCGACATATCTTTACCCCTGCTTTTCAGCTATGCTCGCCGCGAACTCCCGCATAGCGTTTGCTATCATGCTCTTTATCTGCTTTTCTGATATGCCCATTTCTTCATGTGCACCTGTGTTTTTGCTCACCATAAATGACACTCCGTCGAAAAGATTAGTCATTCTTCCTAAAAACAAACTGCCCTTTCCTATTATCATTGCCCTGCTTATGCTGCCGTTTAATATATCCTCGCAGGCAAACCCCAGATAAGGTACCCCCGAAGGTATGTGCCCCTGGGTAGGTGCCCAGCCTGCCATGCCGTGTTGTTCCACAAAAGAGCCCAGGTCTTTTCTTTCAATTTCTTTTTGCATTACGGCCAAAGCTGCAATCATCTTGTAATTAGACAGCGGAACGTCCCCTGCCCCAGCCGGCTTTGTTACGTCGGGGTTTTGCATTTCGACGCTGTATTTATCCACGTCTGTTATCTTTAGCCCTGCTTTTTCCAAAGGCTTTGACACAAGTGAAGTTATGACTGCCTGAGGAGATGAGCCCGTTCCCACAGTATGCCTTCCAACAAATCTTAAATCTATTTCCGGGTTTACTCCGTCATTTTTGCTCACCAGCACAGCGAAGCCGCCCAATGCGTCCTCCAAAAGAGGCATGCCTTTTTTTATGTGGTCTTTTCCGTTCATGCCCAGCTTTGCCGTGCTTCCGCCTGCCGTGACAACCACATTTGAATAGGTACCCGCAGAAACAAGTGACGCTGCTGTTATAATTGCGTGAGCCGGGGCCGCGCAGAATGCCCTTAAATCGCTTCCGCCTGCGTTTTTGAGCCCCGCTATCTCTGCGGCCGCCTTGGCGAAATTGCCTCCTCCTCTTTGGTTCATGTCGCCGCATGCTTCCTCCGAGCAGTCAATCACATATTCAACATCGTCTTTATCAATTTCAGCCTGTCCTAAAAGATTGAGCATCGCAAGCACAGAAGTTGTTTTTGACACTATGTTTTCAAGCATTATATGCGCGGATAAGTTCACGTCTATATCGTGCGCCTTTTTAACGCACCCTGCCAGGCTGCCCATGTGATATAACGGCTCGGCATGCTCCTCATTAACCAGGCGTTCAATATTTTCTATTTCTGTTCCTTTTGCTATTCTTCCGGTGATGTCCTCGCCTATCAGAGGGTGTGCTTTTAGCTTAGGCATTGTGTTTTCTATAAAATCATCGGAAAAATGAACCAGGTCAAACACATCACATGCCTTCATCAGAAGCAAAAACTCATCCTGGGGCATTATCTCACCGAATTTTCCCCAGCGCTTTGCGCCTTCTGCTTGTTTGCCATGCCAGGGCTGCTCATGTTCTGCCAGCTGCTGCGGTGTAATATTGCCAATGTATGTTTGATTCGGAAGGTAGCCCACGAAATCCTCAAAGCTTCTTAGATGCTTTGGGACCTCCTGCAGGTATTCCGAATCCGGATTCAATATTTTTTCTGATGTCTGTGTCGTTCCGTTGTTTGCCAGCATGTCCGGCGCGTGCACCAGAACATACCCGGATCTTTTTATAACACTATTCATATATTTACCGTTTCTTTGCTTAGTTATTGTTTAGTCACTTAAATATTACTTTTTTATATAAATGTATAATACATATAAATTACGTTATCTGTCACCGGAGTGAAACTAGTCCACTCCGGCACAATTATTAAAATTTACAGAATTGTGACCTTATTGCGGTCATTTCCTGCGTGATGTCGTCAACATCCAGCACCATTTCCATCATGCCTACCTGTTCTTCGTAAACACTGCTGTCTATTTCCGACTTCATCTCATCTTCACAGATGTGATATACCCTGAGTCCCAACTGGACCCCTGTCAATGGGCCTGCATACGTAGGGTCGCCTGCTGTAACTGTCTCGGCGGCTAATCCTGCCGCTTCGCCTTCAGCTGCTCCAAGAATTATTACAATGTTTTCAGCGCCGTACTGCTCTGATAATTCCTTCACCCTTCTTTGGTTTTCCAGGTCCATTGCACCCGCGGCCGTTCAGACAAAGCACTCTGTCGAAGAAAAAACTATTTCTCCGCCGGCTGTCTTTACGCATTCTTCAATGGCGGGGCCGGGAATGCCGTCTCTGTCACCTATTATGATGACTTTGGCGTTTTTTAACATAACCTTTTATCCTTTCTTTTTATTTTGTTAGTAATCCAGTAATCACATTTTTCAAGCATAATATGCCCTTATATGTTATATATGCTTTTTAATCATTTTTTCGATGTTTTCCGGCGTCGCGTCCTCTTTTACCACTTCTTCGGCTTTTTCGCCGTCAGCATATATTGCAATCACCGGCAGCCCTAATACCTTCTGGGCAATTGCCAGCCTTCTGGCCTTTGTGATGTTAAGTGAAGCAAATTTTATCTTATCGCCGTATGTCTGCTCGTATTTATGCATCACGGGAGTTAAAGCCTGGCACGGTATACACCCATCGGAATAAAAATCCACTATTACTTTTTCTTTTGAACTCAATACCTCAGCTTCAAAGTTTTCCTTTGTTAATTCAACCACTGCGTTCTCCTTTCTGATTAAATGCCTTCAATATATTTTTCTGCCTGCACCGCGGCGATTGCGCCGTCGGCCGCGGCAGTAATAACTTGCCTTAGGCTCTTGACCCTTACATCCCCCGCTGCGTAAACGCCGGGAATATTTGTTTTCATGTCAACGTCGGTTATTATGTACCCGTTTTCCATTTCAATCTGGCCTTTAAAGAGCTCCGTAATAGGATTAATGCCGACGAATACAAACACGCCGAACACGCCGTCCTCTTCGTCTGCGAAAATTTCGCGGCTTTGTCCGGTTTTTACATTCCTTACGACCATTGAAGTCAGTATATCTTCGCCTTTTAGTTCATCAATTACCGTATCCCACATAAACTCTATTTTTTCATTTTCAAATGCTTTTGCCTGTATGGACTTGCAGGCGCGCAGCTTGTCCCTGCGGTGAATAATGGTGACTTTCCTAGCAAACTTGGTTAAATAGACGGCTTCTTCCACTGCTGCGTCTCCGCCGCCAACAACGAACACCTCGAATCCTTCAAAAAAGGCGGCGTCGCATGTGGCGCAGTAAGATACTCCTTTGCCGGTCAGCTCTCTTTCTCCGGGACATCCCAAAAGCCTGGGCTGGGCTCCGGTGCTCACTATTACTGTTTTTGCATAATAATCTTTATTGATGCCTTTAATATATTTAGGCTCTTTTTTAAGGTCCACTTCCACAATGGTGTCGTTTGTGCCGCCTGCGCCGAACCTGATTGCCTGCGCCTTCATTCTTTGAGAAAGCGTTGTGCCCGTTTCGTGCTCAATACTGCCCGGATAGTTTTCTATTTCACTTGTTATGACTATCTGCCCGCCAACGGTGCTTTTCTCAATGGCCAAGGTGCTTAGCTTGCCCCTGGCGGCATATGTGGCGGCGGCAAGCCCCGCAGGGCCTGCGCCGATAATTATTGTGTCATATATATTGTCTTTTTCCATATTTTCTGTTTTGTCTCCTGTTTATAAACTAATAGGATTCCCCAAAAAGTTTACTATGCCCGGATTGGTTGCCCGACATATAAAAATGCGTAGTGTTTTCAAATTCAATTGACTTTTCAGCAGGCGGGAAAAATCCGCCGGATTCTTTGTTCAGCCGCATCACTTCTCCGCCAACCACTCTGTCAACGTCGGGTAAGATGTAGCGTTTTTCTATGGATCCTCCGCTTACTATTGCGTCAGCT
Source organism: uncultured Christensenellaceae bacterium (assembly GCA_964509795.1). Taxonomy (GTDB): domain Bacteria; phylum Bacillota; class Clostridia; order Christensenellales; family UMGS416; genus JAFGUF01. The sequence continues at coordinate 6,859 of CAZDZB010000033.1, read as the reverse complement.
TCAGGCACGTCGTCAACCAAAAGAACGCCTTCTGTTCCGTCAATGCCTCCGAACTCAAAAGTTATTGTGGATGCTTTAATGCCTTTTCTTTCCGCCGCTTGAATTGTGAGCATTCCGTCAACCGCTGCGTTTCCGCCGCCTTCCCAAGCCATAATGATTCCGTCAGCACCTAGGTAATTTGCTATTTTAACGTTGAAATTGGCGTGGCGTTCCTTGTGCCAGTTGGTGGGGTTGTGGCTCCGCCCGAAAACAACACCTTTAAAGTTTATTGTTTTTCCATGATTTCTATAAAGCTCAAGTAGAATCGGATGGTTTACGTGGCAGTATGTGGGCACTTTGAAAGCAGGCCACACATAATTGCCGCTGACTATGCATCCGTCCAGCATTTCATTGGGATGGAGCAGCGTTGGCACCAGATTGTCAATACTTTCAGCGTATAGCATAGTATTTGAATACGGCCCCTGGTTTTGGCACTGCCACACAAACACCACGTTGGGAAGGTCCGGATTAACCTCATCAATAGTGAATTCCTCTGTCTCATCCGGTGCAGTATCCTTGGTAAGTGCCGCAAGGTAAGCCGCGATTTTAAGCCCTATAAGGCGGATATCGTTGTCGTATTCAATTGATGATTTGCCATCTGAAAGCTTATAGACTATTACCAAATTTATAGTTTCGCAAAATGGTGTAAGCCCCGCAATCGGGCCTTTCATGTCCATGATGGCGTCCCGCGGATACAAAAGCCCGCTGCTGGCACTGGATTCATCCCAGGGCAGCGCAGCGCTTTCCATCACAGTAAAGCCGGTGAGCAGATTAGTAGCGCCATCGCCCACAGTTACCGGGCTGCCGAAAAATCCTGAGTACTGCATTCCGTCGCCTTCCACTTTATACATGGGCTGTATTGTGTCCAGCACATGGACAATACGCGCGTTTTCGCCAGGCTTTACTATCTCAAAATCGATGTCTTCGACTGCCTTAAACAGCATTCTTACCTGGTCTTTAAGGTCTTCTTTGTTAATTTTAAGGACATTTTCCTTGAAGGATGTTTCATCAGCAAATACAACATCCTTGACTTTATAATATTGTCTTGTCAGTTTCATTGCCTATCCCTCCTTGCTTTCATCGACGGTGAACACTGTCGGGCCGTCCACGTCTTTAGTTAAAGCATCAATTGCTTTATCGAGTATTTTTCTTCTATAGGCTTTTTCTCTGCCAATAGGAAGGTCAGGGTTGCCTGCGGGAGATGTGAAATCGCCGCCGAATACAATGCGGTTGGCGCCCACATTCAGAGCTATTGATGTAAATGCGGTTATATGCACATTAGCGATGCCTGCTCTGTCTAATTCTTTTGCTATCGTTGCACAGCAACGGGTACAGGTGCCTCAGGTGGATGTTAGAATAGCCGCACTCACTTCGGAGTTTTTCAAATCTGCAACTATCCTGCTTCCTATATCCTTACTGCTTCCTATGTTTGTGCCGACGCCGCACAATGACATGAAGTATTTGTGCACGCCGCCTATGACGCCTTCTTTTTCCAGCTCTCTCATTCCGTCAAGGGGAATAAGCCTATGCGGGTCATCGCTTGCAAAGGTTGTGTCGTATCCGCCGTGAATGGATTCGTATACGCCTCTGTCAAGTGAATCAAGGTTTTCAATGTCATAGCTTCCGTAATTTATCGCAAATGACTGGCGCAGCTTGTCCGGGTTGCCCACAGGCACAAGCCCGCCTGTTGTAATAAGTGCAATCTTTGTGTTTTTAAGATCACTGATTTTCTCAGCCGGCGGCACCAGCTCAAAACCTCTCAGCGGCACCTCCGTGACATACGGCCTGTTATTGAGCTTATCAAGCAGCATTTCAACCACTCTCTGAGCCCCTGTTTTTTCGTGAAATTCGTTGTATCTGTGCCCTGTTCTTAGGTATCCTTCCTCTTTTGCAGAGCCTATCTTTTGTCCTTTTGCCAGCTTTAAGGCGAATTTCGCCAGTATGGGAAGTGATTTTCTCATGCCCACTGCTGTTTCCGTAGTTGATATTATATAATTATCCTTCACATACATAGGAACAGCCGGGTTTTCGTGCCACATTGCCGATACGCTGGGAACATTAAGTTCTTTTCTTACGTAATCGGCCACTTTTGCGCACGCCACGCCATATCGCCCTGCGTTGAATGCCGGCCCGGCGATAAACACATCGGGCTTAACATCCTCTATAACCTTTTTTATTTCCGGCAAAATGCTCTGGAAATTATCATCATTATTGATGAAATTGTCACCGCAGACCATAATCTTTACGATTTCCATTTCACCGCCCCACATCTGTTCTAAGCCTATAGCAGGGCCTTTTTTTTCATTTGTCACACTAAATCCAACGTCCGCCATGGTTTCGCCGCCCATGCCTGCGTAGAATTGGTTTATATAGTGCACTGCTTTAAGTCCAGCCAAAACTATCTCTCCTTTGCTGTTATTTATATTGCTTTTAAATCTTATTACGCTTCCTGTGCTTATGGTTTTCTATATTACTCTAGTTCCGTGCGGAGGGCTCGACACAATTAAAATTTCCGCTTCGGATTCCACTGTGTAAATCAAATGCTCAATATCAGAGTCAAAAATCAGTAAGTCCCCCTGCTCAAGCTGGCTTTTTTCGCTTTCAACCATCACCACAACTTCGCCTTTTAGCACGAGAATCATTTCCTGCCCCTGACCGTGTTTATGCACGTTCTTTTCCGAAGGAGAATTCGGAGGCAAAAGCACATGTGACACCTGGAGGTTTTTCATCTCATTTGACGTAATCATGTTGAAAGTGATTCCGTCCTCGGACACATACCCTTCTTTGTCTCCTTTTCTTACAAGGATTGTTCCTGAGTTCCTTGTGTCAAGGAAATGTACCAGGTCAACTCCGAAGTAGTTTGACAGCCTCTGCAGATTGACTATGGAAATGGAATGTTTGTCGTTTTCCAGCCCTGACAAATATGAATAGCTCATGCCCGTGTCTTCTGAAAGCTGCTGCAGGGAAATGTTCCTTATTTTCCTTAAATTCCGCAGTTTTAAGCCGATGTTTATTTCATTATTATTTTCTGTCAAACCAATACTCTCCTGATTTTTGCCTGTATCCCGTTTTACGCGGGAGGCAGGTCGTTGTCTATCAAGTTGATAAACACTGTCTTTGATATCATGTATTTGTGTATTCCTGCCACGCCTATTCCGCTCTCCTTCCAGCCTGTTCCCGGAGATTCAATCATAGCTTTGCTGAAATACGTATTTATATATAACTGTCCGCTTTTTATTTTGTCTGCCACACGTATGGCTCTTTTTATGTTTGAAGTGAATATGCCGCCTGCCAGCCCATACTCTGTGCCGTTGGCTAATTCTATTGCTTCCCGCTCTGTTTCAAAAGGCGTTACGCAAAGAACCGGCCCGAATATCTCCTCCTGGAATATCTTCATTTCAGGCTTAACATCCGCAAAAATTGTGGGCGGAACGAAGTTGCCTTCTGCAAGTTTCGGATCAGCATATGGCTCTCCTCCTGTCACCAGCCTGGCTCCTTCCGCTTTTCCTGCTTCAATGTATTTCCACACGTTGCCGGCATGGGTTTTTGAAATGAGTGTACTGAAATTGACTCCCTTTTCATAATCAAAACCGTCGCCCGGGACAAACTTTTCGCATTCTGCCTTAAGCTTTGTCAAAAACTCCTCATATATGTTTTTGTGAAGCAGCAGCCTTGTTCCGGATACGCATACCTGACCTGAATTTAATGTGAATGCAAACCTAGCCCATTTCACGGCTTCGTCCACGTCAACATCGTCAAAAACTATATTGGGGCTTTTTCCGCCGAGCTCTAAAGCAATGTCTTTAACCGTGTCTTTTGAAGCTCCGATTATCTCCTTGCCCACGTCTGTTCCGCCTGTCATTGACACCATGTCAACCAATGGGCTTTCAACCAAAGCATTGCCCACCACTGAGCCTGCTCCTGTTACCACGTTTACAACTCCTTTTGGAAATCCCGCTTCGTGATAGACTTCAGCCAAAAGCATCATGCTAAGCGACGCCCATGATGAGGGCTTTATGACCACAGTGTTTCCCGCGGCCAAAATGGCGTTAACCTTCTGGCATCCCATCATAAACGGGCCGTTCCATGGAAGAATCTCTCCCACTACGCCAACAGGCTGCCATACTACATAGTTCATGTGCCCCGCTTCGCAAGGCACAACTTTGCCTTCCAGGTTTCGGGCCTTTCCCGCGAAATATTCAAAAGCGTCAAGGCTCATCTGTCCTTCAAAATACAGTGCGCTCATGTAAAGCTTTCCGCATTCCAGTGCTTCAATTGCCGCAAACTCTTCCAGCCTCTGTGCCAGAATCTGTCCGGCTTTGATTATCAGCTTGCTTCTTTCCTTTGCTGACATTTTGCCCCAAGGGCCTTCGTCAAAAGCGCTCCTGGCTGCTTTAACTGCCTTTTTAACGTCATCTACGCCGCCCTTGTAAGCTTTGGCGAAGGGTTTATTGTTTACAGGGTTAATCACGTCAAAGGTTTCTCCTGATGCGGACTCTGTAAATTCACCATTAATGTACAATTTATACGGTTCTTTTTTTACAAATGATAACGGATCCATTATTGCTTTCTCCTTCTTTATTTAATTAAGCAAGCTTACAATAACGAATTATTCTATTAATAATATAATTGCATTATATCTCTTGCTTTTTTTCTTGTCAATAAGTCAACACTTTTTGATTCTTTTTGTGCTTTTTCGGCGCAAAATGCCTGATTTTTGGTAAAACAACTTCTCTTTGCAGCTTTCGTGTTTGCCGCAATTATACTATGTTTAATATAATTGCTTCGTTTGGTTCGGGTAATTTACGTTTAGTTATAAGACTTCAAACTGTTATTTTTTTATTTTTGTGCTGTTTTATCAATATCTTGCTGTTTTGAAGCAAAAGAATATTAAAAACGATATAAAAACATAGCAAACAGAAGATAATATTCAAATATTACCTTCTCATTTTTACTTTATGCTCATTATTTACACTGGGTACTATTTCTCCGATAATCGCCGCGTTTACATTACAGTTTTTGAGCTCTTCCATTAATTTTTCTGCTTTTTGTGAATCAACAGAAATCAAAAGCCCTCCCGATGTCTGCGGGTCAAATATGGCCATTTTTTCATCTTCAGATATTTCATCTTCAAAAACTACGTGCTTTTCAAAATATATCTGGTTTACGTATGCGCCGCCGGTCGCCTGGTCTCCGCCAACGAGTTCAAGCAGGCCATCCAGCAATGGAAGCTTTGAAAAGCTCAATATGCAGCTTACTTCACTTGCTGAAAGCATCTCATTAAGGTGCCCTGCAAGGCCAAAGCCCGTGATGTCTGTGCAGGCGTTAACGCCTACTGCAATCATGGCTTCTGACGCGTACTTGTTGAGGGTTGTCATCGACTCTACGGTCTGAGCGAAAGCTTCATCGCCGATAAGAGCGTTTTTATATGCGTTGCTGGTTATTCCGGTTCCCAAATATTTCGTCAGGACAAGTTTATCCCCCGGCTTCGCGCCGCCGTTGGTAATGATTTTGTCGGGGTGGATTATGCCGGTAACTGCCATTCCGTATTTCACTTCTTTGTCTGTTATTGTGTGCCCGCCAAGCAATGCAGCCCCGGCCTCGGCCAGCTTGTCCGCCGCTCCGCGGAGAATCTCCGCCAGCATTTCCATTTCAATCTCAATAGAAAAGCACGAAACGTTAAGCGCTGTTATGGGCGTTCCCCCCATTGCATAAATATCGCTAAGAGAGTTAGCAGCAGCAATAAGCCCGTATGTATATGGGTCACCGACAATGGGCGTGAAAAGGTCCACTGTCTGAACCAGGGCTAAGTCAGGAGAAATCTTATATATGCCTGCGTCGTCTGCGCATTCTAAACCAACAAGCACATTAGGATCATATGGATTTTCTTTGTCTTTAAGATGATACAGTATTTTTTCTAAGTCCGCCGGACCGAATTTGCTTGCTCAACCAATTCTTGAGGACATATGTATCAAACTTTTTTTATCGTTTTTATCCACGCTGCTGTTCTCCTTTCTTATTTATTTATGGTCAACGCTTTTTGCTTTCGAGCGCTTGATATCATTTTTGTTTCATTAATAATAAACCACACAACTTACAGATTGTCAAGGTAATCCCTTATCGAGGCGATGTCTTTGTCTACCTGCGCTTTAACCTCGTCAAGGCCATTGAATTTCATAACTCCGCGTATAAACACATGGACTTCAAGGTCAAGAATTTTTCCATAAAGGTCTCCTGAAAAGTCCAGAAGAAATGCTTCAACTGTAATATAATCAAAACTGTCAACTGAAGGGCGTTTTCCTATGTTGGTCAGGCCTTTTACTTTTACTCCGTCTATAGTTGAAAGTGTGCCGTATACACCGCAGGCAGGAAGCTGTTTATAAGATTTATAGCCTATGTTAGCTGTGGGCATTCCTACTGTTCTGCCCAGTGCCTTGCCGTGCATTACTTCGCCTGTTATAAGATAATGATGCCCCATCATGCCTATGGCTTTTTCCAGAGAGCCTTCTGCTACTTCTTTCAGAATATTCTCTGATGTTACTGATTCACCGTCAAATTTAACGGTTTCACATTCTTCTAATTTTATTCCATACTCTTTTGAACATTTACGAAGTGTCTCTATATTTTTATCTTCTTTTCCTGTTACAATGACTTTCGCACCAAGCTTATCTAAAAGCACCTCTTTTACAAAATTCTCTACATCAATTTGGCTGCCCTTTTCATTAACTTTATATGAAATCATTACATCCGGGCCGTTTTCGCTTAAGAAATGCATCTTTTCAAGTTTTGTTAGGAGTGGGAAACTCAGGATGTGGCCATG
>CAZDZB010000032.1:0-19207 GCA_964509795.1 uncultured Christensenellaceae bacterium | reverse complement strand
ATATTTCTCTTTTCTTTGAAGAAGTGTTAAAATATACTGAAAACATTAAAAGCGTTTCAAACTTTATTATGGTGGATATGCTAAGAATAATAAAAGAAAAAGAAATGGAGTTTGCAGATGTCTGTTTTTCGCCATCTGATTTAGCAGCACTTATTAATTCAGTCGATAACGGGATAATCAACATTTCAACCGCCAAAACAACCGTGCTTGAAGCTATGTTTGCAGGTGAAGGTTCCCCTCAAAGCATTATTGAAAGCAAGGGCTTAAAGCAGATGGGCAACGAAGACGAGCTTCTTGCAATTGTACGGGAAGTAATTGCCGAAAATCCGGCACCCGTTCAGCAATACAAGGACGGCAAACAGCAGGTCATTGGCTTTTTGATGGGCCAGGTAATGAAAAAAACTCAGGGGAAAGCAAAACCGGACACTGTAATGTCACTATTTAAAAAGGAGCTTTAGCAGTTTTGGATTCTAACCCGGTTGCACCTTTTGCAATGTATGCGGATGAGCACATTGTATGGATGGAAAGGCAGAAAAAAGAGATACGCACAAAAAAAGAAGTTTTTAATGAAACTGCTTTGTTTTCTCTTTTATTTATTGCAATGATTGCGGGCTTTATTCTTTTGTATTTTTTATTTGACCTTAGTTTGACGGCGAGCATCGGACTGCCCGTTTACTTTTTAGGGCTGCCGCTATTGGGCGGGCTTTTTGCCGGGTATAAAAACCGGTCAAAAATAATAATGTATTATATTACAAATTACAGGCTTCTGGAACTAAAAAACGAGAAATTATCCTCATTAAGATACAGCTATCTGCTAAATTTAGACAAAATTAATATAGTCAATTCTCGTTCAGGTGCAGTTTCCCTGGAATTTGACTGGCTGAATTCTTCAGGTTATAAAAATCTGTGCCATGAGTTTCATAATATTGATAATGCGAAAAAGATGTATAATGTTATAATGGAACAAAAAAGCAACTTGCAAAAAAAACCTGCAGAGCATACTGATATTATCCAATAGGAGATATAGATATGGACACATCAATACAAAATAATCTTTTGCCAAATGAAGAAATACTTTGGGAGGGGCGGCCGCATATATCAGATAATTTTAACTTCAGCAATATTGCTAAGTCGATGTTCGGATTAATATGGCTGGGTTTCAGTCTTTTTTGGACAATTACCGCCTTTCTGATGACCAGGGCTATTTCAACGTCCGATTCCACCGCTATGTTTTTTAAATACTTTTTTCCGTTGTTCGGGCTTCCCTTTGTTGCAATAGGCGTATTTATTGTGTTCGTTGCTCCCCGTAAAGAAAAAATGAAAGCTTTAAACACTTGTTACTATATAACCGATAAAAGGTTAATAATAAATATTGACACTTCTTCCGGCACTTTTAGATCTGCTTTAATAAAAAATACGGATGGCATTCAAATAACCAGAAACCGTGACAATACGGGAAACATTATGTTCAGTCCTTCTTTTAATACAGGTATCAATAAAACCAACATATCCTCTGTGAACGTGCCCGCATATAACAACTGTTTTTACAGAATAGAAAGCGCGGATGAGGTTTATAAATTAATTCTGCTTAGGCAGGAAATAGTATCATTAGAAAAGGACAATACTATCACAGAATAAATATATTTTAAAAGCCTGTGACAATCATTTTGCGTCCCAGGCTTTTTATATATTTGATTTAGCACAAAACTTATTAATTAATCTTATTCATACTTCATTTTTCATATATCTTTCTTTGGAGTCCTCATTCACTTCCCCAAATGTACTGGCAGCGTCTCTTCCATCCGCTAGTATTTTTCCCGGTTCTTCAGGCGGGTATTCATAGTCCCCTAAAAAGGCTTTGGTTAAATCATGTCTTACTTTTCTTGGCCTGTTTTTAGGCTCTTCGGGCTGAACATTTTCCAGCATGTGGTGATATGTCCTTACTGCCAGGCTCTCTGCCGTCTCATTTTTTTCAGCCTCCAGTGGAGTGCCGAAATTAACATTCACTCTTCTCCTGAAATATACTTTTGAAGTTCCGCGTATATAAACGGGCAGTATGGGCAGCCCGGTTTTAAGTGCCGCGAAAAACACTCCTGTATAAAAAGGATACAGCCTGGTCCCGTCTCTGTTTATCCTGCCTTCGGGCAATATCACAACAGGATAGCCTTCATTTGCCATTTTTATTATCTGCCTTAATCCTGTCATTCTGGATTTTTGGCTGGCTCTGTCTATTTCGACTATTTTCAGGTCGCTTTTTAATATAAGAAACTTTATAAATTTCTGCTGATATGCTCCCGCCTTTTCTGCCAAGGAAACCAGCTGAAATGTTCTGGGCGTTTTGGCAATCAGCAAAAGTAAATCAAGCCAGCTTGTGTGGTTGCTCACAATTACGTATTGTTTGGTTTTGTCAAAGTTTTCATAGCCTGTCGCGTTTATTTTGACTAAAATTGATAAAAGGAAGTTTATCGCTCCCTTGAGTATTAAATACCCAGTTGAAGGCTTTTTCAAATATTATCCTTTCTCATCATATAAATGATTTACCGTTTATTTTTTTGCTGTCCAGGCCAAGATAATCCATACAGGATGCCGCAATGTCCGCGTACGTTTCTCTGGTTCCCAGGGTTTTTCCGCCCGGCATGGATTTTGAATAAATCAAAAGAGGCACACATTCTCTTGTGTGGTCTGTTCCCGGATATCCCGGATCTACGCCGTGGTCCGCTGTAATTATCAGCAAATCATTATCCTTCTGCAGCTTCATGTATTCTCCTATATATCTGTCAGTTTCCTCCAGTGATTTTGCGAATCCTTCAATGTCATTCCTGTGCCCGTATACCATATCCGTATCGACCAGGTTAACAAAAAGAATACCGGAAAAATCTCTTTGGATTTCCTTTAATGTAGCCTCCAGGCAGTCCGGATTGCCATGGGAATGAATCGCCTTGTTTATGCCGTCTTTGTTAAAAATGTCTTCTATTTTTCCTACACCCACTGTTTCCATTCCCGCTTCATCCATGTAATTTAGCATTGTTAGCTCTGTCGGCGAAAGAGAAAAATCTTTTCTGTCTGCTGTTCTTGTGAAATTCGGGTATTCTCCTGTAAACGGGCGGGCTATCACTCTTGCCACTGAGTGTTCACCTTTTAAAATTTCTCTTGCTTTTTGGCATATATCATAAAGCTCGTCAATAGGTACTATACTATCGTGGGCAGCAATCTGAAATACGCTGTCTGCCGAAGTATAAACAATTAGTTTTTTTGTTTCTATATGTTCTTGGCCCAGTTCTTTTATTATTTCTGTGCCTGAGGCTGGTTTGTTGGCCAAAACTCCATATCCCGTTTTTTGAGTAAACTCATCTATTACTTCCTTTGGAAATCCATTAGGATACGTTGGAAAAGGCTTCGGCGTGATTATTCCTGCCATTTCCCAATGGCCTATAGTTGTATCTTTACCCATGGATTTTTCCGCGCATTTTCCGTATGAGCCTAATAGATGTTCCGGTAATTTATGGTCTTCTTTATTAAATTCATTGCGCATATTCAAAAGGCCAAGGCTTTTAAGATTCGGCAAATTTACTTCAGGATATTCTTTAAGCACAGAGCCTAGTGTGTCCGCGCCCTCATCACCAAATTCTTTTGCATCAGGCGCAAGCCCTGTTCCTACTCCGTCCAGCACTATTAAAGTTATTTTTTTATTCATTTTCTTTACCCTCATCTTTTATTTGTATTATCAGTATAACAAATCAAAAGGCCTCTTTCAACATATTGCAATAACTATTCTCATGTGCTAGAATGTCTCATTATGATTAATAAAAATACCGAACTGAATCTGGCCAGATTATATATTTTAATTGCGGCATTCATATGGAGCTCGGGCGGAGTTTTAATAAAAAACATTGACGCCAACCCGGCGTTTATATCCCTTGGAAGAAGCGCTGTCGCGGGAATCGCCCTGCTGCCTTTTGTACGGTTTAAAAAAATCAAAAATATCAAAAAGCTTATTCTTCTTAGCTTAAGCTACAGCACCTGCCTCACGACTTTTGTAATTTCCACCAAGCTGACAGCGGCGGCGAACGCCATAACTATTCAATACAGCGCACCGCTTTTTTTGTTTTTAGGCGTATGGATAATTAAGAAAACTCTTAATAAACAAAAAATTATTCCTATGATCCTTATACTTTTAGGTATTGCTTCTTTCCTTCTTGAGCCTAGAAGCGGAAGCAATATCGCCGGAAACCTTCTTGCGGTTATAAGCGGCGCAGCTTTTGCCGTGGTCATTTACCTGTATGGATTTGATTACGGTGTCAGCGGAATAGCCCTTACTTCCCTCCTTAACCTTCTTATTGTTCCTTTCGCGGCGTTGTTAGTTCCGTGGAATACGGTTTATTATCCTCAGGATTTATCAAGCGTTATTTATCTGATAATCTTGGGAGTGGCCCAAATTGGGCTGTCATATGTTTTCTTTTATGCGGGAAGAAAGAAGGTCTCTTCTGTGGATGCCAGCATTTTATCCTTAATTGAGCCGTTACTGAACCCAGTATGGGTTTTCATTCTGGTCGGTGAAAAGCCTTCCTATTATGCAGTAGCAGGCATGATTTTGATTCTGTCTGCCCAAATTCTTAACGCTATGCTTGAATCCAGAAAAGCAAAAAAACTTAAACTTCAGGTTAAGACCTGATCATTTAATTTTATTTTATTGTCTACGGCAAATTTTCTTAATCCGTTTTTATAATTGTCATACCATTCAAATTCTTTTATTCCATAGTAAATAATCGGAGCGTTTAGTTTTTTTGTTCTTATTACAATTCTTTCGGATTCATAGTCCTTAAACCCTGCTCTTTCAAGGTAATATTCAATGGTAACTGACTGAATATCTTTATGATGTATTACCATATCTCTTTTTATCGTTTTTCCCGCTGCCATAATGTCAAAATTAAGCTTCAGCCTGTCATTGGAAAAATCTATTCTGGGTTTTTTCATTTATGTCATCCCTTTTATAGTCATAGTAAATAATTTTTATCTTTATCTGCTAAATATAATATCACAGGTTATTGTAATTTTAAAGTAAATATATACTGCAAAGTATTATATCCTCTTGTAAAAATGAATATTATTTTATATAATGTATATTAATCAAAATGTTTGTTAAAAGTTTCTCAATCAAAAAATCTTCTGAATACGGTTATTTTTATAGAAACGGTATCACTTTAACCAAGTTTTAATTAAAAAATATTTTTGCAAGGCACCTATTTAAAAATTGATATTAAAAGCTTCACCAATTACAATAGCCTTTGAAAGGAATAATCACTGTACAAAATACGAAAACTAAATCCTGTATCTGATATTGTAAGTAAATACCTTTCACCCGACAGCTACACATTATCTGATGATGAGAACAGTCCCGACGGAATACTAGTGCGTTCTGCTTCTATGCATGATTATTCTGCAAATAAAGAACTCCAATGCGTAGCAAGAGCCGGCGCAGGGTATAATAACATACCTTACGATGATTTTGCCCAAAAAGGCATAGTTGTTTTTAATACTCCCGGCGCTAACGCTAATGGAGTAAAAGAGTTGGTAGTCTGCGGCATGCTTTTATCTGCCCGGGATATTTACGGGGGAATGCAATGGGCTCAAAGCCTTGAGAAAAACGATAGTGTTTCATCCGTCGTTGAGAAAGGCAAGAAAAACTTTGCAGGCGGGGAAATCTCCGGCAAAAGCCTAGGCATAATAGGCATGGGAGCCATAGGTGCATTGGTGGCAAACGCGGCAACAGCCCTTGACATGGAAGTAACCGGATACGACCCATTTATGACGGTTGATGCCGCGTTGAGCCTATCTCGTTCAGTAAATAGGGGAATCAGCCTGGATGAAATATTTTCAAACGGCGATTTTATTACTCTGCATGTTCCTTTGCTGGACCAAACAAAACACATGATTAACAAAGACACAATTGCAAAGTGCAAAGACGGTGTTGTGATTTTAAACTTTGCCAGAGGAGAGCTTGTCAATGTTAAGGACGTTCTGGATGCTCTGCAAAGCGGCAAGGTGGCAAAATACGTCACAGATTTTCCAGATAAAAGACTTCTCGGAGTAAAAAACGTAATTGCCATTCCACACCTTGGCGCTTCCACCAAAGAGTCCGAAGAAAACTGCGCCGAAATGGCAGCAAAGCAAATAAAAGATTACCTGGAAAACGGAAATGTTAAAAATTCTGTCAACTACCCTGACTGCAGCCAGCCTCGCTCCGGCCAATACCGCCTTGCAATACTGCACAAAAACAAAACAAATATGGTGGGACAAATAACCCAAATTATTGCCGATGAAAACCACAATATTTCCAATATGATAAACAAATCCAAAGAGTCTCTTGCCTACACAATTATTGATTTGGACGACAGCCCCAGCGACAAATGTTTAAGCTCACTAGAACAAATAGACGGTATTCTAAAAGTGCGTTCTTTATAACAGAATAATTATTAACATTATCCACAATGCCTGTGGATAACTTTTTTAAAAGCCCCTGCTCACAGAGCTTAAGTAATTAATTTAAGCTCTGTGTTATTCTATAAAACAGCATTTTAAAAGAGCTCTGTTCAAGTTGAAACATAGCTCTTTTTATTGATTTTTAAATCATCTTATGGTTTTAATACGTCTAAGCCAATGTATTTTTGCAGTACTTCCGGCACTTTTACGCTTCCGTCTGCCTGCTGGTTCTGTTCAAGTATCGCAGGCAGCAGCCTGCTTGTCGCAAGCCCCGAACCATTGAGCGTATGCATAAGCTCTGTGTTTTTGCTGCCCTTCCTTTTGAATTTCAAGGAAGCCCTTCTTGCCTGGTAATCGCGGGCGTTTGACACCGAACTTACCTCTTTATATTCATTCATGGATGGCATCCAGATTTCAATATCATATGTGCTGGCCATGGTCGCCGACACATCACCTGCCGCTAATTTTGTAAGCTGGTAATGCAGTCCCAAGCCTTCTACCAGCCTGCAGGCTTTATCTATCAATTCTTTTTGAAGCTGGTCGCTGTCTTCCGGCTTTGTGAAAGCAAACATTTCCACTTTGTTGAACTGATGCCCTCTTATCATTCCTCTTTCATTGGCACGGTAGCTGCCCGCTTCCCTTCTGTAGCAGGGGGTATAGGCAAACATCCTTTTTGGCAGTTCTTCCTCTGTTAATATTTCGTCCCTGTAAATGTTCACCAATGCAGTTTCAGCAGTAGGAAGCATAAACATAAATTTGTCTCCCTGAAGCCTGAATACGTCTTCTTCGAATTTCGGGAACTGCCCTGCCCCGTATCCGCACTCATAATTAAGCATATGCGGGGGAAGAACAAACTCGTATCCGTCCTTTATATGTTCCGACACAAAATAATTAAGCAGCGCCCACTCTATTTGCGCGCCTGCACCTTTGTACAGCCAGAATCCGTTTCCTCCCAGCTTTACACCCCTCTCATAATCTATGAGGTTTAGGATTGTTGCAAGGTCTACATGATTTTTTATTTCAAAGTTAAACTCAGGTTTTTTACCAACTGTCTTTACGACCTGGTTGTTTTCTTTTCCCCCTGAAACGACATCTTCATCGGGAAGATTAGGCAATGCCTCAACGAATTTTTTTATGCTGGCATCCACTTCCGCTACTTTTGCGTCCAGTTCTTTTATATTGTCTGAAGTTATTTTCATCTCTTCAAACAAATGAGAAGCGTCGCCTCCGTCTCTTTTTATTTGTCCAACTTCCTTGCTGGCCTTGTTCCTCTGGGCTTTCATCTGCTCAACTTCCGTGATTAACTGCTTCCTCTGCTCATCAAGCTTAAGCAGCACGTCAAAATCGGCCTCATAATTTCTTTTTAATAGGGCCTTTTTCACTTCATCCGGATTTTCTCTGATTTTTCTTATATCTAACATTTTGCCACCTGAAAAATATATTTAGCCTAAAAAAGCTATTATTTTCTCTATAAATATGTGTTAATAATATATCACATAATATATTATTTTGGAACACAAATATTGATTATTGTTTTATATAATTCTGCTAAGTTGAAAAATTTACAGCATTCATGTGTTATTTGCCGTTTTTTTGCCTATATAACTTATTACACTGGCATTTTCCTTAATGCCTGATATAAATAAAAAGAAAGAGGTAAAAAAATGAAACACGAAATACAAGGCGGAAACCTTCCTGTTGCCTTAATAACATTGGAGGCGGGAGAGTCCTTAATTACAGAAAAAGGCGGAATGTCGTGGATGACTCCCAACCTTGAAATGGATACCAACATGAAGGGCGGGCTTTTAAAAGGCATCAGCCGCGCAGCAGCAGGAGAAACTGTGTTTTTAAATACATATACAAATAAATCAAACAATCCCGGATTGATGGCCTGCGCGTCTTCTTTCCCCGGCGAAATCTATGCCACGCAATTAGCGCCCGGCGAGGAATTGATTGCCCAGAAAGGAGCTTTTTTATGTGCTGAATCTTCAGTCAATGTTTCCATACACATAAGAAAAAAATTAGGTGTGGGCTTTTTCGGAGGAGAAGGTTTTATAATGCAGAAATTCACCGGCCCGGGATGGGTGTTTTTAGAAATTGACGGCGCTTCAATAAAATACACATTGCAGGCAGGGCAAAAGCTTGTAATTGACCCCGGCCACATAGCCATGCAATCCCCTTCAGTCACAACGGAAATTACCATGGTAAAAGGAATTAAAAACATCGCACTGGGCGGTGAAGGACTGCTGCTTGCCACCGTTACCGGCCCCGGTGACATATGGCTGCAGACAATAACAATACCTAATGTGGCAAAAGTAATACATAAATATTTCCCTGCATCAGGAGGCAGTGGAGGAATTAATCTGAATTTGTAATCTAAAGGTTAGTTGTGTAATACAAAAGAAGGCTTTAAATAAGAAGCCTTCTTTTAATTTGTTATGCCCAATTTTATTTCATTTCATTTTACGTTTAAATCAATAACATTTGCATTTTTTTATTTTCTCCGGGCCTGCAAGTATTTTTTTAGTAAAATACTTTTCCTTATTCTCCCCAGCTCTTTCCTCCCATTTTACTAATGTTATTTCTTCGTTTTCTATTTCAATGGCTGTTATTTCTCCTTTTCTTACGCAGCATCCGTCGTTAAAATACGGCGGCACATCAAAATCAGAAAACATTGCTTTGTGAGTATGTCCCGCAATAAGTATGCATTTATTTTCCATTAACCATTCCGTCAGCTTTTTTTCTACTAGCAGCTTTTTATTCTTTGCTTTTGCCGGCCTCGTTGGGTCCTGCACTCCAAGCTGCTCCATCACTTTCCACAGATGCCTGGACAAGAATCTGGCCAGCATCCATAATTTACTGTTAAAGAAGTCCGCCTGATGCCCATGAATAAGAAAAATCTCGCCATTAAAATTCTTGTTTTTCAAAACAAGTGCTTCATGCATGCTGATGTTTTTAAACATTTCTTTGTATTGGTTATCTGTTTTATCAAAATACTTATAGAATTTTTCTTTTGTGTACGGCTTGCTTTGCTTTACTATATCGTGATTTCCCCATAAAAAATAGAGCCTGTCGTTATCATAAAAATTTTTAAGCAGCATATATACGTCAATATTCGCATTGATTATTTTGTTAACACACCTGTTTTCCCAAAGCTCTTCGCCGTCACCAAGCTCAATGTATGTAAAGCCCTTGCCATAATAGGCTTCCAGTGCGTTTATATAAAGATTTTTGTTTTGCACAAAGTCATCCGCCTTTTTTCCGGTTCCTCTGTGAACATCGCTCATAATAACAAATTTTGATGTTTCATCATATGGTATTCTCTTTGCCGCTTTATAAATTTTTGTTATATCTGTCATTAAATATGTTTGTTTGCTCCATATAAATTGTTTTAATTAAAACTTGTTTTTTAACGTTTTAAAGACCGCTTTTTAAGCGGCCTGAAATTTTCTGATTTATCCGCAGCATCCGCATCCATCATCATGATGGTGATGGTGGCCTCCGCCGCAGTCGCAATCGTCTCCGCATCCGCATCCATCGTCAATCAGCGATGCCGGAATATCCAGCTTGTCAACAGCTTCCTGTATGGATTCTTCTGTGTTTTCCGGTGCTTTTACATCGGGCGTTATGTTCCACACTTCAATGTGTTCAAGCATTTCTCCCGGGTTTACTTTCATCATTGGGCTTAATGTCTCAACTTCCAGCATAAATTCATTTGTATATGTTTCAAAACTAACATTATTGTCTGGATAGTTTTCGCCCTCAAAATGAGCATACCTCTTTATAAAGGCGTCTCCATTGTTAAAGTAAGCCGCCCAGCCCTGATTGTTGGTTGTTCCCATTTTAAAAGGTAATTGTGCCTTTGTATCTTGACGAAGTGTTAAGTATTTGTCTCCCCAATAAACTCTTCCGTCTGTCATTTTAGCATAGGGCCATAGGCTAATGCTTCTGTTGTGCACAAGGCCGGTATCGTTTTGGTTGTTCGGTATTACTTCCACGCCTCCTGCTGCCATTATTGAAATGGCCCATACCGCGTACTCAACAGGCCATTGCCCTCTGTTCGCTATGGAATGAATAACTGCAGTTTCCGCTGTTTCCTGTGATAATATTATTATTATGTTTTTTTGCAGCCCTGTTGTTTTTTCTATTTCGCAAGTTATTTGTATGCCGTTTTCTATCGGAATGTAGTTTATCTTTTGGTTGTCAGGTGCATAAGTTCTGACAGGGTCCTCAGGAGAATGCCAAAGCCTGTGCCCGCCGTACATTTTCCAACCCGTTTCTTCGTTCTGGGGCTCTTCTGTCATATGCTCGCAAAACACATTTGGTTTGCCAAGCAAAGCGTATTTTATCACTCTGGGTCCAAAATCCAGTGTCACAAATATTTCCGCTGTTTCGTTGAATATCCTTACACAGTTTCCGAACTCTTTATATTTTACTTGTTCTGTTTTTACCATATTTATTTTTTCCTTTTTAATCTTTCTGTTTTAATTTTCATCCTCGTTTTTGGGAACCATCTTTTTTAGAAGTTTTTCAATTAGTGTAATTGAAGTGTGTCTTTTGGGGTCATTTTTTATTCTATATTTTGTTTTGCCCACAAAAAACTCAACTGTATTTGTAAACACCAGATTAGGGCTTGAAATATCCTCAGCAGGTATTTCAATTTCTCCTAATGTTACTTTATCTTTATAAAGCGTAAAATCACATACCGTTTTTTTGTGCCTTTTGTTTTTAACTATTGTCAGTTTAACGTCTTTGCTTGTAAACGGCATACTCTTTTCATATATCTCATCTATATAGTCAAGCTGCCACATGTTCCAGCTGTGAAGGTTATCAAACTTGTCGCTGCCATGTATAAATCCGTATTTGTCAACGCTGTATTTTTTGCCGCACTCTGTACACCAGAATTCATCTCCTTTTGATGTATGGCTGTCAACTGCCATGCAGCTGGGGCATTTAAAAATGGCTTTTTCTATGCTTTCTGCCAAATCCTTGCCTTCGTAAGGAATCATATCCTTTCTTTGCCTTTCATATTCGTCATATGTCAGCGCCTGCTTAACAGCGTCAAGAACCTCGTCGCTGCTCATTTTTTTCACCTGCTCTTTGGAAAGGACTTTGGTTATGCTGAGCATGGTTTTACCCTTGCGATATTTTTTGGCCCACCTTGGCTTAACAAAATAACATCCTTTTAAATTAACACAGTATACCGGAACTCTGAGCAGTTTAATGAGGTTGGATATTGATTCAATAATGTATATATTGCTTCCGTCCCATGTTCTTCCCCCTTCTGGATAAAGCCCCACCGATTTGCCTCTGTCTATACATTTTTTGAGTTCTTTTAACGCTTTTATGTCCATCTTGCCTTTTGTAAAAGGAATTATCTTAAAAAGGTCAAAAATGACTTTTTTGAATTTATTGTCGTAATTTATTCTCGCGCCTAAAAAACTAATCGGCCTGTTTGAATAAAGCATGGCCAAAATCGGATCCTCAAATGTTACATGGTTTCCGATAAAAATAACAGGCCCTTCGCCTTTTTCCATTTCATTTTCAACTACTTCAGGCCTGAAAACTGTTTTCATCCATACCCTTACAGGACTTTTCAATATGTCCATTAATACTCGTTCTCTCATGCTGTGTCCCTCCATTGCAACTATTTATAATATATATCATGGCATGTTAAGTGTCAAACAAATATATATCCTTTTGGAAGTTTTAAATTGTTTGATAATATCCTATAAAGAATAGTATGTTGAAAAATTAATCTTTCAGTTGTAAACTACATATAAAATATCTTTTTTATATTTTACAGGGGAATTAAATGAAGAAAATTTTTATTGCTGTTATTATATCATTTGCTTTGATTGTGTTTTGCGGCTGCGTTTCGCCGGAAAACACATCTGAAGTGTATTCTTCTCCCAGGCAAACCTCAGAATTAACAGAAACTTTTTTGTATAATAACGTTTTAAGGGAGTACATTCTCTACATTCCTGAAAACCTTCCCGAAAACGCTGCTCTTGTTATCGGACTTCACGGATACACCAGCTCTCCGTGGACTTTTAAATACAATTTTGGCTGGGATGAACTGGCAGAGCAAAACAAATTTATAATGTGTTATCCCCAGGGCACATATGAGCCCTATAATAATTACTCACACTGGAATGCCAGAATTGCTTTAAGCACTGTGGATGATGTTGGCTTTATTTCAAGTTTGGCATTATATTTAGCAGAAAAGTACAGCCTGGATGAAAACAGGATTTTTGTTGCAGGGTTTTCAAACGGAGGATACATGGCATACACTCTTGCCTGCGAACGGCCCGATGTTTTCAGGGCTGCCGCCTCTGTTTCCGGGCTGATGAGCGAATATACATGGAGCAGCTATAATCCTTATAACTTAAGCCCCGAAAATTGGCTGGAGTATTCGCCTGCTGGTCCAATTCCCATATGCCACATTCACGGCACTGCCGACAGAATTGTTCCCATCGACGGCTCAGAGTACCTGCCGGAATTTAAAAGCCGCCTTTCGGCGAGAGAAACAGTTGAGTTTTGGGCAGGTATAAACCAATGCACTATTACAGAATCTAAAAGCATTTCGGAAGATGTGACAGCTTATTATTATATTAATCCAAATAACAGTGTTCAGGTGTGGTATTATGAATACGAGGGATGGACACATTTCTGGCCTTCAGAAAACTATATAGTCGACCAGCCCTCTCAGATAAACGCTCAGGATATAATATGGGAATTTTTCAGCCTCTATAAATAATAAGAATAAAGGACACTTATATGGAACTTTGGGATGTATATGATATCAACGTACAAAAAACAGGAAAAACAAAGGTGCGCAGCGACAAACTGGAAAAGCATGAGTTTCATTTGGTTGTGGCAGTATGTGTTTTTAATTCAGAAGGCAAAATGCTGATACAGCAGCGCCACCCCGAAAAAAGAGGATGGCCCGGCATGTGGGACATTACCGCTGCAGGCAGCGCAATACATAAAGAGACCAGCAGGCAGGCTGTGGCACGTGAACTTAAAGAAGAAGTTGGAATAGAAATTGATTTTTCTGATAAACGCCCCCTGCTGACAGTAAATTTTGAAAGAGGTTTTTCCGATTACTACTGTGTTGAGCGAGAAGTGGATGTTGATTCCCTTTCCCTGCAAAAAGATGAAGTGATAAACGTAAAATGGGCAGACATAGAAACCATTTTCAAAATGATAGACAACAACGAGTTCATTCCATACTACAAAAGTTTAATAACTGCATTTTTTGAAATGAGAAATTCCATAGGTTCTCATATTAGAAATGGTTTTTAATATATTTTTTGCTGAAATTCTTAAACATCACATTAACATTAGTTATGTCTCCTTGTCTCACAAATAATTATATGTTAAAATCTTCATTGTAATAGAACATACTACTACTTAAAAGAAAGGGAAAGTTTATAATAAACTTTACGGTATAAAAATGTCAGGACATTCCAAGTGGTCAACAATAAAGCACAAGAAGGGCAAAGCTGATGCCGCAAAGGGTAAAATATTTACAAAGATAGGCAGGGAAATTTCCGTTGCCGTAAAAATGGGTGGCTCTGACCCGGATATGAACCCTCGGTTAAGGGACGCCATTGTTAAAGCAAAATCAAACAATATGCCAAATGACAATGTTAACCGGGTAATTAAAAAAGCTGCGGGCGAAAACGACGATGTAAACTACGAAGAAATCATGTATGAAGGTTACGGCCCGGGCGGGGTTGCAGTGATTGTGGAAGCAATGACCGACAACAAAAACCGTACGGCGTCAAATGTGCGCTTTTACTTTGATAAAAATGGCGGCTCATTGGGCGCAACAGGCTGCGTCAACTGGATGTTTGACAGAAAAGGCTCAATTGCAATTGAAAAAACAGACGATATAGACGAAGACACCCTTATGATGATGGCCTTGGAGGCGGGAGCAGAAGATTTTCAGGTCAATGACGACATTTATGAAATCTTAACTGACCCGGGTGATTTTTCTTCTGTCCGTGATGAATTGGAGAAGAAAGGCCTTGTTTTCCTTGGCGCTGAAATCCAAAGGATTCCCCAAAACACAGTTGACATAGACGAAGAACTGGCGGAAAAAATAAACAAAATGCTGGATATGATGGAAGACGACGACGATGTTCAGAACGTATATCACAACGGTGTGTTTCTTTAATCTTTTATCTGGCTAAAAATAATTTATCTTTTAATTCTCCCACACGGAGAATTTTTTCTTTTTTTTATGTAATTTTTTTCTTGTTAGTAAATTGAAAATACTTTATAATATTTTAAAGAAGGAACAAAAAATGTCTAAACGCAGTAAAAAAACGCCTGATGCGGCTTTTCAAAACAAAGAGCAGTTTATTCAGGATAATTATTTAAAAAAAGAAGATGAAAGCCAAAACAACACCTCTCAGAATAAAAAGCGTGCTGTTATTGTTTTTATGCTTTTTGTTCTATTGGCATGCCTTGGGTTTGTTTTCTTTTGGTCGTATTCAAACGAATCTGCTTTTAACCAGCCTTCTGAGCAGCTGCTGGTTTCTTTTTCTGCGGAGCCTACTGTTACTCCGGCAGGCACATTATCTCCTGCCACCGCAAGTCCCGTAACAATTCTTGAAAAATATAATGAATACTTGGATATATATCCTGATATGGTGGGTTGGATAAGCATTGATAACATAAAGGTTGATTATCCCGTTGTACAAAGCCCGGACCCTCTTGACCCTTTTAAATACCTTGACAAAGGCCCCGATGAGGAAAAAAGTAAATACGGCGCAATATTTTTGGATATACGCAATTCTGCAAACGCTACAGACCGCAATATTATAATTTACGGTCATAACATGAAAGACGGGTCCATGTTCGGGCAGCTGGATATGTATCTTAAAAAGACCTTTTTTGAAGAACATATGATAATACGGTATGACACATTATATCAGGAACTGGAATGGGAAGTCTTCAACGTTTTTAAAACTACCACAGATTTTTATTATATTGAAACATATTTTACTTCTGATGATGATTTTGTCAATCTGATGGCCCAGTGTGTTTATAAAAGCTATTTCAATAATAACGAAACTGTAATTTCAGCAGATGATACTATCCTTACATTATCCACCTGTACAGATGGTAACAACGAAGAAGAACGCCTTGTTGTGCAGGCACGGCTTATTACTCCTTTAATAGAGATAGAAATTCCAAGTGCAGCTTACATATCTTCACCTAATCAATAAAAAACCGGCGCTTTGCGCAGACAATATCGGCATACGCTCCTGTCAGATTGTCTTGCGGCACACCATACACATTGCTTAATGCTGCTTCCTTCCGGACCTGACATGGTTCACAAGGCACAGTTGCACAAGTTCCGACACTCAACACATATACTTTTATTATCTGCGCAAAACGCCAGCTGTAATACGCCCAATCATTATACAATATCATTTTAAATCTTACAAGAGTCTTTTAACCGGATAATTTGTATAGCCAAAACCTGTAAATTGTATTATTATATACAGTATGGAAGCACAGGCATATGAAATAACTGCCATGTTCGGCAGGTATGTATTAATACTTTTATGTTTTCTTGTTTTTATTCAGGCAATTTTTGAAATAAGAAAAGAAAAACTATCTAACATTTC
Source organism: uncultured Christensenellaceae bacterium (assembly GCA_964509795.1). Classification (GTDB taxonomy): domain Bacteria; phylum Bacillota; class Clostridia; order Christensenellales; family UMGS416; genus JAFGUF01. Next base: position 3,080 of record CAZDZB010000032.1, on the reverse strand, counting down.
ATTAAACATTGCTTTTCTGGAATGGAAAAGAAAAAATATGTTTTTTGACTTGGGTGAGAAAAACCTGATTGGCAAAAGCAGCAATTGCGATATTGTTATAAAGTCTCATTTTGTAAAAAGACAGCATCTAAAGCTGTATTTAGACTGTGAAGAGTGGCTGGTATCTCCATTAAAAAACTCTAAAATTTATATTAACAATTATCCCATTGAGCAAACAATGCAGATACAAGACGGGGACACCCTCTCTTTCGGACACGAAAAAATGATATTTCATATAGCAGTTCCCGAGGAAGAAATAAACGATGATTAAGAAAAATTCAAAAAGGCTGCATTTTGCTGAAATTGCGCTGTTTTATATCGCTGGATACACGCTTCTTGCGCTCAAAAGCACCAGCTTTGACACAAGGGCTTTGTTTTTGTGTATATGCGCTTTGCTTATTTTAATTACGCAGTATATTATTATAAAAGCCTTCATCAGTCATATTAACCGGCCCTTAATAATATCTGTTAATATGCTTTGCGCCGTTTCTCTAATCATGCTATACCGTCTTGCTCCAGAGGATGGAGTTCGCCAGCTTATCTGGGTGTTTTTCGGCAATTGCGCAATGTATTTTTTTATACTTTTTCTTTCTGCTAAAAGAAAGCTTGAAGACAAGCATTTTTTGTATATGGGTATTGTTTTAGCCCTTCTTGCACTGGCGGCTATTTTTGGCTCAACTGTGGGCGGCGCGCAAAATTGGATAAAAATTGATTCCCTGGGGATATCTTTTCAGCCATCCGAGTTCGCGAAAATTTTATTGGTTTTTGCCATAGCCAGTGTTTTTTATAAAAAGCAGAAATTCTATATTTATGTAACCGGCGTAATTTTCACTATGATAAGCATTCTGCTTTTGGTCTTCACTAACGACCTTGGCGCGGCATTGCTGTATTTCATAGTCTTTTTGATTATATTTTACGCAGGCAAAAGTTCCACCTGGCTCACTTTGTCGGCCCTCGCTGCATTTTTTGTTGCAGCTTACGTAGGGTATCGTTTGTTCTCCCACGTTCAGGTAAGGGTTGATGCTTGGCTGGATCCATGGGCTGACCCCAACAATAAAGGCTATCAGATAATACAAGGGCTTATTTCAATCGTTTCGGGCGGGCCTTTTGGTTCGGGTCTTGGAATAGGCTCTCCCAGATATGTTCCTGCATACGAAACAGACTATATTTTTACAGCAATCAATGAAGAAATGGGAACCATAATGGGAATATTGCTTATTGGTTTTTATATAATAATTGCGTATGAAGGCATAAAAATTGCATTTAAGCAAAAAAACACTTTCTACTCGTTAATTTCATTCGGTGCCACCGGGCTTTTGGCTGTTGAAGCATTTATAATTTTGGGCGGAATACTAAGGATAATGCCTCTTACCGGAATCACACTTCCTTTCGTTTCATACGGAGGGTCTTCAATGCTTGTCTCTTTCATGCTGGCGGGCATAATTTTGTCTGTCGGGCACAAAAACTTCGTGGACAATATTGAGGAGGAAGAAGCATGACTCAAACACAAAAAAACATAATAAAAGCCTCCGTCGTTATTATGATTTTATTTCTTCTAATAATTATCGCTTTTTTAATTACACTGGGGCAATCTGACAAGCTGATAAATTCACCCTACAACAAGCGCCTCAACGAACTGCGTAAAACAACACAAATCGGAAGCATCTATGATACAAATTCTATTCTTCTGGCCGGCTATGAAGACGGCGAACGCACATACAGCAGCGATTCTCAAGTGCGAAACGCAGTATCGCATTTAATAGGCGATACTTACGGATACTGCCCGACAGGAGCTGAAATAACGTTTGCCTCTGTTCTTTTAAATTATAATGAGTCCTTTTTTTCAACAGTTTTAAGGCTGACTAAAGGCCAGCAGCGGCAGGGCGAAGACATACAATTAACCGTTGACTATAATCTGAATGTATTCGCATACGATTTGATGCAGAATTACAGCGGAGCAGTAATAGTGCAGGATTACACAACAGGCGAAATTTTGTGCATGGTTTCTACTCCAGCCTTTGACCCTGAATCAATTCTTGATAATCTAGATGAAAATATCGAAAAAGAGGCCTTTATAAACAGGGCGGTTCAGGGGCAGTACGCTCCCGGTTCCTTGTTTCACATTTTGACAGCCGGAGCCGCCGTTAAATACCTTGAAAATATACAAAACAGGGAATTTCTCTGTAACGGCTCATACACCGTTGATGATGAAACTATAACCTGCGGCACAGCACACGGAAAAATTACATTAGAAGAAGCATTTGCCCTCTCATGTGACTGCGTATTCGCTGAGCTAGGCGTAGAGCTCGGGGCGAAAAACCTTACAAACTTTGCAGAGCAGCTTAAATTTAATTATGATTTCAATTATACCGGCCTATCTTTATATACATCAAATATCAGCGTTTCAAAAGATGAAGAGGACGCAGCCTTCGCATATGCTGCAATCGGCCAGCATGAAGACACCGTCTCTCCTTTGCACATGTCAATGATAGCGGGAGCGATAGCCAATGACGGCATAATGGTAACACCCAAATTATTAAAAGCAATTGACGGAAAAGAAACTGCTGTAAGCAATGGCACTGCAATTATGTCTGAAGATATAGCAAAACTGCTGCAGCAGTATATGACAGGAGATAATCCAATTGAATATATAAATAACGATTCCGGCAGAGTTGAAATATGCTGCACTGACGCCATAGCGCTATCTTCAACAGATGAAAGCCTGTATCCTAATTCGTGGTTTCTGGCATATATTAATGACGAAAATCATCCCTTGGCCATTTGCGTAATAACTGAGCAGTCATATGTTGAAGAGAACGCGTCTGCAGACATTGGCAAAAACATTTTGGAATACGCCTATTCTATAGGTTATTAAAGTAAATGTTATCAAAAAATTATTAATGAAAGTCTGCGTTCTTTTGCCTTGTAATGGCATTTAAAAAGTAGTAAACTTTGGGATAGATAAAGCATGTTTTATCTACTCTTATTTTTATGGAGGGTTTTCATATGAACTCTTTTAAAGTAGGCATTATACAGATGCC
>CAZDZB010000031.1:0-19257 GCA_964509795.1 uncultured Christensenellaceae bacterium | reverse complement strand
GGAATCCTTCCTCTGACAAGGTTATTTCATCCGCATAAAAATCATTATTTTTGTCTTTTATGCTGTATGTAACCAGTTGACCGGAATAGTCAGAAATCATGTTTCCTGCCGCATTGTCATCCATATTTATTACTGCCCTTTCAGAAATATCTGTAAAGAGCTTTTTCTTTGCTTTTTCATAGTTTTCCATCTGCTCAAAGTCGTCAAGATGGTCCTGAGATAAATTTGTGAAAGCTGACGCGAAAAATTTAATTCCTTCCACTTTGTTAAGTTCCAGTGCGTGCGCCGAAACTTCCATGATTACTACCTTGCAGTCATTATCCCTTGCAAGGGCGAATATCTCCTGAAGTTCCATAGGGTCAGGGGTTGTCAGCTTCTGCGAATGCACTTCATCGCCGATATAAGTCCCTATTGTTCCTAATGCGGCCGTTTTTATGCCGTTAACATCAAGTAGAGTTTTGAGCATATGGGAAGTCGTCGTTTTTCCGTTTGTCCCTGTAATCCCTATTATCTTTAAATGCTTTGAGGGGTAATTAAACCAAGCTGCCGCACACATAGCAAGGGCGCTCCGGCTGTTTTCCACAACCAACTGTGGAACATCAATATCTTCAAGCTCTCGTTCTACAACAATTGCTGCCGCTCCGTTTTCAACAGAAGGCTTTGCGAAAATATGTCCGTCCACTTTAAACCCATCAATGCAAATATACAAGTTACCCGGCTTTATTTTCCGGGAATCGAATTCGATACCTGTTATATCGGTATCTTTGAAATTTATGTTTCTACTACCTATGCTTTCTGCCAGCGCGCTTAATAACATCGCCATACCTCCAAAGTAATTACACTTTTAAGGTTCTCCTACTCTGTATCGTCCTGTTCCTTTTCAAAATACTCAAATTCAACAGCCACGTGAGAACCTCTATATACTTCTGTTCCTGCAATTGGGTTTTGCTCCATAACCACATTGCCGCTTGAAACAATCCTCATTGTCAAATTGTTTTCATTAAGCAGCTCCAGCGCTTCAACAGGAGTTAACCCAAATAAATCCGGGACCGCCACCAAATAGCTTTCACCTCCGTCTGAAACCTGCTTAAGCTGCACGGTAACATTGGAGCCTGCTTTGAGCATAGAACCCGGACTAGGAATTTGCGATATTATTTTACCATCAAAACCTTCACTAATGCAACCAAAACCTGCATCTTCCAGTTCACTGCGCGCATCTTCCAGCGTCATTTCAATAACATTTGGTACTTCAACCATATTTCCAGTGTCAAATAATGAACTGTCTGGAAGAATATTTAAATAAGGCAATGCCTCGTCCAAAAAATCTTTTACATAGGGTGCGGCAACCTTTGAACCATAATTGGACCCAGTTTTTGGCTCGTCAACAACCATGATTACAACAAGCCTGGGCTCGTCTATCGGAGCTACCGCAGTAAAGGAAACAACATATTTATCATGTATTATGTTCCCATCGTCATCATACTTTTGTGAATACCCTGAAATACCGCCGATTTCATAACCGGCAATTTTGCAGCTTTGAGCCGCACCATTTTCAACATTTTGATATAAAATCTCAAGGAGGGCATCCGCAGTATACTCGCTAACAGCTTTGTTCATTTCCTCCGGGTAGTATTCATTAATAATCTCACCTTCAGGCGAAATAATCTTCTCAACAATATAAGGTTTCATCAGCGTTCCGCCGTTTGCAATGGCAGATACCGCTGCAGCATACTGCAAAGGTGTCACTTCAATAGCCTGTCCGAAGCTAATCCTCACAAGCTCTGCATCCGATATATATTTTTCAGCCGTCACATTACCTGCTGAGTCATTGTACAACCCTACCCCGCTTTTTGCGCCAAACCCAAATCCATAAATATAATCATAAAATGTATTTACTCCCATAGACAGGGCCATTTGAGCCATTGACGTTCCGCATGAGCTAATAATTGCCTGAGTTATAGAAAGGCTGCCATGCGCCTGGCTTGACAAGCAATTTATTTTCTGTTCATCCACAGTAATTTCGCCAGCACATGTGAAATTTGAATTAAGTGTCACTGTTCCGCTTTCCAAAGCTGCTGCTGTTGTAATCAGGCTGAAAGCCGACCCCGGCTCGTAATTCATGTTTATAGCTTGATTTACTGTGAGTTCACGCAGCGCTACAGCGTCGTCCAGCGGCGGGTCATTGTTGTCATAGTCAGGTTTTGTCGCCATAGCTAAAATTTCCCCGGTATCAGGATCCATAACTATACAGGCAGCACTTTCAGGGTCTTGTTCATACATGAGTGTCTCCAAAGCGCTCTCTGCAAATGACTGCAATGTGACATCAATAGTAAGCTGCAGGTCGTTTCCGTTTGTTGGCTCTTCTCTTATTTCTGTGGCGTCGGATATCTTTACGCCTTCCCTGTCGGTTTCTACCGTCAATGATCCGTTTTCCCCTGCCAGGTTTTCATCATATTTGCTTTCAAGCCCTTCAAGCCCGAATCCGTCAATTGAAGTAAATCCAAGCACCTGAGTCAAAAATGAATCCATGGGATATTCTCTTTTGATATCATGGTTAATTAAAATTCCGGAATATTCTTTTGATTTCTCTTGGGTGTCTCCGTTTGTTTCCACGGTATAATAATAAAGCAGCGCTTCAATTTCATCCGCCTGCTCGGCAGTAACTTTACGCTTTAAAATCACCTGGTCTTGTATTTCTTCAATGGAAGATCGTACATTCTCAGGTGATATTTCTAATATTTGTGCTAAATCATTTGATAATGAGTCAATATACAAATCCGGGTTATCTTCGTTAAGGTTGGCTGCCTGCTTTCTTATTATTTCAGGCTGCAGCACCACTGTATAACACCTGGTTGATATTGCCAGTGGGTTGCCGTACCTATCCATTATGGTACCTCTGTCGCCAAAAATGATTATTTTTCTTGACCACTGTACCTTCGCTTTTTCCACAAGCCAGTCGGCTTTGTATATCTGCCAGTAGGCGGCCCTGCCAATAAGCGCCAAAATAAACACCGAAAATAATATCAGCAGGCTTAATATGCGCTTCCTTATCAAGGCATCGCCTTTTGCTGCCTCATTTGAATATCTTGCCGCCATAGCTTTCCCCTTGCCCTACACTAATTTCCGGCACTGCCGGCTGATGACAAAGTGTATGCGCTCGCTTCAGAAGCTGAAATGTATTCCACGTTTTCAGCGTCCGGCTTGCCCATGCCGAGCATGCTTGCATTTTCTCTTATTGTTTCAATATTAGTAGCAGTTGTAATAATGCTCTGCATCATATTGTTTTCTGTGCTTAATTCATATATTTCGTTGTTCAGCCTGCTTATGTCTCTTTCCACCTGAGATATCTGCGCCCTAAGCGCAATAAACCCAATACATGAAACAAATAAAAACAATACTATTGTAGCTATAATCAGCTGGCTTACAAAGCTGTTGCTGCTTGTATGATAATGAACATTTGTGTAGGTTCTGCTGTCATTATAGCTTCTTTGCTCTTCATTATTCTCCAGTACACGTAGCCTTCTGTTTTCGTAGTACTGCGTGTATTGTCTTTCATCTAATCTTCTTGCTGCATTCATAATTCTTATTCACTCCCATAATAATAATTACTACTATTTCTTAATAAAAACCCTCAGTCTGGCACTTTTTGACCTTGAATTTAAATCTAACTCTTTTTGTGAAGGTGTAATACCCTTCCTTGGATAAGCTTTCCCCATGCTCTCTTTTCCGCAGACACAATACGGAATATCCTTTGGACATATGCAGGGGTCTTCCAAGTCCCTCATCACCTGTTTTACTATCCTGTCTTCTAAGGAATGAAACGTGATAACGCAAAGCCTCCCACCGCTTTTTAAACGCATTATCATTGTTTCAATTGTTTCGGCCAGTTCTTCAAGCTCTTCATTTACGTATATTCTCAAAGCCTGGAACGTTCTTTTGGCCGGATTTCCTCCTTTTCTTCTCGCCGGTGCAGGTATGGCACATTTTATTATCTCCACAAGCTCAAAAGTAGTTTCTATTGGTTTTTTTGCTCTCCTGCGCTCAATCTCTGCCGCTATCTGCCTTGCAAACTTTTCTTCACCGTATATCTTTAGTATCCGTTGAATCTCCGCGGCCGTATATGTATTAACTACATCATAAGCGCTTAATTTGTCTTGCTGATTCATACGCATGTCAATCATTGCGTCTGAATTATAAGAAAACCCTCTTGTCGGTGTATCTATCTGGTAGCTGGAAATGCCAAGGTCGGCCAAAATTCCATCTACCAGATCAATACCCAAATCCGACAAATAACCCTCAATGTTCTTATAGTTCCCGTGAATACCACGGAAACGGTCGCCGTACTTTCCCAATCTATTTTCAGAAGCTTTTATTGCTTCTAAATCCCTGTCTATTCCTATCAGCTTTCCTTTTTTCGATAGGTTTTCAAGAATCATTTCCGAGTGGCCGCCAAACCCTAATGTCGCATCTACATATACTCCGTCTTTATCAGTTAGAAGTGATTCTTTCACTTCGTCAAGCATTATGGGGATATGGTGAGTGTTTTCGCTCATTTCAGCCCTCTTAATTTCAATTCCTTGTTCATTTCAATTTTGTTTTTATAAGCACTCTTTACTGCGTCATCGTCGCCGTATTGTGCGTCATAGGCTTCCTGGGTCCATATTTCGAACTTAACAACTTTGCCAATTACAAGCACGTCCTTGTCGATGCCTACCGAGTCTCTCATTCTCGTCGGAATCATTATTCTGCCCTGCTTGTCAAGCTGCACTGATTCCGCGCGGCTGATTGCCCTGTCCAGCAGCAAGTCTGTTTCATTGTCGGCTAAATCTTCATCATATATCTTTCTTATGAATTTTTCATATTCTGCAATCGGATACACGTTGATACAGTTATTAACGATATCTTTAAATATCATTATTTCACCTTCCAGGTCGTCCCTGTGTTTCGGCGGCAGCACAACACGACCTTTTTCGTCAACGCTATACTCTTTTGTTCCCGAAAACATCATATCGCTGCTCCACTTTTAGTCGTTTGCCGTCCCAATAGTACCCATAAATTTCCCCTTTTCACCACCGTTTACCACATGTCACCCCATATCTCCACTAAGTGCCCACTTTTCCCCACCTATGCTCAAAAAAAATGGTGCGAAAAGGAATATTCAATTTTAAAAAACGTGTTGTGTATAAATAACTAGACTTCCCTCTTTACTATACGATATAATAATATCACATGGATTTTATGCTGTCAATATGTAATTCCAAAGAATTCCAGCTTTTTCTGCTTTTTAGAAAGCTTTTATGTGTATAATATCAAAATTTATTCATATTCACCGCAAAACATTACAATAAATTACCTGTTGCTTTTTTTTATAATATATCATATAATATCTTCCGTATCAATCGCAGGCCACTATAGCTCAGTAGGTAGAGCACATCCATGGTAAGGATGGGGTCATCGGTTCAAATCCGATTAGTGGCTCCAACAAACGACGTACCGCCAGGTGCGTTTTTTTGTTGGATGCTAATTGTATGTTTGAACCGATAAGAAAAGGCTGTTTAAGAAAAAACTCAAATCAGCGCTTTAAACTGTATGCCAAATAGTTTTAATGCCCTGTTAATGGCTGACGGCCTCCGTCTTCAAATCCGATTAGTGGCTCCAACAAACGACGTACCGCCAGGTGCGTTTTTTTGTTGGATGCTAATTGTATGTTTGAACCGATAAGAAAAGGCTGTTTAAGAAAAAACTCAAATCAGCGCTTTAAATTGTATGCCAAATAGTTTTAATGCCCTGTTAATGGCTGACAGCCTCCGTCTTCAAATCCGATTAACGGCTCGCCACATAATACTACAGCCCTGAAGACGCAAATTTAAGCTATTGAGGAGGCTGATGCGAATTTGTTGCGAGCACAATAGAATTGCATATATTATAATAAAGCTCACTAGATAAATTAATGTTAAGCTGCTGGTCATCCTCATCCTTGTAAATAAAATCATTCCACCAGCCCATTCCGCCGAATACCCAGACTTTCTGCGCACATGCTAAAAGCTGCCTTGCGGCTATAGAATAATTCTTTTCAATAATTAAATCAGTGTAATAGTCTATATGAGGCTCATCAGAGCCCAGTTCGCCTATCGCTTCTTTAAATCTATTTGCCCATGTTCCTCTTTCTGTTCTTACTGCAAATTTCTCAATGCCCTCAACTGATTTCAGCAAACTTCTTTTGCAGGCATCCAAATCAACATCCGGATTTATTGTAATATCAACAGTATCAATATTCATATAAGTCACTTCCCAAATCCTGCTGTCCTGTGCCCCGAATTTATTTAAAACCCATCTGCATGCCCACAAGAGGGCTTTGTCCGTATAAACGGCTTTAATAAACCATTGCCCGCCGCCTCCAATAAACCCAGCTGTCATATAATCAGCCATCCCGTTTTTATTTTCGGTTCTTTTATATACCAGGCAAAGCTTTTTACATCCATCTTCTTTAAGGTGTCCAAACCAGTCATAAGGGTCACCAAAAATCAACTCATTAGTGCCGAAAATAGTTTTGTTTTCGGTTTTAACCTTATAAGTGACAAATCTGCAAAATTGAAAGGTTGAATTATGTGTAAGTTTTTCCGTTTTTGTTTTAGTGGCAAAAAAATCGTTCCCGTACGAAACTAAGGTGATCATTTGAGCTAGCGTTCCTACCATATCATCCTCCCCTTGATTATTGCATTCCTAAAAAAAGTAATGCTGAAAGTTTTACGAATTATTATAGGTATATAGAATGCGCTATGGAAATACTTTGAATTTGTATACTAATTTATTATTTTAATACTTTCATTCACTATAACATTCTTTTTTTAATGTTTCAATATTTTAGAGACGCAATACAAGTAAAGTGTTCTGCTTGGCTTAGCAATAATAAATTTCAACTCTTACTATCACCAAAAAACCCCTGTAATAAACCAAGGGTTGTTCGTATATATAATTATTAGAGAAGAGTAATGAAAAAGCTAAATTATTTACTTGGATTATCACCTCCACACCATGAGTTGAAATTTTTAAATTATTTAAGTTTAACAATTTGATAATCATTTGCCCGATTTAAATTATATTTTCGGTCATTTTTCTGTTCCTGTTTGTCTAACTTTATTTGAAGTTTACACTATCATACTTAAAATAATCTTAAAGACATTTTCAGGCTTTTTTAAGTTAAACTATTTGTATTTGCAGAACCCAAGAAGGCTTTATGAGAAATTTATTTAGAATTCTAACAAAAAAATATTGACTTCTTTAATTTCTATCATTATACTTATGCTTAGAATTCTAAGTAAATGGCGGTGACTGTTCAATGAAAAAAAAATGTATCTGTGACCAGCTAAGTATAATGGCAAAGTTCATTTTTATGCTTGGAAATATTGATAAAATAAATCGGTATGACAGCCTGAATACCCATGAAATGAAAACATTGCTCATGCTCAGAAGATTCCCTGGCAGCTCCATGTCTTTTTGCTCTGATTATCTTATGCTTGAAAACGGTTCATTTACATACATAGCAAAAAAGCTGCAGGAAACGGAATATGTTTTAATTGACCAAAACCCAAATGATAAAAGGAGCAGAATAATTGAGCTAACCCAAAAAGGACGCACAGCTGCGAAATTAATTGAAGAACAAGTCATTGAACAAATAAACAATACTTTAAGCATATTAACCGAAACAGAACAAAAAAAACTATTCGATTCATTTGATTATATTGAATATGTGTACGACAAAATTGCAAACAACTAGCAAGGAGAAATATAATGAAAAAAGACAACCGGTTCTTTTCCGTAAAACAGGCAACATCTATATTATTTGATGCCACATACATGATGGCCAAATACGGCAAATTTCTGAAAAAGATCAGCAAAAAATTCAGGTCAAATATAATGCTGGCAGTAACTAATGTGAACGGATGCAGGTACTGCTCGTATTACCATACACAAGAATTAATAAAAGAAGGCGCGACTACAGAAGAAATGCAGGCGCTAATGGACGGCTCTTTTAAAGACATTGAAGCACATGAGACTCTGGCTCTGGTGTTTGCCCAGCACTATGCCGACGCTGACGGGAATTATGACAAAGATGCCTTTAAAAAGGTGGTTGAATATTACGGCAAAGACACAGCTTACGGAATAATGGCCACAATTAAATTAATTATGTTCGGCAATATGAACGGCATTTCAATAGGAAACCTAGTGGATAGAATTAAATTCAAAAAACCGTCAAACTCAAAATTCTTCACGGATTTATACAACGGATTATTTGCCTACGTTTTGTTATTCATTTTTCTTATAATTAATTTGTTCAGAAAAAGAAAAGAATTTGCTTATTAACAAATAAATATTATTAGCAAAGCTGTTAATTATATCAAATATACTTTGTTTTAAATAAAAACAGATAACATTAATTAATCGGTGCTGTTATTTTTTAATAAAATATTGAGAAAACCTCTTAAATCATGTATCATTTAATATAATTATAACAGCAGTATAATCGCAAAGGAAAGCATATGTTTAATATTTCTGATAATTTAAGCAGTGATAAAGATTCAATGTATCTTCAAATTTTTGAGTACGCTCAAATGCTTATGGAAGGTGAGCGGGATTATATAGCCAATCTCGCCAATATAGCCGCTCTTCTTAATCAAGCCCTAAAAAATATCAACTGGGTAGGTTTTTATATAGCCCGAAACAATCAACTGGTTCTTGGCCCCTTCCAGGGGAAGGCGGCATGTATCAGAATTGAGCATGGCCAAGGGGTGTGCGGCAAAGCCTATAGCGAAAAGGCCGCCCAGTTGGTCATGGATGTTCATGCCTTCTCCGGGCATATTGCGTGCGACGCTGAAACAAATTCCGAAATTGTCGTCCCAATATTTTCAAATAATAACGTTACCGCAGTTTTGGACATAGACAGCCCCTTAAATGCGCGCTTTGACGAAACAGACAAAGTTAATCTTGAAAAGCTCTGTCATTTAATATCCGCAGCCTGCGACTGGCCTGTTTAAGGTAGTTTATATCTCATCTTTTTTAATAATTGGCTGGCTTTTACCCCTACTCACAAAATTTGAATAAAAAAAAGCCGAACACGTTGTTCGGCAAACTTCTTGTTTATCAAGAAGAGGGGAAGAGGTAGATTAAGAATGAAGAAACTTAGATGTTTCATTCGTGTATATTATCACTTCTAATTATGATGATTATATGGTCAAATTATGAATTTTTTTTAAACATGTAAAATGCGTGTTAAGATTAATTAATTTAACACAGTTTTTATTATAAAAAAGCAAAATGCCCGGTAAATGTTAATTTACCGGGCATTCTTGTTTGATTTTTATTATGCTTTGCCGTTTGATCCTAAAACCGTTACAATCTTATGTGTAACTATGTCTTTGGTGTACTGCCTTGCGAAACCTAAGTATTTTCTCGGGTCAAAGTCCTTTGGATTATCGTTCAGATAATGCCTTACTGCTGCTGTTACAGCCAGCCTGATGTCCGAGTCAATGTTTATTTTGCAGACAGCCATTGAAGCTGCTTTTCTGAGCATATCCTCAGGAACGCCTTTGGCGCCGCTCAAATCTCCGCCGTATTTATTGATTTCAGCTACATATTCAGGAACAACTGATGACGCGCCGTGCAAAACTATAGGAAACTCAGGCAATCTTCTTGATACTTCTTCAAGAATGTCGTATCTCAATCTTGCCTCTCCAGTGAACTTGAATGCTCCATGGCTGGTTCCTATGGCTATCGCCAAAGAGTCGCATCCTGTTCTTTTAACAAACTCTTCCACTTCATTAGGGTTGGTGTAGTTAGCGTCATCTGCTGATACGTTTACATCGTCTTCGATTCCCGCTAGCTGTCCTAATTCTGCTTCAACTGTTACGCCCTTCGGATGGGCATATTCAACCACTTTTTTTGTCAGCGCAACGTTTTCTTCAAATGAATGATGTGAAGCGTCAATCATTACTGATGTAAACCCGCTGTCAACACATGCTTTGCATATGTCAAAGTCTGCGCCATGGTCAAGATGCAGCGCAATCGGTATGTCCGTATTTTTTACCGCTGCGGCAACAAGAGCTGTAAGGTAATCGCTGCCTGCGTATTTTCTCGCACCTGCTGACACCTGTAGAATCAGTGGGGATTTTTGTTCCTGGGCTGCTTCAACGATTCCCTGGACCATTTCCATGTTATTTACGTTAAAAGCGCCAACTGCGTAGCCGCCTTTATATGCGGCGTTTAACATTTGTTTTGTGTTTACTAATGGCATATTATCCTCCTATAAAATAATAAATTTATAAATTTATTGATTGCTGTACTCCAATCGGCCTAATGTTTGTAGGCGCTTTTGTAAACAGTGAGCTTACAGGCATATCTTCATATATCCTTTCAATAGCTTCTGCAAACATCGGCGCAACCGAAAGTATTCTCATTTTATCAATTTTTTTCTCTTCCGGCAAGGCGATTGTATTTGTCATTACAAGTTCCTTTATGCAGGAATTTTGTATCCTCTCAATAGCATTGCCCGAAAGCACGCCATGAGTGCAGCATGCATACACTTCCGTTGCTCCATGCTCCATAAGCGCTTCTGCGCTTTTTACTATTGTGCCTGCGGTGTCTATCATGTCGTCCACCAGCAGCACTCTTTTGCCCTCTACCGAGCCTATAACATTCATAACCTCAGACTGGTTCGCCTTGGGCCTTCTTTTTTCTATTATCGCAAGCGGAGAATTGACTGCGCTTGCAAACGCCCTAGACCTGCCTACCGATCCTAAATCCGGGCCGACTATTACTAAATCATCCCCTACAAACATCCTCTTTACGTAGTGTGCAATCAATATCGGCATTCCATAAAGGTTATCTGTGGGTATATCGAAAAACCCTTGAATCTGCGGCGCATGCAAGTCCATTGTAAGCACCCTGTCAGCTCCTGCTGAGGTTAAAAGGTTGGCCACCAATTTCGCTGTAATCGGATCGCGCGCCCTGGTTTTTCTGTCCTGCCTTGCGTATCCGAAATAAGGAAGCACAGCGGTTATGCGTCGTGCTGACGCCCTTTTTGCGCCGTCTATCATAGTTAGCAGCTCCATAAGATGGTCATTTGTAGGGTAGCTTGTACTTTGCAGTAAGAACACATCGCATCCCCTTACTGTCTCAAGTATCTGCACAAATGTTTCTCCGTCGCTGAATTTGCCCACCTTGTTCATGCCGACCGGTATTTCAAGGAGTTTAGCAATCTCATTTGTTAGTTGTGTGTTAGACCCTACATCAAACAGCTTTATAGTACCATTTCTACCCATAAAAAATTATCTCCCGCACTTGTCCTTTGTGCAAATAGTTATTATTTTTTCCAGTTTTCTTTATTAACCTGCCTGCTCCTTGCAATCGCTAAAGAGTCTGCAGGAACGTCTTCTGTTATGGTGGAACCTGCGGCGGTATATGCTCCCCTGCCCACTTTAACCGGTGCAACCAAGTTGGTGTTGCATCCGACGAAAGCATCGTCTTCAACTATGGTACGGTGCTTGCCTTTCCCGTCGTAATTTACAACCACTACTCCGCAGCCCAAATTGACATTTTTGCCCACGTCTGCATCGCCTACGTAAGTAAGGTGTGATATTTTTGTACCGTCTGAAATATTTGAATTTTTAATTTCGACAAAATCACCGACTTTGCAGTCTTTTCCAATGACTGAATTTGGCCTCAGATATGCGTTTGGCCCTACGTTTGTGCCGCTGCCTACTTCGCTTTCAACTATATTTGAAGCTTTAATTGTAACATTATCCGAAATCTTTGAGTTTTTGATGTTCGTCGCTCCGTAAATAACGCAATTTGAGCCGATTTGGGTTTTGCCCTCAATCACACAACCCGGGTATATTATTGTGTCATTTGCTATTTTTACGCCTGCGTCTATATATGTGTTTTCAGGGTCAATTAATGTGACTCCGTTTATCATGTGCTCGTTGTTTATTCTTCTGCGCAATTCCTTGGCTGAAAGCGCAAGCTGGGCTCTGTCATTTGTGCCGAGGGCTTCCAGTGCGTCGCAATGCGCGCTTTTTATTTTGCCGCCTGCCTTATTTATTATTTCAACAGTGTCTGTAAGGTAATATTCCCCCTGGGAATTGTCACAGCCTATCTTGCCCAATGCATTGAGCAGCACATCTGATTTAAAGCAGAAAACTCCTGTGTTTATCTCATTTATTTTAAGCTGCTCTTGTGTAGCGTCTCTGTGCTCAACTATTTTTTCAACATATCCTTCTGCGTCATTTATAATCCTGCCAAGCCCCGTAGGGTCATCTGCAAATGCCGTCAGCACCGCTGCATCCAAATTGCTTTCAATAGTCAAATCTACCAGCTTTTCAATGCTTTCTTTTCTCAAAAGAATCATATCGCCGTATGTTATTACAGTGTAGTCGCTTCCCTTAATGTAGTCTTTTGCGATTATAACAGCATGGCCTGTGCCTTTTTGTTCCTCCTGAAAAACAAAGTCCGCCCTGCCGTCCAGAATCTTCATGACCATTTCCTTTGAATGCCCCACCACTACAGCAGGCCTGCTGTCCACTGATGACGCAGAGTCAACAGCCCATTCAACCATTGTTCTGCCGGCAGCTTTGTGCAGCACCTTCGGAGTATCCGACTTCATCCGGGTTCCTTTGCCTGCCGCTAAAATTATTCCTTTAACTTTCATATAATCCCCTATTTTTTTATATCCAGCCTGACGGGCGCACATCAACGGCGTTGTTTATTTCGTCCACGTTGTGCAGCTCCATCAGGGATTTATACTCTTTCACTCTTTTTACTTCCGGGTATTTTGTGGAAATGACCACTCCTACGCCTACAACTGTTATGGAAAATTCCTTCATCATGTCCATCAGCCCTTTTGCGCTGCCGCCGCCTTTCATAAAGTCGTCAATTATAAGGGCTCTCTGCCCATTGCCTACCGCTCTCTTAGGCAGGGACATGTTCTGAATCCTGCCAGCCGTTCCGGTTACATAATTTATGGAAACCACTGATCCGTCGCTGATTTTAGCGTCTCTTCTTGCTACAAGAAGCGGAATGTTCAATGCCCTGGCGGCCATCAGCGCCACGGGAATCCCTTTTGTTTCAATTGTGAGCACGAAATCAGGATTTGACTTGTAAAATTCCATAGCGAGTATTTCGCCCATTTTAGCAACACTCTCAGGATGAGATAAAATATCCACCATATACAAAAAACCGCCGGGAAGTATTCTTTCACCGTCGCTTAAAGTATTGCACATATCTGCAATGAATTCCTTTACATCACTTTTTTTGCATGGAATGTATTTCACTCCGCCTGCAGCCCCCGGAACCGTTTCAATCCTACCCAGCTGATATTTTTCTATTGAGTTCTGGACAATGGCAACATCCTCTGAAATTGTGGATTTTGCAGAACCAAACATATTTGAAAAATGAGATAACGTGAAAATCTTATTGGGACTATCAGAAAGCATTTTTATGATTGCGCTGATTCTCTCATTTCTTTTCACTTTTTCCATAAAAATAATTCCTTCTATATAACGAATGTTCTATTGCTTTTTTATATTATAATTCGTTTTTTAATTATTTGCCAGTTTTTTTTATTATACATAATTAAATTTATATATATTAATAAAATTCTTTAAAAAATTCAAGCATTTGCTTGAGGGCTTTTACAAGCTCTTCTTTCTCATTAAGCTTAAAATCTTTCATCAGGGCTTCAATAAGCCTGTTGTGAAATACGGAATGGGCATCATAGCATTTGTGCCCTTCCCCGGTCAGAACAAGCCCGTGTTTTCTTTTGTCATTTTTTTCAGGCACTCTTTCAAGCAGTCCTTTATCCACCAGCCTGTTTACGCTTACGCTTGCTGTAGCTTTTGTAATATACATTAGATTCGCAATATCTGTTAATATAATGCCCGGGCTGTCCCCTACTATCTCAATTATGTGAATTTCTGTCCTGCTCAATCTTAAATCCGACGAATCCTCTACGAATTTTTCTTGTATAGTCATTATTTGATGAAACAGCTCTTTTAATATTTCATTGCTCATTTGGTTTATTTCAGTATTATTCAATTTTCTCTCCGCTCAAATAATTAATTCTTTATTATATTAACATTAATCCTCATTACACACAAGCAAAACAGCCCCTTATTAACTGCTTATCAGTTAAAAAACACCGCTTTTACTTCACTTTATAATACTACTGCATAAAACTCGCATTTAAATGTATATTTTTCATTTCCAATTGACATATTTCATGTTTTAATATATATTTATTTAAAGCAAATCCACTTAGTTTTAGGAGATTTTGATGCTTAAACAGGGCGAAAAAATAAGAGAGTTGATAAAAAAAGATATTCTTTTCTTTGATGGTGCTTTCGGCACCTATTTTTCGCTGCTTTATAATGAAGAAAACTGTGAGACTGCAAACATTTCAGCGCCTCACAGAACAGAAAAAATACATAGGCAGTACGCTCAGTCCGGCGCTAACCTTCTGCGCACAAACACATATTCCGCCAACCGCTTTAGCGATGAACTTGACATAAAAACAAGCGAAGAAATAATAAGACAAGGCTTTAGAATCGCCTTAAGCGTTTCAGAGGAATTTGAAGACTGCTATCCCTGCGCCGATATCGGCCCAATTTCTTATGACCCATATGAAGAAGAAAATTTTGATGAAAATATTATTTTAGATGAATATAAAAGAATAATTGATATATTCTTAAATGAAAGTGCACATATTTTTGTCTTTGAAACAATGTCTGACATATCCCCTTTGGATAAAGCGATTGAGTATTTAAGAGGAAAAGATACGGACGCATATATAATCTGCCAATTTGCTTTCCGTCCTGACGGCTTCACCAAAAGCGCGTTGGGCATTGAAAGTGTTTTCGCCAGGTTTAATGAAGTTCCCTGCGACTGCATAGGATTCAACTGCGCCAGCGGCCCGGCGCACATTCTATCACATGTCAAAAAGGCAGTAAATATCACTAAAAAACCTATATCCGCCCTGCCTAACGCCAGCTTTCCTGCCTTTTATGAAGGCCGGCAGATATACAACGAAGATGAAACTTATTTTGTTGAAATAATGCAGGAAGTCATTTCAGCGGGCGCCTCTTTTGTAGGCGGCTGCTGCGGAACCACCCCTGCGCATATCCTTGCGCTTACTTCAGCGCAAAATGCAAAATCGGAAAGAACTGCCTCAATAACAGAAACCGGCAAGCACCTTAAATTCTCAAAAAAAACCTTAAATAAAGACGTCGACATTTTTGTCGAATTATCACCGCCCACAACCAGCAAATTATCAAGCCTGATAAAAAAATGTGATTTAGTTAAAGACCTGGGAATTAAAAGAGTGACCCTCCCCGATTCTCCTCTTGCCCGAACAAGAATGAATCCGCTTATTATATCATCTGAAATAAGAAACAAAAACCATCTTGATACATTGGTGCATATGTGCTGCAGAGACAGAAACATTATAGCAATGCAGTCAGACATTCTTGCCGGCTGGGCACTAGGTTTAAGAAACCTGCTCTGCGTCACGGGTGACCCCGTTGCGGCAGGCGGAAGAGACGACATAAAGAGTGTTTTTAATCTTTCTTCTGTATCTTTAATGAAATTAGTATCACACATGAATAAAGAAATATTCAAAGATGCCCCTATTGAAATTTATGGTGCAGTAAATATAAATGCCAAAAACTTCGATTCTGTTTTAAAACGGGCACAGAACAAAGTGGACGCGGGAGCACAGGGATTTTTATCCCAGCCAATATATTCATTAAATGATATTGAAAAAGTCAGAATCTTTAAGCAAAAAATTAACGCAAAATTATATGTGGGAATAATGCCCCCGGTTAACTATAAAAATGCCTTATTTTTAAGCAATGAAGTGCCGGATATCATAATACCTGATGACATAATTGATGGCCTTTCAAAAATATCCGATGCAAATGATGCGGAAGAATACGGCTGCAATGCAGTAGGCAAAGTAGCTGTTGAATCATTAAAATATGCCGATGGATTATATTTGCTTCCCCCATTCGGACGAATATCCTGCGTAAGCAGAATAGTTGACTACATAAACAATAATTCAAATGAGGATATAAATGAATAGAAATGAATTTAAAAAATGGGCACTTAGCTCAATACATTTGCTTGACGGCTCCACAGGAGTTGCTTTGTCCAAGCTTAAGGGAATGGACGGAGCGGACATACCGGAGAATTTTATTATGCAAAATCCCGATAGTATTGTTTCTCTTCAGAAAGAATATATCGAAAACGGCAGTGAAATAATTTTAACACCTACTTTGGGGGCAAATTCCTTAATGCTTGAAGCTCACGGCATCGAGGGCAGCGAGAAGGCCATATCAACACTTTGCAGCCTCAGCAAAAAAGCCGCAGGTGAAAATGCCTATGTTGCTGCTGAGCTGGGCCCTACCGGGCAGTTTCTTAAGCCTATGGGAACATTATCTTTTGACGAAATGTGTGAAGTATATAAACAGCAGGTTTCATACTCCCTTAAAGAGCATGTTGATATGTTCATTCTGGAAACTTTTATTGATCTGCAGGAAGCAAGATGTGCGGTTATTGCAATAAGGCAGCTTTGCGATTTGCCTGTTATCGCGTCAATGACATTTGAAAACGGAATGACACTTTCAGGAAACAGCCCTGAGTGCGTAGCTATTGCCCTTGAAGCGGCAGGCGCTGACGCAGTGGGTGCAAACTGCTCAACAGGCCCAAAGGAAGTAGCGGAAGTTGTTGCAAAAATGGCCTCTGTAACAAATTTGCCTTTGTTTGCAAAGCCCAACGCCGGAATGCCATGTGTAATAGACGGAAACACAGAGTTTCCTATGAACGCTCAGGAGTTTGCAGAGGAATCTAAGCTTTTGGTTGAAGCAGGCGCCACTTTAATAGGCGGGTGCTGCGGCACTTTGCCGGAGCATATCAGGCTTCTCAATGAGCACATAAAAACATTAACTCCTAAGAAAAGAGAGCTTGTTAGCGATACTTATGTATCATCACCAACGAAGCTGGTTAAACTTAATTCTGATAAATTTATAGCTATCGGCGAAAGAATAAACCCTTCAAGCACAAAACAGCTTGCAGAAAGCTTACGTCAAAATGACATTATGCCTGTTATTGACCTGGCAAATGAACAATTTGAGGCAGGGGCTGATGTTTTAGACATTAATGTATCGGCGGTAAACGTTGATGAAGCCGCCGTTATGCAAAATATAGCACAGGAACTTCCTGTTTACTGCCCTGCCCCGCTGTGTTTTGATTCCGCTAATATTCAAGTGATGGAATCTGCTCTAAAAACATACTGCGGACGAGCTATAATCAATTCATCCAGCGCTGACTCAGAGCATATGGAAGACATGATACAGCTCGCAGCAAAATACGGAGCAGTCATTATACTGCTGCCTTTTATCGGCAAATCCCAAATGGACATGCAGGACAGAAAAGACGGTTTAGAAAAACTTATATCTTGCTGTGAAAAGTACGGAATCCAAAAAAACCAAGTCTTAGTCGACGGAGTTGTTATGGCAATTTCCACTGATACCCAGTCTGCACTAAATACACTGGAATTCATAAAGTGGTGCACCAATCAGGGGTATATGACAACAGGCGGAGTTTCAAATATATCATTTGGGCTTCCCAATAAAAAAGAAATTAATAATATATTTTTAGCTCAAATGCTTTCTGCAGGGCTGAAAACCGGAATAGTGCACGCAAATAAAGAAACCAAAGGCATTATAAGCGCATCATACCTTTTAAACGGCAAGGATGAATGGTGCATGAACTGGATTGAGGAGATGGGCTAATGACCATAAAACTATATGACCAATTAACATACTGCGTTAACGGGCAGCCGATTCTTGAAGAAAATTACGAAGCAGCCAAGAATCTTCCCCTTAATGAAAGTGCAAGAGATAACACATTATCCTGGAAAATAATAAAGCAGCACAACAAATCAAAAAATGACAATTACCTTAATCTTTCTTTTGACGCGATGGCTTCCCATGATATTACATTCGTTGGAATTATACAGACAGCAAGGGCCAGCGGGCTTAAAACCTTTCCCCTGCCCTATGCACTGACCTGCTGCCACAACTCATTGTGCGCAGTCGGAGGGACTATAAACGAAGACGACCATGTTTTCGGGCTGTCCGCGGCGCAAAAATACGGAGGGATATTCGTGCCTCCGCACCAGGCCGTTATCCACCAGTATGTAAGGGAAATGATGGCAGCGCCGGGCAAAATGATACTCGGAAGCGACAGCCATACCAGATATGGAGCCTTGGGCTGCATGGGCGTTGGCGAAGGCGGCCCGGAGCTTGTTAAGCAGCTGCTTAAAAGAACATGGGATTCTGCCAGGCCGCAAGTCGTAGGCATCCACATTACAGGTAAGCCAAAATTCGGAGTTGGCCCCCAGGACGTTGCGCTAGCTTTAATCGGAGCAACATTTAAAAACGGATTCGTTAAAAACTGCGTTCTGGAGTTTTTCGGAGAAGGCATTGCCGATTTATCTATGGACTACAGGTTCGGCATTGACGTAATGACCACTGAGACAACATGCTTGTCATCTGTTTGGATTACCGATGACACTGTAAAAGAATATTTATCCGTACACGGCAGGCCAAATGAATATAAGAAAATGCAGCTGGACAAAGTAGTGGCATATGACAAATTAATTGAGATAAACTTGTCAGGCATTGAGCCGATGATCGCTCTTCCCTTCCACCCAAGCAACACATTTACAGTTAAAGAAGTCATTTTAAACAGAAATGATATATTCGCAAAGCTGCAGTATGACGCGGAAGAAAGATACAAGAGCGCAAAATTAAAATATGACAGTTCTGCATTTTTAAACGATGCGGGAGTAAAAGTGCAGCAGGGAATAATCGGCGGCTGCAGCGGCGGAATGTATGAGAATATTGAATTCGCCGCCTCTGTGCTTGAAGGAAAATCCATAGGCGTTGATGAATTTACATTGTCTGTTTACCCATCCAGCCAGCCTATATATTCAGCCCTGGTTAAATCAGGCGCTGTAAACAAGCTGTTTGAAACAGGAAGCCTTGTGAAGTCCGCATTCTGCGGGCCATGCTTCGGCGCTGGCGACGTGCCCAGAAACGGCGGCCTTTCCATAAGGCACAACACACGCAATTTCCCCAACAGAGAGGGAAGCAAGCCGGGTGAAGGCCAGCTGGCGGCAGTTGCCCTTATGGACGCGCGCTCCAT
>CAZDZB010000030.1:5493-20179 GCA_964509795.1 uncultured Christensenellaceae bacterium | reverse complement strand
AAGTCTTTTATCCTTATTTCCGGTGCTACCAACTCGGATTCATTTTTAGGAAGCTCTCCGAAACCTTTCTGATTGCCTAAAACAGGATCTGAAGGTTCTATCGGCGCAATAACTTCCGTTAAATTGCCGTCTCCGCCAAGGAATTTGTCCATCTCGGATGCTGCCTGCCTTGCGCTTGCTATCGCCTGGATTACAGAAGCTGTTCCTGTTACTACATCGCCGGCTGAAAAGATGCCCTTGACATTGGTTTCGTATTTGCTGTTTACTGTCACTCTGCCGCCTCTGCCCTGCAAAAGCCCAAATGACTCGTCAATTTCAGGGCGCTGGCCTATGGCAAAAATTACTGTATCAGCTTCAATCACCCTTTCACTGCCTTCTTTTACATCGCATATCAGCTTTCCTGTATTATCAAAGCTAAATCCGTTAATTGACACTATTTTCATGCCTTTTACTTTTCCACTTTGGCCTTCAATACCAAGGAAATTAACACTGTTATTTAAAATGACTCCTTCTTCTAATGCCCATTTAAGTTCTTCTTCTGAACTTGTCATCTTATCCCTGGCTTCAAGGCAGGCTACATTCACTTCCTTTGCTCCGAAACGCAGCGCAACCGAAGCGCAGTCTAACGCAACATTTCCACCGCCTAGAACTACTACCTTCTCACCTACATCAATTCTTTCGCCCTCTGATGCCCTGCGCAAAAAGTCAGTATTTATATGAACGCCATCCAGGTCGTTTCCTTCAAGAGGAAGCTTAAAACCAACATGGGTTCCTGTTGCGGCAAATACCGCATCATAGCCTTCCTTCAAAAGAGATTCCGCGTTTTGTATGCGCTTTCCTGTAACAAGCTCCACGCCTATTTCAGTAAGTTCAGCAATCTCTTTGTCCACTACATCTCTTGGAAGCCTGTGTATTGGGATTCCATATCTGAGCATTCCTCCAGCTTTTGGCAATGCTTCAAAAACAGTCACGCTATGGCCTTGCTTTTTCAAATAGTATGCCGCCGTAAGCCCAGCAGGGCCTGCGCCGATTACTGCAGTTTTTTTGCCGCTGTCAGGTTTAATAACAACTTTTGCCCTCCATTTGCCATCGTCATTTTGGGCAGCGAACCTTTTAAGATTCCTTATGCTCACACCTTCATTTACAAAATTTCTTTTGCATTCCATTTCACACGGATGAGTGCATACATATCCTAAAACCTCCGGCAATGCCGCTCTTTCGCGTACAACTGACGTAGCGTCAGAATATCTTCCCTGCTTTATAAATCTTATATAGCGAGGGACATCTACATGTGCCGGACAGCCTGCCTTGCATGGGACTGCTGCCTCGTCACGGGTTTTGCCGACAACCTTTTTCTCTATTTCTTCATGTTCGCGTATTGAACCTGTTGGGCAGACTTCAACGCAGGCCGCGCAAAATCTGCATCCGGCTTCATTAAGGTCGTCTCCGTTTACCACCACTCTTACACGTCCATCGATTTTTTTAAATTTAATTGCCCCTACTCCGCGCATATCCTGGCACGCGCGCACACATCGCCCGCAAAGGATGCATCTGTACATTTCATGCAGTATCATCGGATTAGTTTTATCCGCAGGCGTAAGTATAGGGTTAGCTTTAAGCTTTCTGCCTGTATCTCCTACATACTGCAGAATAGACTGCAGCTGGCATTTGCCGTATTTTGGGCAGTTTGTGCATTCTGAAGGGTGGGTTTTGAATATCAAATCGCTTGCCAGTGCTCTCATTTTTTCAGCAAGCTCCGACCTTGTTTCAATGACCATGCCCTCTGCTACTTTTGTGCTGCAGCTCTTTATTACGCCGTCCACTCCCTGCTGAGTAACCACGCACATACCGCAGGCTCCTGCAGGTTTTAAGTTTTCATGGCTGCACAGATGAGGAATATAAATGCCGTTATCCAAGGCTGCATCAAGCACTGTAGCTCCTTCTTTTGCAGAACACACTATATTATCGATTGTAATTTTTACCGATTTGGCTTCCATCTTATCTCCTTGTTAAAGGCTGAAAGCAAAAGCAGCAAAAAACTGCTTTGCACTTTCCGGCCTAAACTTGATTTAAAATTATTTATTCGTCTTCCAAAGCATACTCTGCAGCGTTTTCGCCTGCAAATCGTCCTGTATTCAGGCAGTAACCCATTGTATTGCCTGGCAGCAGGAACATATAGCTGTCCCCGTAAATCGCGCAAGTATCAGTCCCTGCGGCGTAAAGCCCGGGAATCTTGTTCCACTCCTTATCCAGAACTTCACCGTTTTCATTAATTTTAATTCCGCCCAATGTGCCGTATCCGCCCGGACGGAACTTTCCGGCGTAAAAAGGAGCTTTTTGAATAGGCTTCATGAATCTGCGAGGCTTATAGAAAACTGTATCGCTTGATTCACACATATCATTGTATGTATCAACAGTTTCTACCAGCTTCTCTGAATCTATGCCAATCATTTCAGCCAATTCTTCAATGGTATCTGCCTTGTATACATCCGGGTTTTTTGCTGCAATATAGCCTTCCACTACTTCATCAAAGTCTTCTACAGTTTCAGGATGGTGTACAAAGTTAACAACATCAGGGCCGTTTTTAATGTATCCTCTTAAAATCCTGCTGTCTAATATTGAATACGCTGTATATCCTTTTTGAATAGCAACAGCATTGCCTGTAAAAGTTGTGTTTTGCATTTCTTCTTCATTTATGAATCTTTTTCCGTCCTGGTTTACCAGAAGGTTAGGCTGCATAAACACTGAAGGAACACTGTCCGGGCCCATGTCGCTGTTTGGCAAAACATAAATCATTTCTACATTCATGTCGGTTGTCGCCGCACCGGCTGACATTGCCATTTTTATTCCTTCGCCTTTTAATCCCGGTATCGCGAAGTTAAACATATTTTCTCTGAACGTATAACCAATACGGTCTTTAATCATTTCAGGGTTGTCGCCTGCGCCTCCTGTGCATATAATGACGGATTTGCATCTGGCCTCTATCTCTTCGCCCTCCGCTGTTTTTGCCATAACCCCGCATACTTTGCCGTCTTCTATTATCAGGCTTGTTACCGGTGTAGTAAGGTAAAATTCAGCTTCGTTTTCCTTGGCGTAGTCCATAAGGGCTTTCGTCATGATTGCTCCGCCGTTTCTTCCGATGCCGCCGTTAACCGCAACTATATGCCATGTAGCTTCTGATTTTGGGAAATACTTGTATGCGCCTGCAAACTCCACTCCCATATCTTCCAGCCACTCAATAGTATCTGCTGAGTTTTCAAAATACTTTTTAACAAGGTTTGCGTCAACACGCCAGTGAGTGTAATCCATAAACATTTTAAAAGCACGTTCAACGGTTAAATCAACCATCATATCCTTTTGCTGCTTTGTTTCAATACCCAACGGGCCCATTCCCATGTTTGCTGCTCCGCCTACAACCTCAGCTTTTTCAAAAACAACAACTCTTGCACCATTTTCCGATGCCTGCGCCGCAGCAGCAAGGCCCGAAAGCCCTCCCGCTACAACAACTACATCTGTCTCTATCTTCTTCATAATATTTCCTCGCTTTAATATTAAATTTGCCTTAAAGCATTTCAACTATTGTAGAAACGCCCATACCGCCGCCTACACATAATGTAGCTAGGCCCTTGCTCTTTTTCTGGTCTTTAAGCGCATAAAGCAGTGTTACAAGTATTCTGCAGCCTGATGCCCCGATAGGGTGCCCCAGAGCTATTGCCCCGCCGTTTATATTGACTTTTGCGCTGTCCCATTTAAGCTCTTTGCCTACTGCAAGGCTTTGAGATGCAAATGCTTCATTCGCTTCTATCAAATCCATATCATTAATTGTCATGTCAGCTTTTGCTAAGGCTTTTTTGGTGGCGTCCACCGGGCCGATACCCATAATAGAAGGGTCAACTCCTGCTGTAGCGCAAGCTACTATTTTAGCCATTGGCTTAACTCCGAGTTCTTTTGCTTTTTCAGCAGTCATAACAATAACTGCGGAAGCTCCGTCATTTATTCCTGAAGCGTTTGCTGCCGTTACTGTTCCGTCGCTTTTAAAAGCCGGGTGAAGTTTTCCTAAGCCATCTGCTGTAACTCCCTGACGGGGAAATTCATCTGTTTTAAATTCAATTGTATCTTTTTTTACCTTTACAGGCACTGGAACTATTTCTTCGTCAAATTTACCTGTTTTTTGCGCCTGCTCACATTTTTGCTGACTTGCTGCCGCAAAATCATCCTGTTCTTGTCTTGAAATATTATATTTCTCTGCAAGGTTTTCAGCAGTAATTCCCATATGATAATCGTTGAAAACATCCCAGAGGCCGTCATTTACCATTGTGTCAACCATGTTTCCGTTTCCCATACGGTATCCGAACCTGGCGTCATTTAATACATAAGGCGCACGGCTCATGTTTTCCATTCCGCCTGCTATCACAACATCCGCTTCACCAGCTTCAATTAATGCTGCTGCCATGTTTACGGCCTTTAAGCTGGAACCGCATACCATGTTTAAAGTGGAAGCCGGTACCGAAATAGGCAAGCCAGCTTTTATTGATGCCTGGCGCGCAACATTTTGTCTTAGGCCTCCCTGCAAAACGCAGCCCATAATTACTTCGTCTACGTCCTCAGGCTTAACTCCCGCGCGGTTTAGTGCCTCTTTTATTACAATAGTTCCCAACTCTGCAGCAGGAGTTCCTGCCAAAGTGCCGCCGAATTTACCGATTGCAGTGCGGCATGCTCCTGCAATTACTATTTCCTTTTTCATTATTGAACTTCCTCCATAATGGCTAAATCATCAGAAATTATCAGGTCAGCATCTGTAGCTTCTTTTATTTGCTCAACAGTAAATTGAGATGATATTTCAGTTAAAACCAATCCTTTTTCTGTTACTTTCATTACTCCCATTTCTGTAACTATCATATCCACAACTTTTACAGCTGTTAATGGGAATGTGCACTTTTTCATTATTTTATGGCTTCCCCTGTTAGTGTGCTCCATAGCAATAATTACTTTTTTTGCGCCTACAACTAAATCCATTGCGCCGCCCATTCCGGGCACACGCTTCCCGGGTATCATCCAGCTTGCCAAGTTTCCTTCCTCGTCCACCTGCAGTGCTCCGAGGACAGTTATATCAACATGCCCTCCTCTGATTATCCCGAATGAATCAGCACTGTGGAAAAATGAGGCACCGGGAACAACCGTAATCGGGAATCCGCCCGCGTTAGTAAGGTCTTTATCTACATTGTCCTGCTCCGAGATTGGCCCTGAACCAAGCAAACCGTTTTCAGATTGAAAGACAACTTCAGTTTCTTCCTTCAAGTGGTTTGCTACCAATGTAGGAATACCTATGCCTAAATTAACCACATTGCCTTGTTTTAATTCCTTAGCAACTCTGTTTGCAATAATGTTTTTATTGTCCATCTCACACCTCCGCCTGAACTACAGCATCGACAAATATCCCCGGTACAGTCACCATTTCAGGGTCTATTTCGCCGACTTCAACAATTTTTTCCGCCTCGGCTACGACGTATTGTGCCGCACGGGCCATAATTGCGTTGAAGTTCTTTGCTGATGCGCGCATGTGCAGGTTGCCTGATTTGTCCGCAACCGCGGCTCTTACAAGGGCAACATCACCTGTAATTCCGTACTCAAGAAGGCATTCAACTCCGTCTATTACCTTTTTTTCTTTGCCTTCTTCTACTATTGTGCCCACTCCAACAGGTGTGTAAAATCCTCTGATTCCTGCTCCGCCGGCTCTGATTCTTTCGGCCAAAGTTCCCTGAGGCACCAAAGTCACGCTGTTAGCATCATCAATAAGCATTTGTCCAGTCAGTTTGTTCGCTCCAATATATGAGGCAAACACTTTTGACACCCTGCCCTGCTCCATTACTTTTATTGTATTTGTTTCGGCAGTACCTGTATCATTCGACACAATTGTCAAATTTTTAGCGCTGTTTTCATCGTGAAGGACTTTCACCATTGTCTCAGGGCTTCCGCACTGCAAAAATCCGCCAATCAGTAATATGTCTCCGTCTTTTACCTTCTTTATTGCTTCAACTGCAGTAATAACTTTATCCATTACTCAGTTCTCCTTTGTTCATTTTTTCAATCCCAGAATCTCTCTTGCTTCAGCAGGTGTGGCAACCTCGCAGTTGAATTCTTCAATTACTCTGCGTGCTCTCGCTACAAACTCCATATTGCTTGAGGCAAGCTGGCCTTTTTTGTAAAGCACGTTGTCTTCCATACCTACACGTATGTTGCCTCCCATAGCTATAGCGGCATACATAATTTCCATTGCGCCTTTGCCGACGCCGAACGCTGACCATGTGCTTCCCGGGCATAGTGCATCCATAGTGTCTTTCATGAATACCAAATTCTTTGTACTGGCACCTATGCCGCCCGGTACGCCCATGCAAAACTGCATATGAAGCGGCGCATCAAGCACGCCCTGTTTCAGATAGTATGCAGCGTTGTATATCATACCCGGATCAAATGCCTCAACTTCCGGTTTTACGCCCTTTTCTTTCATCATGGCAGCAAGTCTTTCCAAGAACTTCGGATGG
Organism: uncultured Christensenellaceae bacterium; assembly: GCA_964509795.1. GTDB lineage: Bacteria > Bacillota > Clostridia > Christensenellales > UMGS416 > JAFGUF01. Next base: position 13,637 of record CAZDZB010000030.1, on the reverse strand, counting down.
TTTTCAAACACTGCACTATGCGCCCAGTTCATTGACCCGCAGTCAAATGACGCCATGTCAGGTACTAATTCATAAAACGGGCGCATTCTGTCTTCTTCCTGTAAGTTTACGCCTCCGCTGGTTGTAAGGTTAATTATTATATCGCAGTCTTTTTTTGCTCTTACCAAATTAACTGCCTTTTCAAACTTCTCAAATTCCATAGCTGCATGGCCTTCGTCATCACGGCAGTGGATGTGAGCGACAGCTGCGCCTTCTTTCCAGCAGTTATATATTTCTTCGGCTATTTCTTCAGGCTCAATAGGGACATTAGGGTTGTTTTCTTTTGTTGGCCACGCTCCTGTTGTCGCTACTGTTATTATCCTTTTATTTCTTAAATCAGCCATATTATCCTCCAATTATTTTAAGATTAAAATCCTCCGAAAGGATATACTCTGTCAGGTGCATCTGTTAAATCGTCTTCATCAATTTCCGCAACGCAGCGAACCATTGAACCATCGCCTAAATACCAGCGCAGAGGGAAACAGAAGAATCTGAATTTTTTGCCAACAACTTTGTCTAAGTCTCCGCCCAGGTTTTCAACGCCGACTATTCCGTGTCCGAGCATTTGCTTGTGGCATGGTTCCCATGTTCCCCAGCAGCCTATCGCTTCTAAGTCACCGAACTTTTTGTCATATGCTTCTTTTCCGTGAAGTTTAATGTAAACTTCCTTATCAAATTCAGCATATGCTTCTTCACCGAACTGCTCAATGTATTCTTCTGTTATTGGCTTTCCTGATGCTCCGATTAAATTCATGCGTGTCATTCCGTTGTTGCCCATTGCTGTATGCAGAGGATGATCCAAGGCCTGGCTGTCCATAGCTACGCATTTTACCTTCTGCTTTACAAACCATTTGCCTGCTTCTACGCCTGTTCCGCATGAATAATGGTAATATTCCTTGGAATCGTCAAATTTGCGGTGCATGCCCGTGTTGAGGCAGACGACCATGCCTTCCAGTTCACTGGGTTTGATGCCGACTTTTTCACAAGCGGTTTCGAGGTGCTTTGGCGTAATAAGCCTCCAGCGCTCCACTTTGATGTCCAGGCATACTGCTTCGCCTGTGTAAGCGTCCACCGGCATCTCATGAGTATAGCGTGCTCTTTTGCCGTCAAATTCTTTTTCCATTACGTGGCGTGGCGCGTCTGCGTGAGTTCCTGTGTGCATTGTGCATTTAATGCTTTGTGTCAATACTCCGCCCTTTGCCATTGTGTGTGCGTTGTCTATCTGTGGTTTGTCAAAATACGGCCAGCGTGGTATATCCGCGCTGAACGGATGTGTTAAATCTACAAATACTTTTTTTCCCATATTATTGTCCTCTACTTTCCATAAATCATTTTTATCAGATAATCAACCAGATCATCTTTTTGCTTCTTTATTTCTTCCGGGCTTCTTTCAAAGAAGCCTTTGCCGCTCTTATATCCGTTATCTCCCTTTTCCATCATTCCTTTTAACAAAGGAGACGGCCTGTGGGAATCCTCTAAATGAGGCAGGATATAATCATGTATATTGTATGTTAACTCCAGGCTTACCATGTCCGCGTTCTCCAATGGCGGCAGCTGCGGCAATCTGAGCCCAAAGCTGTTCTTTACTGCTTCATCCACTGTTTCTGCGTCAGCTATGCCGTTTTCTACTATTGATATTGCCTCACGCCATAATGCATGCTGCATTCTGTTTGCTATAAATCCAGGAACGTCTTTTTTGCACAGCACCGGTTTTTTCCCTGCTCTTTTTAAAAGCTTCATTACATGCTCTGCCGCTCCGTCATGGGTGTTTTCCGTCTTTACCACTTCTACCAGTGGAATCAAAAATGCCGGGTTCCAGAAGTGTGTTCCAACAAAGCGATGCTTATACTTTAAGTCTTTGCTTATTTCAGTTGGGCTCATAACCGAAGTATTGGTGCAGAAAATACAATCCTGATTGCAGATTTTTTCAAGTTCCGCGAAAGTCTCCTGCTTTAGCTTCATGTCTTCAAATACGCATTCGATTACTACTGTAGCTTCAACTAAGCCTTTGTGGAATTTGTCAGTAGTAAAGCTTATTCTCGACATGCGCTCTTCAATTTCTTGTTCTGTAATTACGCCTTTATCTTTAAGCTGGTTAAAGCTTTCCCGTATAGCATTCAAAGCGCCGTTATCTTCGATATCAAATAATGTTACTTTGTGGTCATCCAGGGCAGACATCACCATAGCGATGCCTTTGCCCATCATGCCCGCTCCGTATACAAGGATATTCTCAATTTTCATCTTAGTTGCCCCAATATCCGCCGTCTACAGGAATATTTGCGGCCGTTACGAAATCTGAAGCCTCACTTGCCAGGAATATGCATATGCCTACAAAATCAGCCGGTTCACCCAGCCTGCCGATTGGTAAACGTTTCAGAAAGTTTTGGTATACGTTATCGTCATGGAACATCCATTCAGTCAATGGGCTGCGGAAAACCGTTGGGTTAAATGTATTAACTGTAATACCATTTGCGCCGAAATCACATGCAAGTGACTGCCCCAAAAGGTCAACTGCGCCTTTTGATGTTGAATAGCCTGTGTAGTTTTTCATTCCTCTTTGGCTGCGTGCTGATGATGTTATTACCATCTTGCCGCCTTTGCCCTGGTCAACCATTTCTTTGCCTGTATATTTAGCAAACAGATAAACGCCTTTTACGTTTGCGTCCATCATTTGCTGCCAATCCGCTGTATCTTGTTCTAAAATGTGCTTTGGCTTTGACAGTCCATGACATGCGCACATAATATTTACTTCACCAAAAGCTTTTACAGTGTCTGCTACAACACGGATTACGTCTTCTTCAACTGCAGGGTCGCCTGCGCTGTATGCGCACTCGATGCCTTCTTTTTTCATTTCTTCTACAAGAGCTGCCAGCTTTTCTGTGTTCCTGGCTGTGCACATTACTTTTGCGCCTGCATATCCATAGCCTTTTGCTACTGCGCTTCCTAATGATCCTGTGGCTCCTGTTACTATTGCTACTTTTCCTTCAATGCTGAAAAGGTTTTTTACGAAATCTTTTGTTACCATTTTTCTTCTCCTTGTAAATGTAGTTAAATAAAAATTCTTAGTGCTGTCTTTAGCTTACTCTGCTTTGTTTGAAATAAGCCGCGGCCTCCTTTTTTTATGCGTCAGGATAGTTAATAACAACTAACATTGTTACTGGTTTGTTTGACTCATTTACTAAATGCCTGCCTTCAAAAGGCTTAAATGATATTGCTTCATTTGCGTGAATAACGTACTTTTTGCCCTCTTTATCTGTTACTGTCATTTCGCCTTCCAATACATAATAGACTTTCTCTAGTGGATTGTCTTCATATGCGTATTCTGCTCCGCCTCCCGGAAGGAATGTTGAAAGTCCCATCCAGAATTTCTCTGCGCCCGTTTCTTCTTTGCCATGGATTCTCATTGCAGTCATTCCGAAATGTCCTGGTGCTGCGTATGCTTTCAGTTCTTCTAGTGTTCTTTTGATCATGATCTCAGCCTCCTGTTTATTTAAGTTCGTTATAATAACCGATTTTTTTACTCAGAAATTCTACAGTCTTATCAATTGCCTTTGCTGCGTAATCTCCGAAATTATTGCTATGTAAGTTTTTTTTATCTTCCGGTACCGCATCATATACTGCAGGATTATACCAATCCTCTATGTATCCGTGATGCGCGCCCGGCATAGTTTCATATTCTGTATCGACTTTTGCTTTAGTCAGCATTTTATAATACTTTTCGCCTTCATCTTTCAATGCGTCATCTTCAGCCGTTATTATCAGTGTCGGTTCCAATCCTTCCAACTGCTCTATTTGTGCAAATACCGGCGAAACGCTGTAATCTTTTCTTTGCTCTTCACTGCTGTAATATTCCACAAAAAGTTCCATCATTTCAAGCGGTATATCACCCGGGTATCTTTTTTTCTCTGAAGGCGGTGTAACAGCATCCAGGTAGGGGTAATGCAAAACCTGTGCCGCAATACTGAAATCCTTTTTCTCCTTAGCCATAATTGATATCACAGCTGCCAGATTAGCTCCTGCACTAAACCCCATAAGTGCAAACGATTCCCTGTCAATTTTCTCTTCCAGGTCATGTTCCCTAAACCATTTAATAACATAATAAATGTCATTTAGCGCTGAAGGATATGGATTTTCCGGTGCTTTGCTATAGCCTATACTTACAACATTTATGTCCAGCTTTTCACAAATATACTCAGCTAATGCATCATTTTTCAGTTCACTGCCAAATACAAATCCTCCGCCGTGAAGTTCAAATAAAACTGGCGCAAAATCTTTTTTCGCCCTATGAACATTTACAGCTACATTCCTTGTTCCGTTTATCACCAAAGCCTTGCCCGTGATTTTCTGCTGTTTTATTAATTCAAGTTCATCTTCTCTGATGGATGGCACCATCTTTAAAAACATTTTCTGAAAATCATTCATCCTCTTTGAAGCCGTCCCATACAGGTATTCCGGTGTATTCTTTCAGTTGCTCATCTTTGTTCAATGCCCTAACTGCTCCCATAGCCAAAGCTTCCATTTCAAAATCTCCGCCGTATGCTTTTATCGGGGCAATCCATCCGCACTTTTTTTCAATACCTTCAACAAAGTATTTGTCATTGCTTACTCCGCCTGTCAGGATGATTCCATCAACCTCTCCGTCCAGAACCACTGCGTATGAACCGATAAATTTCGCCAGCTGATAAATCATACCGTCATATACAAGTTCTGCGTAAGTGTCTCCTTCTTTAATCCTATTTTTTATATCAAGAATATTATCTGTTCCTAAATGTCCCAAAACCCCGCCTGTTTTGCTTATTTTTGATATCATTTCCTTTTCAGTGTATTGCCCTGAAAAACACATCTTTATTATTGGTACTGCGGGGACACTTCCGGAACGATTAGGAGCCATCGGTCCGTCTCCGTTAAGAACGTCATTGCCGTCAATCATTTTGCCTTTTCTGTGTGCCGACACTGAAAGTCCGCCTCCAACATGCGCTACTACAAAATTGCAGTCTTCATATTTTTTATTAAGCTCTGCTGCGTAGCGCATAGCAACTTCCTTCTGGTTGAGAACATGCACCCTGCTCTCCCTATAAAGGCCTTTTATACCTGTGAGTCGCGCCAAATCCTGAAATTCGTCCACATCAGGAGGATTAACTAAAAAAGCAGGTTTGCCTGTCTCTTCTGAAAAGCTATGAATCAGCTGTGCACCTAAAATAGCAGGATGCTTTACAGTACGTCCTTCACGTGAATGCTTGAGTATCATCTCGTTGACTTCATATATTCCGCCTTCCATGGGCTCAAGCCCGCCGCTGTATGCTGAAAATGCGTCCATATCGCTTATTGAAATGTCGTTTTTCAAGAGTTCCGAAATTATTGTTTCTCTACGGTAAGGCATCTGGTCGCTGATATGCTCAAAAGTTTTTAATTTATCTTGTGAATGTGTAACATTAACTTTGAAGACTGCTTTTTCGCCTTCAAACACCGCAAGTTTTGTTGACGTAGATCCAGGGCTTAATGTTAGAATTTTATATGTCATTTTCCTTCTTCTCCTTGTTTTTATGCTCCTGCTCTCACAATGAGCATAATGATATTGCCCATCATTTCAGAGAGCGGTGCTGAACGTGAAAAATCACATACAGGATATGCAAACCCTTGAAGGACAGGACCGTATGCGTCCGCCTTGCCAAAAGTCTGAATCAGCTTAACTCCGATATTTCCTGCGTGCAGGTTTGGAAAAATCAAAATATTAGCGTTTCCCGCAACTTCACTTCCTCTTTTCACTTTCTTTTGTGCCACTTTTGGATTTATTGCGGCATCTAACTGGAATTCACCGTCAATTTTTAGTTCAGGCCTTTTCTGCTTTACAATTTCAATAGAGTTCCTTATTACGTCAATGCTTTCATGCTCAGAGCTTCCGCATGTAGAAAACGCCAGCATCGCAACACGGGGCTCCCAGCCAAGCAAAGCTTTAATTGTATCAGCTGAAGAAATAGCTATATCCGCTAAAGTTTCAGAATCCGGGTCCATATTTACAGCGCAGTCTGCTATAGCAAGCATCTGCCCTTCCGGGCCTTCATATCCCGGAATATTTAAAATACCCAGGCTTGAAACGCTGCCAACACCTTCTTTAGTTCCTAAAATAGACTGTGCCGCAATAATAACATCAGCAGTTGTATATTCTCTGCCTGCAGCCACGCAATCAGCCATGCCCAGTTTTGTTAAAAACATAGCACAGTTAACTGTATTTTTTGTCTTTCTCAGCACTGCCTTTTCAGAAAAATCTTCGTATTTTGAAAGATATAAATCAGCTATTTTCTGGCACTCATTTTCATCTGTATTGTCAAAGAATTCAAATCCTTGAGTGCTCACGCCAAACTGAGCAGCAGCACTTCCAATTTCACTTTTGCTGCCAATCATTACTGGTGTGCCTATTTGAGTCTGTATAACCTGCTCAGCCGCCTTAAGAATCATTTCATTCATGCTTTCTGGAAATGCTACTCTTTTAGGTGCCGCTTTAGCTTTTATCTCAAGTTTTTCTAATAAACTTTGGCTCATTTTTGTTCCCTTCTCTTATCTTTGTGCAATAGCAAATGCCTGAACATAGCCATCATCATAAGATAGTGTTAGTAATATTTCATTAATGCCTTTATCTTGCGAGTATTTAAGAATGTCGCCATGAAGCACAACATAGGGCTGTCCGTTGTCATGGGATAGAATCTCTATATCCGTCATGCTTATATGGTCGCCGCAGATTCCAAGGCATTTAAAAACTGCTTCTTTAGCACTGAATCTCAATGCATAATACATGTGTGGATTTAACCTGTCTGCCGCAGCTTCTATTTCCTTTTTCGTATATGTTTTTAACAAAAAAGCATCATCGTTTTTTAACACGGACCCATGAAGGCTGTCAGCCTTCATGAAATCCGAACCTATTCCGATTATCATCGTTTCACCTGTTTATTACCTGTATACATAGTCCCCTGATTTGTATTTCGGCGGAATAACAGGAACCTGAATAAAGCTCTCATATTCACCGCCTGTGTGTATTATATGAATTCCCTTATTATCAGTATCCCATGATAAAGGCTCAAACCAGCCCTCACGGATATATCTTCCTGCTATCTGGACTCTCAGTTTTTCACCTTTGTGCCATATACGTGATGAAGGAACTATCTCTACGTCACATTGGGCAACTTCACCCGGCTTTAATTTCAGCTCGCGCCTGTGCGCCATAACCGGCTGGAATTTTGACGACAGCTTTTCATCGAGTTCTCTGTGTGAAACACGTATTTTGCCCCATGCGCCGGGATGAGGTTCATCCAATGTGTTCCAAGGTATCCATTTGCCGTCCTTGTCAGCCTTTTGAATATTTATGAAAACGTCCATGTCGTCATGTCCGTCTGCTTCTAAAAACAGTCTGAGAAACATGTATCCTGATAACTCAGTATCTTCTGTAAATTCCATATCAAATACAGCTTCTTCATTTTCAGGGTTGTAGCTTACTTTAAATGGTTTCTTCACAGGCTCATCCTGCATTGTCATATTCTTTGCGTCAAGATAAAATCTTTTGTATTCTGTACGCCTTATTGGAAAAGATTCTTCAGCGCGCTGAACCTGGAAATCGCAGTCATACGCGTCCATTACGTCAAGCCTTACCCTGGGGGTCATTTCCCAACCATTGCGGATATCTTTAAGATAGCGGTCATAAAATCTTTTTAAGTCTTCAAGGTTATTGGGATTATACGAATCCGGCCATTCAAAATCGCGGTGAATACGTATCCATTTTTTTCTGCTCTTTATCTTCCTGAAGGACTGCATTGTTCCACGAAGATGGAAGTGTGACATTCCCGCTGTAGCATAATAGGGTACATCAATCTTTTTAAAATCAGGAATCTTATCTTCCCAGTAACCGTTCATCAACGGATATTTTCTTCCCATGGCTACCTGGTCATCAACGCCTCCGTTGCCTGTAACTTGGGCCGCAATAAACTCATTGAATGATAATGCAGGTATTCCGCCTTCAAACAATGACTCACGATATAAGTCACTGGTTGATTCCCATGGTGCTATACAGCAAAGGTGCGGAGGCTGCTGAGCAGCAATTCCCAACTGGTGCATAG
>CAZDZB010000030.1:0-5483 GCA_964509795.1 uncultured Christensenellaceae bacterium | reverse complement strand
TTCCTGACATTCCAACTTTTCCGTTACACCAGCTCTGCTGGGCAACCCATTCTACAAAGTCATAACCGTCTTCGCCGTCTTGGTGAGTAAACATATGAACATTGCCTTCGGAATGCCCTGCTCCTCTTACATCCACATTAGCGACTGCATATCCCTGATAGCACCAATACATCGGGTCTGGTGATTCAAACTTCGCAAGCCTTGATACTGTTCCTGGCGCAACTCCCATCAGCTGCCACTCGCTCATTCCGTCTCCGGGGCGCTTGCCAAACCAGCTCCAGCTAACAATAACGGGAGCTTTTTTGTCGGGGCCTGATTCCTCAGGACGAAAAATATCACAATAAATTGTGATTCCGTCTCTCATATTCACTGCCAGGTCCTGTTCACAAATAATGCCGTCTGCCGCTTTGTAAGTACGCTGATTGAATGCAGGGCAAAAGCCATGTCCCATTGCCATCATCGGATTGTCTGATTTGCTCAGGTCAACGTCCGGGTCAACCGGTACAGGTTTTCTTGCCTGGCGATAAATCGCCTCAATTTCTTCACCTTTAAACACTTCTTTTTTAGTAAAATACTCAGCCATATCCTTCTCCCTATTCTAATTCGCAAAGTTCCAGTACATAATCTACAGCTTCGCCTATTGTGACTTTTCTGCGGAATTTCATATACGGAATCTCTACATCAAATTCATCTTCAAGATAAGTTGTGATTTGTGAGTAATGCACGGATTTTGCGTCTAAATCCTCTACAAACTTCATATCCTCGCTCATCTCTTCAGGTGTCTTTCCGAAAAGCGGAGCCGCACGCTCAACAAGTTTCTCGTAAATATTCTCTCTTAATGCCATGGTAATCCTCCTTTTTAATATGCATAAAACACTATAATTACATGTCAAATAGTACACAAGTTGACTTTACAATAATAATTATAGTAAAATTATTGTGACTCAACAATGTTTTAAGGTTTAATAATAAGCATAAATATAAGTGTATAATTGTGCTGCAGCACAAAGGAGAAACATGTTAATTTCAACACTAATTGAAGAGCTTGACCGCACCAATATATTTTGGGCATCAAGAGCAAATATTAAGGCCGAAGTCCATTCATACCAGCCAATCCTAGCAGATATCAATTATATGCCTAATATTGTATATATAGGCGAAGTCAGCGAACTTCCAGAAAAGGCACCTGACAACATTAATTTTATATGTGTAACAGATAACATTAAACAACAGATGCCAAATCTGTCAAATTGTAATGTGATTCTTACAGACGGCAATATTTTGAATTTAATTAAGGAAATTTCTGTTTATTTCAGCACAGAGCAGCGTCTTTACAGCGATATGCACAAGCTGTCCAAAATACTAAACAGCGATAACTGCCTGGACCTTCTTGTAGAAACAGCTTACGCGATGCTGGGAAATCCAATAATAATTGTAGACAGCAGCTACAAAATATTAGCCATGAATAAAGAAACTGTGGATGTGCGCCCTGACTTGGAAGTACAGCGGGAATTGGGCTACATGACAAACAAAAATATTGAAGACATGAAAAGCGCTGGCCTGTATGAGAAAGCCCGTGAAAGCCACTATCCTTATTATTCAAAAGAACCTGTCTCAAATTATGGTTGGATTACAGCACTAGTTTATGTCCACAACATTGAGGCAGCTCAAATCGGAGTAATGGAATGCAATCACGAATTTACCCATTATGACTATGAATTGATAAATTATCTGTGTAAACTCATATCCTTAGAACTGCAAAAAACCAGCTTTTATCAGCAGAACCACTCACTAATGCACAGCGTTTTTCTTTCGGAACTTCTTCAGGGTCGCATTAAAAACACACATACAGCTCTCGTCAGGGCACAGCAGCTGGGCTGGAAGCTTCCTGAACATATGACATTGCTTACTGTTTTTGATTTCAACTCCGGCGCCTTTGACCAGCGTGCGCTTTTAATATGCAAGCAGGTTCAGGAAATACTGCCAGGAAGCAGATGGGTTATTTATAAAGGCAGGCTTGTTTTTCTGGTTCCTTTATTTGAGGTAAATTCAAATCCGATTACGGACGGGCAAAAGCTTCGGGATTACCTTGCTAATAACAAGTTGATAGCATCTGTCAGTGAAAAATTCAGCAACATTACGGAATTAAGCAAATTTTATAACCAATGCGAAATTGCATATGATTTAGGCATCCTTTTAAACCCTGATAAAAAACTGCATTTTTATTCAGATTATCTTCTTCACCATATCGGAATAACTATCTCAGCAAATAACAATCTGTTTGATTTCTACAATCCGAAAATAGTAGAAATATCCGAATACGACAAAAAAAACAATAGCGACCTTTTAGAAACATTAGAAGCCTACCTTGTTTATGTCGACAATCCTGCGGAGGCCTCTAAAAAAATGAATATACATAAAAACACCCTGTTTTACAGGATAAATAAAATAAAAGAACTTTTCAATCTGGATTTAACTAATGGCTATGAAAGAGCCAAAATACTCTTGACCATTAGTTTTATGAAATTAAAATAACTAACTAAAATAATCGACACACAAAAAACGCCCCTTAAAAGAGGCGTTTTTTTAATAAGTAAAATACTATTATTTTACGTCAACAGCTTTTACAGGTTCATCTTTGATTGTCATCATTACAATAGCTGCTATCAAAGCTAAGCCGGCAATAACCGCATAAGCTACTGTGTAGCCTAAACCTTCTGTGTTTCCGATAACTCCCACAATAGCAACACCCATCGCGCCGACCAAGTTATTCATCGGCAGCAATACGCGGTATGCATTAGGGAAGTCATAACGTCCCCAAATAGTCGTTGTAATTGATACCAGGTAGTTAGCTGCTCCGCCGAGCAATACACCGATCAAAGGAAGAGAAATGTACATTGCTGCCTTTGATGGAATAATGTTAACTAACAAAGCAACAACAGCTAAAAACATTGTCATAACTGACGCTTTTTTAGGGCCGACTTTTGCGTCAAGTATTCCGCATAAATAGCTTCCTACACAAGCAACAACACCTGTTATCATCAGCATCGGTATAACTTCTTCTTCTGTGTATCCAGCCTGCAGCGCTCTTGGCATAAAGTTTGTCATCACGCCGATAGCGATAAGCCCAAATACTCCGAATGTCAAACCTATTTTCCATACGTTGCCTGTTTTAAGAAGTTTTTTAATTGTCCACTCACTTGTTTTGATGTGCTCAACGCCTTTTTTAAGTTCAGCATCCAGTGCCGCACGATCCAAAGACTTGTCGTTATCTGGAATCTTGCCTGCCTGCTTCGGACAGTTTTTAACCAGTAGCAGAACTAAAACCAGCATCACTGCCGCACAAGCAGCGTAGAAATAATAAACACCAGACAATCCTAAATTAGGCATAATTCCATATTCCAAAATAGGAATTGTGGCCAATGCAGACAGAGGGAAACCTATTGTAGCCCAACCCATTGCCAGGCCTTTTTTGCGCGGGAACCAGTTGTTTATAACGTTGTAGCTTCCTGTGTAGTTGAATCCTTGTCCGGCCACTGACGCAACCAGTAAAGCAGTGATGTACAGCCACAGGCGGTTCGGATTATTAGACTGTGCCCATACTAATAATGTAACAATAACGATTCCGAGTGATACTGCCCATACTGTTTTTGCGGATTTACGTGCCAGGTGTCCCCATAAAATAGCCGCGAAAACAGCAACCCAAGCCGTAACAGTTGACATCATGTACAGAAGCTGAATGTTCCATCCATGCGCTGCTGCAAAAGCAGGAATTGTTACATTCAACGAGTCATTGATTATTGATGACTGGAGGAATATTGAAAATAGTACCAGTAATATTACTATCCAGCCTCTTCCGCCAAAATTACTCTTTGTCAATGAAAACTTTTTATCAGTTTTTTTTGCCATAATGTGCCTCCTTCTTTTAATAAATTATACCGGCTTGCTTGCCTGTATAAAATCTTTATAATTTTGAATTCTTTGCTTAAACTCAAGTGTTTGCTTATCTTTGACTAACTGAGTTTCATTTGCGTATATGTCATCCATATGCTTCATTTTGCCCGGTATTGATGTATGTGCGTGTTCAAACATTTCATTTGGGAAAGTGAAGCTGACACTGTTATTTTCAAATTTAAGGCTTCCGATTATTCCGCAAACTTCACATTCGGCCCTGCCGTCTTCATGAATGTAGAAATTTCTGCTGTTGCAAACAGGGCAAACTCCCGGAGTTCCCTTAAACTTTGCGTTTTCTATATCCTGAACAGCTTTAACAATATTTTGACCAATTTGATGGCATTTAGCTACATTTTCATCTTGAATTACTATTGACTTTGCCCACTTAAACACTTCATCATCAATTACTTTCCACATTCCGGACATTGCTGCCAAATTCATGTCAGTTGATATCCTCGTTGCCCAGTCACTGCCGCCGATACCTATAAATGATACTGCCTTCTTTTTAAATTTTCTTGGATCCGGGCCTGAATTGTGTGTTTTTTCTGCAATTTTGCCGGCAATTATATTTACACCTGTATCATGGCTTGGCCCGCACATTCTGTCCTGCATTACCCTGAAGATGCCCGGCGCGCCTTTTTCAAAAATCGGCATAACAAAAATCACTGCATCCGCGTCCAGCACTTTATTATCCAGCCATTCAAAATCATCATTTATAACACAATCGCCGTTACCGCCTCTCATAAGGCTGTTAACGCATGCTATACATCCTGTGCAAGGTTTAAGGTTGAGATCCAGCAGTCTTATAAACTCAACTTCTGCCCCCATTTCCTTAGCTCCCATAAGAGCTTCTTTTGCCATAGAATCATTGCTTCCGTTTTTAGTTCCTCCGGAAATTGCTAATACTTTCATCGAATTTCTCCTTCCGAAACAAATATACTTTTTAATTATGCTTGATATCTAACATTTTTAATTTCGTTAATATTATATCAATACTTAAAGATTATTTAAAATACTTAAAATCTCCAAAATACATAACCAAAAAGTAATGTATGTCTTGAAAAATTCATCTACTTATGAAATAATACTATATATGTATCGGAGGTTAACATGACTCTATCTAATATACGCTATTTTGTTGAGGTGGCTAGCTGCGAAAGCATAACAGAAGCTGCGGAAAAGCTTTACATATCCCAGCCAGGGCTTAGCAAGCAAATTGCACTTATTGAAAAAGAAATAGGAGTAGCCTTATTTTATCGCACGCACCGAACTGTCAGGCTGACTCCGGCCGGCAGGTTGATCATGGTTCAGCGCATCCAGTCGGGGCGCGCGGTTGCGCATGTCGCGGCCGAGATGGGCATCTCGCGGACGACCGCGTGGCGGTGGTGGCGTCGATTTCGTCGGAAGTGGGGCCGACGACGAAGCGCGGATACCAATTCTCGTGGCCGGGCCAAGTGTGTCCGCCGCCTTCGACGCGGTACAGCAAGACCTCGAGAGCCTTCTCGCAGGGATAGGTGAGCCGCTCGACC
>CAZDZB010000029.1:0-20662 GCA_964509795.1 uncultured Christensenellaceae bacterium | reverse complement strand
CTATAGTTTTAATTATACCTTCACACGATGACTGCAGGGTTTCAACAAGCAAGCTCACTTTGGGTCCATCCTTTTTCCTTTCTAATTTTAGCAATAAATGAACTGGTTTTATTTTGATTCATAACAAAGTACCTCCGTATACAAACATACACGTATATGATAAAATTGTCACACTATGAATTATAGATTTCATATTTTAATTGTTGTTTTATGATAAACCTTAGCTTTTCCTGCATAAGTACTGCTTAAAAATTGCGAATAGGGCCTATTGCAGTGATCCAAACGAAATAGCACGGCACCTAATATGCATCACTGTTTATATTTATTACCACAGCTATGTAAAAATCAACGAATCAAAGCAGATAAATAATTCCTTCACAAGGAATCTCTGATTGTGTTTTTCGATGCATCTTCCCTATTCACAATCAGTATTAACCATCAATTTAATTGCTCTGGTTAATTATTACTTAAATCAATATCTTTTTCATACCTCATTGTTGTAAAGTATGCGTCTTTATTCTTTCTATACTGAAGTTGCGGAATAACCAGCATCACCGGAATTAATATTAACGGCACGGCAATGCCTAAATAGCTCGATAAAACTGTGGTGCCTGCCCATAAGGTGGCCCAGTCAAACATCCCCATCCAGCCGATGATTTGAGGCGGCCCTATAAGATATGTCAGCACCCAGGCTGAACCAAATACCTGGATTAATCCCGCAGCAAAAGGAATAATTGCTGCTGCCCTGCGTCCACCCGCTTTGTTTGCATACACAGCCAATGTGCCATTATCTATAAATAAACAAATAAAACCTGAAATTATTAATACAGGAGATTTCAACAGTATCAAGGCAGAAATTGCAATGATCTGCCCAAGTAATCCGAAAATAAAACCATAAGTCGGTGCTTGTATCGAATATCCGAAAGTCACAACACAATCAACCGCAGGTACTGATCCTTTCAAAATTTTATCTGAAATGCCTTTAAATGATTCAGTAAGCTCAGCAACAAACATTCGTACACCAGTAAGAAGTATAGTTATGTAAACCGCAAAATATGCGCACGTTTCCCATACATATGTGGAAAAGAAATACTTATCTGTCTCATATACAAAATTCTCTTTGCCTAAGATTACCATAATAGTACCAACAAATACTGTCATTATCAGGGCATTTGCCACCACTGAATCGTTAAGAATGGATAAGAACCCAGGTGCTTTTACTTCGTTGATATCATGGGCTTTATTTCCGACTTTACTGGCAATCTTGTAAGCAAGCCATACTCCAAGCATCTGCTGGTGTCCAATCGAAATGCCGTCGCCGTTTGTAACTTCCTGCGTGGGCTCAACAATAAGGTTGCTCATCACTGACCAGTAGGTGCCTGTCAGCAAACCGGTTGTAATTAATAAAGGTGCAGAAACCGCTTGTCCGCCTGTTGCTTCTATTACCCAATATAATGCCCATAACAATACTGCTGACTGCATATACATTATGTGTCCTGTAATGAACAATGTCCTGATTTTTGTGAACTTACGCAGAGCGACAAGCAAAATATTAAATGCAAACGCAATCATCATAACATATCCAACAAACGCAAGAGAATCAACTGAATCCAAAAACTCTGTTGCTGAGGTTTGGCCGTAGTACGGATCAATAACCAACGCAGTAATGCCATACTTCGATGATAGTGATTCAATAATAGGCCTAAATACACCTACAAGCCCACTTGTGCCAACCTGCAGTATTTTAAATCCTACATATGTTTTAATAAATCCTGCAAGTGCTTTATACCACTTTTTCTTAAGCAGCAAATAACCCATAAATACTACTGTACCTAAAAGCAAAGGTGCTTGACCTAAGAATTTGCTAAAAAAACTCAAAAATCCTCTAACCAGCCAATCCATAAAATCCCCCTTATACCCTTATACTAAAATTAATACATCATCTTAATTAACTGATTATAGCAATACACCTGTTGTATGTCTATATAAATAGACATACAACAGTAAGTTCATTCTTGCTTTATAGTCACAATTCCAATACAAATAATACATACAGGTGCAATGCACAAGGTTGGTTTCAATATCGTATGCAATGTCTTATGTTCTTTTTAGGTTATGTTTTATCAGCATATATAATTAACAAGTTTGATCCTAAAGCCTGGGTTTTGAGAATTTTTTTAGCAACAGCTACTTTATCTATTAAAAATTCGCATGGGCTATATAATAGTAGCCCATATGCGTTTTAAACGTTAGCTACTAAAAGCGGTTACTTATACAAATTGCGCCAAAGAACGAAAAAGGCCTTTGCTCTTTACATCGAGTTAACCAAATATTATAATGTAAACACAGGAAGAAGAAGTGAGGAAATAAAATGTATAATCTGATATTTAACCCGTCCGCAGCTTTGGGTCGCAGCCGCAAACAACTTGAAATTATAACAAAAATCTTGGATGAAAAAAAAGTGGCTTATGCCGTCCACACCACAGAAAAGCCCGGACACGCAACACAAATCGCCAAGGCTTTGATTGAAAAAGGATCAAAAATATTAGTTGCCATCGGCGGAGATGGCACGGTTACGGAAGTGGCCAGGTCAATTTATGGCACAGACGCTGCTCTAGGAATCATTCCTGCAGGCACCGGAAATGATTACAGGAGAGTGGTAGGCATACCTGATGAAATTGAAAAAACCGTGGATTTTCTTCTTAACGGCAAACCGACGCCTTGTGACGCATTGGAATGCAACGGCGAAATCTGCCTCAACATTGTATCCATCGGTTTTGATGTAGAGGTAGCTAAAAGAGCAAATAATTACAAATTATTCGGGTCGGCTGCCTACACCATTGCTGCCATCGACAGAGCTTTATTTGCGAAAAATCAATATGCTAATATTACAATTGACGGGGAAAACATCCGCAAGAACATATTGCTTGCGGCAGTGGGCAATGGTTCTCACTATGGCGGAGGAATAAACTCCCTCCCTACAGCTGATATAACCGACGGACTACTGGATATATGTATAGTGGACGCCACTACTCCGCTTAATATATTACGGCTTCTTCCTAAATATGTTGCAGGAGCGCATACAGATATGGATCTTGTAAGTTTATACAAAGCTAAAGAAATAACAATTCAACTAGAAGAGAAAAAACTTCCAATAAACGCAGATGGGGAAATACTTCCTCCTACAGATGTGCTAACTGTAAAAATATTAAAAGGATTGATTAATGTAATCCGCTGAAAAATTTAACAATTAAACAGCAAAAAAATCTTTACCAGAAAATAATTGCGTGGTATTATTTATGAAATGGGAAGAAATACACAAGAAAGGATAAATATATGGCAATAAAAGTAAACAAGGACATGACAATCAGTCAAATACTTGAACTAGACAGAAGAACAGCACCTCTCTTTATGGAGTTTGGGATGCACTGTTTAGGTTGTCCGATGTCAACCAACGAAAGTATTGAAGCTGCCTGCATCACTCATGGTGTCAGTGCAGATGACTTAGTAGAAAAATTAAATCAATTTTTCGAAGATAATACAATATGAAAAAAGGAGAGAAGTATATGAAAGTATATGTATGCACAGTTTGCGGATATGAGTATGACGAAGAAGCTGAAGGCGTTTTATTTGACGATCTTCCTGATGATTACGAATGTCCTCTCTGCGGCGCAGGAAAAGACGCTTTCGAGGTAAAAGAATGATACAAGGCATAACCGACAATATTTTTTATGTAGGAGTTAAAAACCCGGACTTAAAAGTTTTTGACATAATCATGCGCACAAAGTATGGTACGTCATATAACGCCTATGTAATAAAAGGCAACGATAAGGTAGCCATAGTTGAGATGGTCAAAAACGGCTTTAATCAAGAACACAGAGAAAAGATTGCGGAAATCGTGCCTCTTGACTCTGTTGACTACATTGTAATGAGCCACACAGAACCCGATCACTCAGGCTCCTTAGAGGAGTTTTTGTCGATTAATCCAAAAGCGACTGTTGTAGCGACAAGATCCGCCCATAATTTTTTGGCGGAGATAGTAAACAAAGAATTTAACCAAATGGTAGTAACAGACGGCGACAGCATTGACTTAGGCGGAATAACCCTTGAGTTCATAATGGCGCCAAACCTTCATTGGCCGGATACAATGTTTACTTTCGTTAAAGAAGAAAAAGCAATTATTACAGGGGATATGTTCGGATGCCACTTTGCGGGCAAGGATGTTTTTGACGAGAACTTTTCTCCCGAGCTGGTGGACGCGCAAAAATACTATTTTGACGTTATAATCTCACCTTTTAAAGATTTTGCTCTTAAAGCTATTGAGAAAATCAAAGATTTGGATTTCAATGTAATATGTCCTTCTCACGGGCCTGTGCTTGTGCACCAGGGACGCGAAGCAATTGCACGATTCAAATCATGGGCTGAGGAAATAACGCCTCAAAAGCATGATAAAAAAATAGTTATTATTGTATATGTTTCGGCATATGGTTACACTAAGGAACTCGCGGAATTAGCAAAAGAACAATTGCTTGATTTAGGATTCGACGCAAGAATTTATGAAATAACTTCATATAAACCTGCAGAGCTCAAAGAAAAAATTGATCAAGCCGACGCGCTTCTCGTGGGGTCGCCCACATTCAATAGAGACGCTCTTGAGCCTGTCTGGGGCCTTCTCACTCATCTTTCGGCGTTCAGCCAAAGGAACATGCCTGCCGCGGCTTTCGGCAGTTATGGATGGACAGGAGAGGCCGTAAAAATGCTGCAGGACAGAATGAAGTCACTGGGAATGAAAGTCTCTACAGACGGTTTCAGGTCCCGCTTTAAACCTTCAGACAATGATAAAGCCAATATGAAAGATTTCATTAATGATTTTGCAAAAGACATCTAAATTTATTTGATACTAATGACAAAAGGCTGTTTAACAACAGCCTTTTAATTTGTTTTAAAAATATTATCGGGTAAAACACCCATTCTAAACCACACTTATATTTATGCTACGCTTTGGACTCAGCAGCAAGCCGCTTTTCTTTGTTCAGGATTCTCTTGCGCAGCCTTAAAGATTTGGGAGTAACCTCCAGCAGTTCGTCATCTTCTATAAAAAGAAGTTTCTCTTCCAAACTCATGTACCTTGGGTTAGCAAGTATTATGCTGTCATCCTTGCCGGATGCCCTCATGTTAGTAAGCTTTTTTTCTCTGCAGGCATTTACATTTATGTCCTCAGCCTTCGGGCATAATCCAATAATCATTCCCTCATAAACCTGTGTGCCCGGGCCTATGAAAAGCTGCCCTCTTTTTTGTGCGGTGTTCAGCGCGTACGCTGTTGATTTGCCCATCTCAGTGGCCACCAGCACTCCTGTCCTGGTTCTTGGTATGTCACCCATCCATGGGCCGTAATGGTCAAAAACCGAGCTCATTATGGCCTCACCTTTTGTGCTTGTCAAAAGCTCATCTCTAAATCCGAAAAGGGCGCGGGAGGCTATGTTAAACTCCAGCCTTACCCTGCTGTCTTTAATCTGCATATCCAGCATGTTTGCCTTCCTTAAATTCAGCTTGCTCATAATCGTTCCCGAATGTTCTTCCGGAGAATCAATTACAAGATGCTCTATAGGCTCTTTTTTGCCTTCATCGTCCACTCGTAAAATTATGTCCGGCTTTGACACCATTAACTCATACCCTTCACGGCGCATTGTTTCAACCAATATTGAAAGGTGCAGTTCGCCCCTGCCGCACACTCTGAAGCTGTCTGTGCTGTCTGTGGGTTCAATCCTCAGCGCAACATCGGCCTTGGCTTCCCTTTCCAGGCGGGCAGCAATCTGCCTTGATGTCACCATGCTGCCTTCTTTTCCCGCCAAAGGCCCGCTGTTTACGGAAAACGTCATGGCTACTGTAGGCTCTGAAACCTTCAGCACCGGCATCGGGTCAACCTTCTCAGGGCTGCATATGGTATCTCCGATGTTTATTGAGTCTATGCCGCTTATTGCAACAATGTCTCCTATAGACGCGCTTTCAACCGGAATTTTGCTCAGCCCTTCAAACATCATTATGCTTGTTATTTTTGTAGGCGTCTGCGATATTTTGCCTTCTGCCATGTTGCTTATTATTACATTATCCCCGATTTTTACAGTTCCTCTGTCTACTCTACCTATTGATATCCTCCCCACATAGCTTGAATGGTCTATTGTGGAGACCTGCATTCTGAAGGGAGCGTCAGCGTATCCTACAGGGCAGGGAATATGTTCAAGAATGGCCTTTAATAAAGGTTCCATGCTTTTAATCATCGTTTCGGGAGTAAGCCCTGAAAGACCATCTCGCCCGGATGCATATATAACAGGGCTGTCAAGCTGTTCATCGTCTGCTCCCAGCTCCATCAAAAGCATCAGTGTGTCATCCAGCGCGTTTGCGCAGTCTGCATCGGGTTTGTCTGCTTTGTTTATTACTATTATCAGCGGCAGCGACAAGGCCATAGCTTTTGACAGCACAAATCTGGTCTGGGGCATCGGGCCCTCGGCAGCGTCAACCAAAACTATCGCTCCTGACACCATTGAAAGCACCCGCTCCACTTCTCCTCCAAAGTCGGCGTGGCCCGGGGTGTCAACAATGTTAATGCGCACATCAGCATATATAACAGACGTATTTTTAGAAAGAATTGTTATGCCCCTTTCCCTTTCCAAATCATTAGAGTCCATGGCCCTTTCTGTGGTCTGCTGATTCTCACGGAACATTCCGCTGTGCTTAAACATGGTGTCAACCAATGTTGTTTTTCCGTGGTCTACGTGGGCAATTATCGCCACGTCCCGTATATCTTTTCTTTTAATCATATATTTATGTTTCCTTTAAAACCTTATTTCAAAATCGTTCAAGTCTGTTTGCCACAGGTATTATATCACAATTTTAAAAATATGCCAGCTTTATATTCACTGTCTTCTTATATCAAAGAAAAATAAAACCGCCTTAAATGGCGGGGTTAGTCTTGTATCATTATCTTAAATTCAAGTTCGCTGCTTTTTGGAGTAAAACTCATCACGTATTTAAATCCACTGCTTTCATAAACCTTAATTGCCCGTTTGTTAAAAGAGGCAACAGTAAGCCTTAGCTTTTTGTCAGGAAAAATGTTTTTAATGTCCTGCAATATATACTCAAAAAAAAGCTTTCCTCCGCCCATGCCCGTGAGATTCGGGCGCATGCCCAAGCCAACATCAACATAGCTTTCATCCGAATATATTTCTGCCGTCTCTTCGGATGGCACCTGCGCAGATATGCCGTAGCAGTAATACCCAACTAAATCACCGCTTTCATATATTGAAAAAAAATTCTGATTAAGCAGCTCATCAATAGCCTCTTCCGTTTCTTCAAAATTATATGTATCATATGGCTTGTCATAACGCCATTCCAGTATTCTATGAGCGTTTTTAGGCATCATTTTTTCACTAGTATAGTTCATCTTATTCGCTCCAGTTATTGTACATTCTTAAAAAGGTATTTATTATCATAATCGCTGTATTTAATTATAAGGTTTTTGCCCGATTTGTCCAAAATCTTTATTTGGTCAAAGACATAATTTACGTTTTTTATCATGTCATCAAATCCACTCCCTTCAACTACAATATATCCTGCCCGCGCAGTGGCATTTACGAGCCTTTTTATTGTGTCTCCCGGTTTGTAACTGTAACTGAATGCTTTTACAAACGGTATTTGTTCTATATCTTCTGCTGGAGTCATAAAGTCAATTTCACCGGCACCACAGAAAAAAAGTTGTGTGGAAAGATGCACGTTGTTATCTTTCAATGAATAATTCTCCAGGTTCTTTATGTCAACAGAATTATATTTTGTGAAATCCAACACCATTTTCAGTATATCAATACCTGCAATTATTGGTATAGTCACTCCCTCATACGCTCCGCCGACACGCATCGCAATTTCGTTTACTTTTATTCCATCACTGCCTATAAGATATTGAAAATAAATCGGTCCGTTCTTTATATTAAATACAGAAATAATTTTTTGTGTTACCTGCTCGATGTCATCATAATACTCATTTAAATATACCGAAGGGAAATTGTGGCACAGACAGATTCCGATATGGCTGTCACGCTTTATTGTCACCCTGTCTACCACAGAAATTATCGTCAGCTTTCCGTCGTTTACCCATCCGTTTACCGTTATTTCGTCATTCTCATAAAACTCTTCGATTAACGCATGCCCCTCTCTGGAATATGAAAGCGTGCTTGCTATTTTCCCCCTGACTTCATCAATGCTGTTTAATTTGTATACGCCCCTCTGCCCCTGGCAGTCCACAGGCTTTAGAACGACCGGATAGTTGAAATCTGTAATTTCATCGTCCTTAAAATCTTCCTTAAGAAAACGGTATTTCACGGTCGGAATATCGTTCTTCGAAAATATCTCCTTCATAACAGTTTTATTTGTCACCGCCAGGGCCAGTTGCTTGTCCGCATAAAAATTAAGCCCCAGCTCCTGGCTTGCAATTGCAGCAGACAAAACCGGCTGGTCAGTCCCTGATGTAACAATTGCGTCAACTGAATATTTTTTTGCTGTTTTTAAAACAGACTTGCTGTCAAAGGTTGAAATTAAAAGGTGAGTATCCGCATATGCTTTGCCGGGGCAGTCCATTAAATAATCAATTAGGATTACTTCATCACCCTGCTGCTTTACCTTTTTTATCAAATCAAGCTGATTGCTACCCCCACCTAAAACCATTACTTTCATATAATCTCTCCGTTAATAATCTCGCCAATCTCGTATTTATTTGCATCCCGCGTCTTTGTTTTTATAATTTTCTGCCTTGAATAATAAATCAATATATTATAAATTAATAAAATCAGCTTTTTGAGTGTGTAGTTCGTCGGGCTGTCCTGCATATAAGCAACATAAATGTTGCCTATGTTTTTAGTGTGTTTCAAAATCTCTAATGATATGTAAATAAAATCTTTGTCTGATACAATTACCTTTTTATTTATCTTACTGTCAATTATTCTAAAACTGCTGACATATATATCTTTCGGTTTGCGGCCTATAATATTTATTACAATATCTCTGGCTTTAGACCCTGCGCTTCTTATCTTTGAGCCTCTGTTATCTTTTTTATTAACGGCGTATACTGCATCATATCCCTTCTTTATTTTGGTATAAAGTGGAATAATGTCGTCTGCGTTATGCGCCAAATCATCATCCATTATTATTATATAGTCCCCTCTTGCGTATTTCAATCCCAGAAACGTGGCAAGCTGCTGCCCAGTGTTTTTTAGCAGATTTACGGCCGTTATTTTTTCATTAGATTCTGCGAGCTGTTTTATTTTCACCCAACTTTTGTCTTCGCTGTTGTCATTAATTAATATTATTTCATAGTCTGCAAAGCATGGCAGTACAGCCATCAGTTTTTCCGTTACCTCACCTATGGTTTCCTGAGAATTATAGACCGGGATTACAACGCTTATGAAATCATTATATTTTTTGTTAATTGCCATCTATAACCTCATATATTTTCACTGCCCATTCTTTATCATATGCGTACATATATATCCGCATGGCATACGGGCTGCTAAATTCATGTACCAGTCTGCATTTTTCGGATAAAAAATCAGACATCTCTTCATAATAAGGATATACATTTCCGTACATTACATTCCACACCGGCCGGTTATTATATATATAGTCCATTTCTTCCGGGTAAATGATATATTTAATATTATTACTGGTTATATACTCTTCAAAGGGCATTTCACCCAAATTCCGCAAATTTCTATAGTCATGTAGCATATTGTATTCAAACGCATATTCCGCGTTAAGGTTTGCCAAAACAGGCACGTCGCTTGGAACGCTGCATTCAATTTCACTTAAATACTCATCATAATTATCATTAGTCTGGGTAAGTATATTGCATAATGCACTGCCTAAAATTAAGACCCCCAGAACAACGAGAACTGCAAATCCCGCCTTTTTCAGGCAGCTCGCCAGATAAAAAATAAGAAGATAGCAAAGAGGGAAAATGAAGATTATCCCCGGCTGGGAATACCTTCCCAGCAGCAAATATCCGCCGTTCAAAAACAAAAGCGCCATCATAAAAAGCAGGGCTTTCTTTCCGTCTTGTCCTATGAATAAACTAATCAGCCCAATTGGAACGATTAAAGCAAATAATATCAACTGCAGCCTTATGTCCGGCAGATAGTAAGTCACACTGAAAGTGTTAAAAAGCTTTCTGTAATAGTCCGGAAAACTGAAAAACTTCAAAACGATGCTGGTTGTTGCGCCTAAATCATCGCCGTATTTCAAATAATCATTTATAAAATTGTTATCAAAAATATAACTTATTCCCACAAACACAGATGCCGTTAAACCAGTAGTAAGCATAAGTACAAGCAGATTTTTAACTGCCATCTTTTTTTCAAAAATTATATAATACAAATATGCCGCGCCTAATATTAAAGCAATAAAAACACTGTTCGGGTGCACTCCTGCCGACAGCCCTATTATAATTCCAATAAAAATATCATTCTTGATTTTCCAATTTTCTATGCGGGATATCAGCAAATATAATGCCGCCAGCATAATGGAGAGAATCACTGCTTCCTGCCGCGCTAAATGAGAAGCATATATAAACTGTACATCAATGGAAAAAATAATCATGCCTAAAGCAGATATTTTTTTTGATTTTGTTAAGCATCTAAGAATTTTATATACAAATACTAGTGAGGCGATACCAAAAACAAGAGAAATGAGCCTGACTGAAAAAATATTATACCCTAGCACCCAAATAAAAGCTATCTGCATCATATGAAAAATAATTTTAATAGCGTGAGGATACCTGGGTATTAAATCAAAAAAATACTCAGTAGCGCCAAGCCCTTCGTTCATCATGGTCCTGGAAAGCCCCGATAGCCAGGATTCATCAGAATGAACAAAAGGATATTTTGTGAGAAATAAAATACTTATAAAAAAATATCCTGTCAAATATAATATTAAGAACAGATTTTCTTTTATAAAACTTATTTTTAATTCTTTCTTCAACGCAGTCTCCTTCCTATATATAATATCACAAAAAAGGCAAAATTAATGCTCCCAAGCAAAAACTTGGGAGCATTTTTAGTGTTTAATATTATTCTGTTACTACAGGAAGCTCTGCCGGTGTCCATCCAAAAGTCATTCCTGATTTAAGTGATACTGCGTCATAGCCAAGCTGACGGAGCACAGCAACTGTTTGTCCCGCTGTCTGTCCTGAATAGCATGTTACAACCAGTTTGCCTTCCGGAAGTGTCTCGAAAGATAACTGCATGTCAGCACCGAAAGGAATATTTACTGCGCCTGCAATGTGGCCTGCCGCGAAATCGTCTGCTGAACGAATATCCACAACAGATACTTCGCCTGCTTCAACTGCTGCATAAACATCTTCTGCTGCCATTATGTTGTTTCCATTGTCAGGAGCTGCAGTGAAATAATCTTCAACTGACTTAAGAAGTACTGAATCAAATTCTGCGCCTGCATCCGGAAGCTCAACTGCAACTGTATCAATATAAGCTTCATAGCCTTCTGTTTGGGTGATGCCGTTGTTATATCCGCTTTTTATAGATACTGCTTCAATACCAAGCATGTTCAAAAGAGCTACTGTTTGTCCTGCTGTTTGTCCGGTATAGCAGTATACATATACTGTTTCATCTGTAGGAAGCATTGAAACCTTTGAAGCAAGGTCTGCGCCCCATGATGCCAGATATGCACCTGAAACGTGGCCATCGTCATATACGTCCTGTTGACGGATGCTAAGAATAAACGGTTCATCTCCTGCGTCAATCATAGCTGCTACATCTGCCCATGGAATTATCCTTGAGCCCGGATAATCTGCAAAGTAATTGTTTGCTGCTTTTGCGGCAACATATGGTGCCCATCCGTAAGTCATGCCTGATTTTAATGATACTGCGTCATATCCTAATGCACGTAAAATAGCAATTGTCTGTCCTGCTGTTTGTCCTGAATAGCATGTTACAATCAGCTTGCCTTCCGGCAGGTCAGCGAAGCTTTCCTGCATTCCTTCACCAAAAGGTACGTTTACAGCGCCGTCAATATGTGATTTCTCAAAATCTTCAGCTGAACGTATGTCAACAACTGTTGCATCGCCTGCTTCGGTTAATGCTTCTGCATCAGCTGATGCTATTATGTTGCTGCCGCCGTCAGCGATTGCGTTAAAGTATCCTTGTACGTAGGCAAGAACTTCTGTATTAAATTCAACTTCTGCGTCTGGTAGTGCAACTGCTTCTGTTGAAAGATATGCTTCATAGCCTTCTACTGTTTTTAATCCGTTAAATCCTGATTTGATTGATACTGCTTCTACACCTAACATGTTTAAAAGTGCAACTACTTGTCCTGCTGTTTGTCCTGAATAGCAGTATACATATACTTTTTGGTCTGTAGGAAGCATCGTTACTTTTTCAGCTAAGTCTGCGCCCCATGCAGCGTTGTATGCACCTTCAAGGTGTCCTGCGTCGTAATCAGCAACCTGGCGAACACTCAGCACATACGGTTCTTCTCCTGCGTCAAGCAGAGCTAAAACTTCACTCCAATCAACTATCCTTGAGCCAGGATAATCAGCAAAGTAGTTTAATGCCGCCGCTTCTGCATCTAATAATTCTACTCCATCTTGAGTTACTTCAGTTGCATCTGTAACTTCTGCGGCATCTTTCTGGCACGCAGTAACTGAAAATAACAGAGCTAATGCCAAAATAACAATTAATAGTTTTTTCATGTTTCTCTTTCCTTTCTATTATGATGCATCCTGAACTGTAGCTACTTCCTGAACAGGTGCCTGAGGCCCCATTTCAGTTTCATATTCCAGCCAGGCAGCATCGTAAACACGCACATCTTCATATCCCGCGTTCTTCAGCGCTGTATATGTCTGTGCGGCTCTTACTGATGTTTTGCAGAAAACTATAATCTTCATATCAGATGTTATGCCTTTATCAAGGTAGGTAATCTGCATGTCTCTGATTGATTTATACTCTCCGTTTGCGTAGTTGTTCCATACATATTCAATGTTTATTGCTCCCGGTATTGTACCTGCTGCGTATTCTTCTGCGCTTCTGGTATCAACTATCACTACATTTTCATCAGGTGTGTCCTGAAGAAGATTTATGTACGAAAGACTTACGACAAGTTTTTTCTGCTTTTCTCCTGTTATGTATTCGGCGGCAGAAAGCACGGTAGGTTCTTCTGTGGTGTCAAAACCCGCTTCTTTTAGTGCTTCAAATCCTCCGCTTATAACCTTAACGTTAAAATTGTTATACAAGTTCAATGTCCACTGTACTCTTGCAGCAGCCATGTTTGATTTATTATCGTAGAGCAGCAAAGTATCATCTGCTGTAATTCCCGCGGCGCTTAACACCTCTTCAATCTGGCCTTCTTCAGGAGCCATATTGGCATACGGTTCATTAACGACCAGAGATGACATGGGGATATTTACCGAGCCGCTTATATGAAGAGTGTCATATTCTTCTTGCTCACAAACTGCAACAAGAATTGCTCCGCCTTCAATCAGGCTTGTGCAGTCTTTTGCCTCTACAATATAATTTCCTGTTTCTGCAAACTCAAAGTCTGCACAACCGGAGAACATGCTGGCTGTCAATAGCACGCAAAACATAAATATTATTGTTTTCTTCACTATTTTCACCTTCCATCATTTCTTAAAGGCATGCTTCAATTGCTTCACGTG
The DNA here is from genome assembly GCA_964509795.1 of uncultured Christensenellaceae bacterium. Taxonomy (GTDB): domain Bacteria; phylum Bacillota; class Clostridia; order Christensenellales; family UMGS416; genus JAFGUF01. The sequence continues at coordinate 6,951 of CAZDZB010000029.1, read as the reverse complement.
TAATGTATTCGTTGACTGTATTTGTGATTTTACCGTCTTTGATAATTACAACAGAAGGGCATCCCTTTACGCATAGCCTCTTCGCGATTCCTTGAGACTTGTAAGTATCTACTTTGTGACACTGATATTCAGGGTGTTTGCTGCAGATTTCATCTACGATAGGAAGAAACTCTCTGTGTTCTGCGTCAGCCGCGTTGAAAACATACGCAATGCCGTTTCCTACCATAATCTGCTCATTGTAGATTTCGCTTTCTGCTATATACTTTTCGGCCATTACCCCCGCTGTTGCGGCGTCGCCTACGCATGTAGCAACCTGACGAAGGAACCTTTCACGGACATCACCTGCCGCGTAAACGCCCATGACGTTTGTTTCCATGTTCTCATTTGTCAGGACATAGCCTCTTTGTGTCATGTTTATAATGCCTTTGTATATATTCGTGTTCGGAATAAATCCAATGAAAAGGAAACATGTGTGGCAGTCAACAGGAATGATTTCACCTGTCTTCAAATTCTTAAGGTTAACTGTGCGAACCTGCTCGTCACCTTCATATGAATCAACAACTGTGTTCCACAAAAACTCCATTTTTGGGTTTGCCAAAGCTGCCGCCTTAGCAATCTCATTGCAGTCCATAATGCCTTCATCGTGAAGGATTGAAACTTTAACTTTGCTTGCAAACCTTGTTAAGAACATTCCTTCTTCAATGGCAGCATCTCCTGAACCAACAACCAGGACTTCTTTATCCTGATTTGCCGCAGCGTCACATGTAGCGCAGAAAGCAATTCCCTTACCCATATACTGCTCTTCGTTTGTAGCACCTGTTACACGTGGCTTTGAGCCGTTGCATATGATAACAGCTTTTGCCTCGTATCTGTTTCTGAATGTCTCAACTACTTTTACATCACCTGTAAAATCCACTGACTTTACATCTGTAAGCTTGAATTTTACTCCGAATTTTTTAGCCTGCTTGTGGAACAAGTCCATCAGCCCGCTGCCTGATATTCCTTCCGGAAATCCAGGGTAATTCTCTATATCGTTTGTGTTTGTGGCTATTCCGCCCACTAATGCCTGTTCAATTATCAATGTATTAAGGCGAGCTCTTCCGCAGTATATTCCTGCTGTAAGGCCTGATGCTCCTCCGCCGATAATAACTACATCGTATTGTTCAACTTTTTTTTCTCGTGCCATTTTTTCTCCAATCTCACTAAGTTACATAAAGAATTTAACCAGAAGCTTGCTGCCCACTATTGCTCCGAAGAACATGAACACAGCGAATACCCAGCCTGAAAGAGACAGGGACGCTATTCCTGAGAATAATGCTCCGATGTTACAGCCAAAAGCTATTCTTGCGCCGTATCCCATCAACAATCCACCTAAAACCGCAGCAGCAACCTGCTTAAATGATTTAATCTTTTTGAACTTAAATCCTGATGCCATCAATGTTGCAAACAATGCGCCAGCAATAATGCCAAGATTACGCCATGTGCCTGCATGGTTTAATATTCCGGCTTCCAAAGTAGCCTGAGCGCTCGGTGAACTGAAATAATACCATTTGTCAACAGATCCGCCTACAAGCTCAAAAAGCCATGCTCCCCAGTTTGCCAGCACTCCTGATACTCCCCAAGGATTTCCTGTGACTGCAAAAGTTACAATCTGGAAAACTGAGAGCAGCACTGCACCAGCGACATAAGGAAGTGCATCTTTAAACCACTTTTTATAAAATTCATTAGCTTTTATTTTTTCAAAAAACTTTCCCAAGCAATTCACCTCCAGACATATACTTGAATTGTCGTAAGTTATGCCTTTTCAATTACGCATTCCCATTCGCCGTCGTCAACTTCTTCTATTTCCACATTGTGACCTTCTTTACGTGCCCATTCAGGAACGTTTTTCATCGCACAGCTATGGTCAATCTGAACTATTAATATGTCACCTGATTCTAATTTCGCTAAAGCCTTTTCCGCTTTAATCAATGGAACCGGGCAAGCCTCGCCTAAACAATCCAATACTACTTCTTTACTCATTTTAATATCCTCCTAAATTTTAATTATTCCGGTTTTTTTCTATTGCCCCACTTATGCGCTATAACATAAAGTATTGCAATAATTGCTAAGTTGCACGCTATGCCTCCCAGCCATCCTAAATAGTCCGGCAAAAAGATAGCCTTGCCTGTTAGCATAAAGTTCATTTTCCACCATCCAAAATCATGTGCTCCCCAAAGTGAACCAACTATGAAAAAGAATAGTGACAGTAATTGCATTCCAAAACCTTCTCCCACTCTCATAAGTGTTCCCGAGGCACATCCTCCCGCTATTACCATACCTATACCAAACATAAATGCGCCGATTCCAGTTGCCGCACTTATTGGTACAACATAGCTTTGTCCCGGAATAGAAAGCCCATTTATATAATAACCATATTTAATTGCAGTAATTCCAATGCTGGAAATAGCAAATGCAATCAATACTGCTTTTGTTATTGTGGTGCTTCCTGTTAGATACGGGTCACGCATGGATGCGGTAAAGCAAAACCTGGCTCTTTGCAGTATGAATCCGAATATTGTTCCGATTAACCAATAAAAAACCAACGTTGAGCTTTTTGTGCCTAGCCAAACAGCGATTGCAGCAATAATAACAAAAACCGCAATACCTACCGGTATCTGATTTTTCTTTTTTCTGCGGCTGCCGGATGAAGCTCTTTTGGATGCTCTGACAGTAGTGTCCGTCATCGTATCACGTCCTCTCTATTACTTTGTGAATTTCTTCACATTATTTGTTTATATTTTAACATACTTTTTGTAATATGTTTCATGCTTTATACTTATACAATATTAGTATTTTTTATGGTATACTAATACCTGAATTAACTATAATGAATATATAGTAGTAAAATATCACAGCAAAGAGGCACTATAAGCATGAATATTGAATCCTTAAAATATTTTTATAACATTGCACGAACGGGCAATATATCCAGCGTAGCCAGGGATATGCACATATCCCAGTCAGCATTGAGCCAGCAGATAAACAAACTGGAAGCTGACCTTTCAAAAACTTTAATGATACGCAGCAATAAGGGCGTTTCATTAACTCCTACCGGCGAAATCGTTTTCAAATTTGCAGAAAGCGTCCTTAAAACATATGATAATATGCTAGAAGATATCGCAGAGTATGAAAAAGAAAACATGATAATTAAACTTTGCGCGTGTCACTCAATCGCCGACTATGCTATACCCTGCACATTAATGCAGTCAAAGGAAAAATTTCCTCTCCACAAATACGAGCTTTTCCCCGGAACATCTGAAAGCATAATAGAAGATGTAGCCAATAATTTGTATGACATAGGGTTTTCCTATTCCTCAGCAAAATCACGAGAAAAGCATAAAGAATTGGTCTATGTCAGATGCGGAACAAATAAAATTGTGCTTGTCGGCAAAAATGAGGACTTGCTGGCAAATGAAATGTCAATTGAAGAAATTTTAGAGGCGTGCATGATTACATTCACGGGAGAATGCGATATTGACAATATACTAATAAACAACTTAGCCAAGCACGGCTACGCCGAATCAAATCTTCAATGCAATTTGGAGGTGGGTACCATAGAAAGCGCAAAAACACTTGTATCCAGAGGGTATGGTATTGCATTCCTTCCTTATATTTCAGTCAAAGAAGAACTCTATAAAGGAAAATTCAAGCAGATAAAAGTTCCTGATCTGGATATGGATTTAGATATTATGATGCTCTTTAAAAAGAATCATTCAAAATACACAGAAGAATTTATTTCCTGGTTCATAACCCATGGTAAAAATAGTTTCTGCTAAAGTATAAATATTATAAATAATTTTTGAGGTGGGCAGTGAAAGAAAAAAATAAAAGATTAATAAACATTGCTGTAGGTTTAATTTTATTTGTTGTTATTATTTTTGTTGTTGAAGGTGAATTGTTTTCCAGGAATGCCTCAATTGCGCTGGCAACGATGATTCTGATGATCTTTTGGTGGGTTACAAAACCAGTTCACCTGGCTGTTACCGCTCTGCTGCCCGTTTTAGTGACTGCGGTGTTTAACATTGTACCCATAGCAACCGTTTTGGATGATTATTCAAGCCCCATAGTCGTTTTGCTTTTAGGAGCCAATATCCTTACCCTTACCTGGATGATATGGGGCCTTGACAAAAGAATAGCAATGAAAATGCTTCTAATAATCGGCCCTTCATTCCGACAGCAGCTTATAGTGTGGTTTATTGTTTCAACAATATTAAGTGCCTTTTTGCCTAATGCTGTAGTCGCGGCGGCACTTTGCCCCATCGCTCTGGCAATGATTGATTACTGCGAAAAAATTGACCAGTCCCTTAAAAAGAGCAGCACAAAACACTGGATACTGCTCGCAATAATATGGGGCGCCGGGCTCGGCGGGTTCGGCACGCCTATGGGAGGCGCAATGAACCTGGTCGCTATTGGGCATATAGAAACTTATATCGGCAGCGAGTATTTATATTCGGAATGGATATTTAATATGCTTCCGTATTTTATCGGTTTGATTATAATCATCAGTCTTTATTTTTTATTTGTAAAGCTAGATGTGAAAAAACTGGCCAATAGCAAAGAATATTTAAAAGAGGGCTTCAAAAGCCTCGGAAAGATGCGCAAGAGCGAAAAAATAGCAGTTGCGCTTTTTGGCACCGCAGTTTTGCTTGCCTTTACCAGGCAGTTTTATAGTGATATCCTTCCAGCTTTTTCTCCCCCGTTCGCATTTTTGCTGGCGGGTTTTCTTGCCTTTTTTATCAAAGGAGACGAAGGCCGCCCGCTTATTAAATGGGATTACGCGGTGAAAAATTTAAACTGGTCTCTGGCAATATTGTTCGCGGGAGGCATGGCCGCCGGAACTCTGCTTATAGGCACAGGCGCATCTGATGCAATTGCTAAATATGTAATTCGGTTTAATATCACCGGCCAGTTGGGCCTGATTATGATTTTTGTACTGCTGGGCATGTTTTTGTCAAACACTTCAAGCAATACAGCCGCCTGTTCGGTCCTGATTCCGGTTGTAATAAGCATCGTTTCTGCGCTGCCCTACAATCCTTTGCCCTATGTGTATTTGAGCGCGGCTGCCTGCAATGCTGCATTCATGCTTCCGACCTCTATAAGGGCCATACCTCTTGCATATGGTATGGACGCTGGATTTATGCTTAAAAAAGGCACTGCGGCGGTAATAATCACATTTATTGGATTAACTGCAATTGGATATGCCGCGGTAACTTTAGGAGGATAAGGCGATGAACGAAATAAAAATTCTTGACTGTTTCGGAGATATCTGCCCCATACCTGTACTTAAGGTTGAAAAACAACTTCAGGAATTAAGCAAAGGCGAGCAGTTTATGCTGATAACCGACCACAGCTGCGTTGTTAAATCAATTACGGAAAAATATAAAAACATTTCCATTGAAGAACCCATGAACGGAGTTTGGGAAATAACATTTACAAAAACATAAAGGGGTTGTCCCGTTTCTACCGGGACAACCCTTGCTTTTATCTGTCTCAGATATGTGCTTTAGGGATACACTTTTCAGCAGTTACTTTTTCCTTTTGACAGTAATTTAGGTCTTATCCTCTAATGAAAAAGGTAAAAGTAATGAGAGAAAAGTGTTGACACCTGAATGGTTTGTTTTTAAAATTTCCCAACAAAATGCCGGAACGAGCCCTTTCTTTAATCAGCCTTCCTGCTCAGGGTCAATGACAAGAACAGTGTTATCTTCGTCTGCCTGCTTTTGTTTTTCTTTCCAGACTTTATAATCTTCCAAATCATTGCTTATCTGCTTTATTACAAATGCAATAACAGCCGCGTCGTCGCCGAACCCTAGCCCCAGTATAGCATCCGGGATTAAGTCAATAGGCATCACAAAGTAAACTATCCCTACAGTAATCATCGCAATTGACCTGAATGGAATTACTCTGTATTTTCCTTTTATCCAATCGTCAAACACACTGAAAAACAGCTGGATTTTCTCCCATGCTTCATGCAGAGGGCCTTTTCTTTTTTCTGCCTTTTCGCGGGCAGCCTCCAGCAGGCCTTCCGCCTTTTCTTTGTCATCCAGATATTTTTCTGCTTTGTTTTTATATTTTGTATAGCCTTTCTTTCCGACTTTTTCTTCGTTCATTCTAATCTCCTCACCTTTTTTGTTATTTGACTTTTTCAAATTAATATAATGTTTTATATATTTTATATCAGGGCAATAATATCACAGCTTTGTCAAAATGTCGATTACTAAAGGCAATCGGAAGTCTCAATTTCCGTTTTCTAAACAATTTATTATAGATTAAAGCAAAAAATTGTTATAAATGATATAATAAGATAAATAAATATTATGAGGCATAAAAATGAAACATAAAATGTTTAATACTAAAGAAGAAGCACTGAAAGATTTCGCTTCAAAAGCAATACCAATGACTGATGCTGTTAACCGCGAACATGCTGCTATTTTAATTAAAGAAAAAAACAGATATTACTATACCAAAATCGAAAGAGGTTTTCAGTACACAGTTTGGCCGACTGCTCTTAAATATCTATATATCAGAAAAGAAAAATTCTTTATGCACACCCACCCGAATCGCGGATGGGCGGACTCAAAGGGCAATCTTAAGGACAACAACCCTTTTTCCGGAGTTCCGGGCAGCCGAAAAATAACGGACGCGGGTGACGCATTTGTAGTTGACATATTAGGCTATAAAGGAATATACTTAGTTTCCGCTATGGGCAATGTTTACCTTTACGAGGGCGCAGGCTCTCCAAGGGCGCAGAAAAATACATTTGCATCCACCAAAGAGCAGCTTAACGCTTTAAAACCCATAATGACTGGCTTAACCAGGTCTGAATATTGTTACAAAAAAATAGCAAAGTCCAAGCGGGGCGCTGCGCAATACAAAAAAGAGAAATGGATGTCGAAATAAGCTCTTAAG
>CAZDZB010000028.1:0-21022 GCA_964509795.1 uncultured Christensenellaceae bacterium | reverse complement strand
GCCCCGACCAATAAAAAAAGACCTTGCAGTCTTTGGTCGTCGCTTTCGCAATTTTTCAAATTGCTTTCGCGCGGCGGGCAAGCCCCGACCAATAAAAAAAGACCTTGCAGTCTTTTTTTATTGGTCGGGGTGAGAGGATTTGAACCTCCGGCCCCTACGTCCCGAACGTAGTGCTCTACCAAACTGAGCCACACCCCGATAGATTTTACGTGTCGGCTTTCGCAATTTTTTAAATTGCTTTCGCCCTGTCGTGCTCCCCTTATCCAGTCCCATTTCTTTCGAAATGTTTTACCAAACTTAAGCCACACACCGATATCTAATATTAAATTAGTTGGCGACTCCCTTTTAGGGGAAGCCGCCTTGGTGCGAGAGAGGAGATTCGAACTCCCACAAGCTTTTGGCCCACTAGATCCTGAATCTAGCGCGTCTACCAATTCCGCCACCCTCGCATTCTTAAAATTTGAGCCAAGAACTATTATAATTGCAAATTCCTTTATTGTCTAGTACCAATATAATTAATTTTATTGCATTTTTCAAAAAATATCTATAAAAATTTTACAAAAAGCACATATTTTCTAGCCTAAAAATAGCTTGATAATTGCATATTATTATGATATAGTCAATTAGATACCCTCGGCGAGGGTAATTTGTGGTGCTTTTATCACAAAAACAGATATTTATATTTTAATCTAAGGAGAGAATACAAGATGGCTTCAACCGTTGAAACCCTGGAAAACAAACAAGTAAAATTAACGATTACTGTTCCTTATACAGATTTCGATGAGGCTATGCAGAAGGCATACCTTAAAATACGCAAAAGCATTATGGTGCCCGGCTTCAGAAAAGGCAAAGTGCCTCGCCAGGTAGTGCAAAATCACTATGGTGAAGAAGTGTTTTATGAAGACGCGTTTGAAATAATATTCCCTGAATCTTATCAGGCGGCTTTAAAAGAACATAATGTTGACGACGTTGACCGCCCCGATGTTGATATTGAGCAGATAGGCAAAAAAGAAGACTTAATATACACAGCTACTGTTACAGTCAAGCCTGAAGTTAAGCTTGGCGCATACAAAGGAAAAAGCGTAAAGGCATATAAAAAGCCTGTAACACAAAAGGATGTTGATGCCGAGGTCAGCAAAGAGGCCGATAAAATCGCTCGTTTAGTTGAAGTTGAAGGCAGAAGCGCCCAAAAGGGCGACACAGCTAACATTGACTATACCGGCTCAATTGACGGCGAAGAATTCGCGGGCGGCAGCGCAAAAGGGCACGACTTAGTCCTTGGTTCAAATGCTTTCATACCCGGATTTGAAGACCAGGTTATCGGCATGAACACAGGCGATGAAAAAGACATCAATGTAACGTTCCCTGCGGAATACCAAAGCGACGATTTAAAAGGCAAGGATGCAGTATTCAAAGTAAAGCTCAATTCCTTAAAAGCAAAAGAACTTCCGGCATTAGATGATGAATTTGCCAAAGATGTCAGCGAGTTTGACACATTAGATGAATACAAAGCAGACATAAAAGCAAATCTTACAAAGCAGTCGGAAGATAACTTTGAAGCTGAAAGCCAGAACAAAATAATCGAGCTTTTAGTTGAAAACATGGAAGTTGAAGTACCCCAATGCATGATAGACTCGCAAACAGACTATACTTTAAGAGAAATTGATTATAATTTCAAAAGCCAGGGTTTTTCACTGGAGCAGTACATTCAAATGACCGGAATGTCAATGGATGACTTCAAAACGCAGTATAGTGACCAGTCATTACAGCGCGTTAAGGCCCAGTTAGCTTTGGAAACTGTTCAAAAAGAAGAAAAAATCGAAGTTACTGACGAAGACGTTGAGGCAGAGCTTGTAAAAGTGGCTGAGGAAAGCAAAAAGCCGCTGGAAGAAATTAAAAAGACTTTTGCAGGCGCGAACTTAGACTACATAAAAGAAAATCTTTTAACAACAAAAACAATTGATTTCCTAAAAGAACAAATCAAAGTGGAAGCTACAAAAAAACAGGGCAAACCTAAAACAGATGATTAATTACAGCTAATTTAGATTATTATTAATAAAGGAAATAGTTTTTAAATCAAAGATATTTTCCAATCTAAATATGCATCTTGAAAGGACATGATTATGGCTTTAGTACCAATAGTTGTTGAGCAGACAAACAGAGGCGAAAGGTCTTATGACATTTTCTCCCGCTTATTAAACGACAGAATAGTTTTCTTAAGCGGAACAGTAGCAGATGAAATGGCCAATTTAATTGTGGCACAGCTTCTGTATCTGGAAGCACAAGACCCGGATAAAGACATCTTCCTGTACATAAATTCTCCCGGAGGTTCGGTGACTGCAGGAATGGCAATATACGACACCATGCAGTACATTCGCTGCGATGTATCCACAATATGTGTGGGTATGGCAGCATCAATGGGGGCATTCCTTTTGGGAGCAGGGGCAAAAGGCAAGCGCAAGGCTTTGGAAAATGCTGAAATTATGATTCACCAGCCATCAGGCGGAACCCAAGGCCAGGTCACGGATATTGCAATCCAGGTTGACAGGCTCTTAAAAATCAAAAAGAAAATGAATGAGATAATGTCAGGCTTTACGGGACAACCACTAAAGAAAATAGCAGCCGATGTGGAACGCGACTTTTTTATGACATCCCAGGAAGCAAAAGATTACGGCATCATCGACGAAGTACTGCAGGGCAAAAAAACAAAGTCTTAACACCTGCGTACAATATGAGGTAAACAAATGACAAGAATAGATGACGAAAATCAACAACCTAATTGTTCGTTCTGCGGAAAAGCCCAGGATGAGGTTAGGCGCCTGATTGCAGGTCCAGGTGTATACATTTGCAATGAATGTATTGACTTGTGTCAGGAAATCATCGAAGAGGATTTCATCATGGAAACCTATGATGAACCTACAGAGATACCAAAACCACAGGAAATAAAAGCAATTTTAGATGAATATGTAATAGGGCAGGACGCTGCAAAGCGCGCAATGTCTGTTGCTGTTTATAACCACTATAAGAGAGTATTTTCAGATGCCTCTGTAGACGTTGAACTTCAAAAGTCCAATATAGTTATGCTAGGGCCTACAGGCAGCGGCAAAACTTTGCTTGCACAAACACTAGCAAGGATTCTGAATGTGCCTTTTGCCATTGCCGATGCCACATCATTAACTGAGGCCGGCTATGTAGGTGAAGACGTTGAAAACATTCTGCTTAAGCTTATTCAGGCGGCAGATAACAATATTGAGCGCGCAGAGCACGGCATAATATACATTGATGAAATTGACAAGATTGCCAAAAAGAGCGATAATCCGTCAATCACACGTGATGTTTCTGGTGAAGGCGTTCAGCAGGCATTGCTTAAAATTATTGAAGGCACAGTTGCAAACGTTCCTCCGCAGGGCGGGCGCAAGCATCCGCAGCAGGATTTCCTGCAGATTGACACAACAAACATTTTGTTTATCTGCGGCGGCGCCTTCATGGGCATTGACAAAATCATTGAAAAACGCATAGGCAAAAAAACTATGGGATTCGGCGCGGAAATAAAATCCAACGAAAACAAAGACGTCGGCGAAATATTGAAAAGTATTTTGCCTGAAGACCTTTTGAAATACGGCCTCATTCCTGAAATGGCCGGCCGCCTTCCCGTGATTGTAACACTGCACTCGCTGGATGAGCAAGCTTTAGTACAAATATTAACTGAGCCTAAAAACGCACTTACAAAGCAATACAAGGCACTGTTTTCAATGGATGGAGTTGAGCTTGAATTTGAAAAAGGTGCACTGGAAGCCATCGCTAGAGAAGCAATAAAGAGAAAAACCGGCGCCCGCGGCTTAAGGGCGTTGCTTGAAACAACAATGCTTGATGTAATGTATGAGATACCTTCAAGGGATGACATAAAAAAATGCATTATTAATAAAAAGTGCATCGAAGAAAATGAGCCGCCCAAGCTGGTGACTCTGCAGTCAATTTCTTCTAATAAAGCCAAGAAGAAAGAAGATATATCCTTTGAAGAAAGCAAGGACGACCAAGTATCATAAAATGCACAGGATGATTGATTGCCGGTCATCCTTTTTTATTATTCTTTTTACCTGGAATAAACAATGTGCTATACTATTGCAATGAAACATTTACCTGCGACTAAAAAGGAATTTATTGAATCAGGGTGGGACAAGCCGGATTTTGTTTTTGTAATCGGCGAAGCTTATGTTGACCATTTCAGTTTTGGCCACGCAATAATATCCCGCGTGCTGCAAAGCGCCGGATATAAAGTAGCCATTCTCTCCCTTCCTGATTACAAAGATAAAACCTCATTTGCTGTATACGGCGAGCCCCGGCTGGCTTTTTTGGTGTCATCGGGAAATATGGACTCCATGGTAAACCATTACACAGCGGCCAAAAAGAAACGCTCAAAAGACAGCTACGCCCCAAATGACAAGCAGGGCCTGCGCCCTGACAGGGCAGTAATAGTTTACTCAAATATGATTCGGCAATCCTACAAGCATACACCGATTATATTGGGCGGCATTGAAGCAAGTTTACGAAGATTTGCCCACTATGATTATTGGAACGATTCCGTACGGCGGTCTGTGCTGGAGGATTCAGGCGCCGATATATTGATTTACGGCATGGGTGAAAAGGCCGTATTAAAAATTGCAGAACTTTTGGACAAAGACGTTCCGGCATCTTCTATACAGGGTGTCCAGGGGACATGCACAATCAGCGATGCCTGCCCTGAAAGCGCAGTATTGCTTCCGTCATTTAAAGAAGTGTCCGAAAACAAAAAGGCTTTTGCCCAATGTTTTATGGTTCAACAGAAAAACCAGGACCCTGTCACAGGAAAAACCCTGGCGCAAAAGCAGCACAGAAAATATATTATTCAATACCCTCCTCAGCCTCCATTAAAGCAAAGTGAGCTGGACGAAATTTACTCCCTGCCGCACACGGGCAAAGCTCATCCTATGTACGGAGCAAACGGAATCAGCGCCTTAAATGAGGTAGAGTTTTCTCTGCTAAGCTCCAGAGGGTGTTTCGGCTCATGCAGCTTTTGCTCCCTTGCTTTCCATCAGGGCAGGAACGTGACATCCCGGTCTCACGAATCATTGATTGAAGAAGCAGAGACAATGACAAAATCCACAACTTTTAAAGGGTATATCCACGATGTAGGCGGCCCAACCGCGAACTTCCGGTTTCCCTCCTGCCAAAAGCAGAAAACCCATGGTGTATGCCCGGACAAAATGTGCCTTTTCCCTGAACCTTGTGTTTCGCTTACAGTTGACCATCAGGATTATATTTCCCTGCTCAGAAAGCTGCGCGGCCTTCCCGGAGTCAAAAAAGTGTTTGTCCGCTCAGGCCTGCGCTATGATTACGTACTTGCTGACAAAAACGGTGCCGGCTTTTTGCGTGAGCTAAGCAAGCATCACGTAAGCGGAAGGCTCAAGGTGGCCCCTGAACATGTGTCTTTGAGGGTTCTTAACGCAATGGGCAAACCTTCAAAAGAAATCTTTTCAAAGTTCTACAGCCTTTATTCATCGGTTAATGAAAGCCTTAGATTAAAACAGCACATTGAGCCTTATTTTATCTCGTCTCACCCCGGCTCTACTCTCGATGACGCAATTGAGCTCGCGCTCTACATGAAACAGATGAAAATACAGCCTAAGCAGGTGCAGGATTTTTATCCCACGCCCTCCACAATATCCACTTGCATGTACTACACCGGCTACGACCCTCGCACCATGGAAAAAATTTATGTCCCTAAGGGGGAAGAAAAACGACTGCAAAGAGCTTTGCTTCAATTTTCTGACTCCAAAAACCACGACCTTGTAATAAAAGCCTTAGTAAAAGCTAACAGAAAAGATTTAATCGGGCACGGAAGCGAGTGCCTGGTAGCACCTTATAAAATTCCGCAAAAAACAATGAGCAGCAAACCTTCTCAACCCTATAAGGGAAGCAAATCAAAATACAAAAAGAGAAAATAGAAAAGGATATACCGGGTACTCAAACTTTATCTTTAAATCCTTGCTTATTATATTTAAATTCATTATAATTGTACTATGAATTTTAAAGATAACAACCAGCCTATCGGGGTGTTTGACTCAGGCGTCGGCGGCCTTTCTGTTCTTCAGCATGCAATTGAAATATTGCCTAATGAAAATTTTATTTATCTGGGTGATTTCGCAAACGCTCCATATGGCAACAAAACACAAGAAGAAATAATAAATATATCCGTATCTAACGCAAATATTCTGTTTGAAAGGAACATAAAAGCGCTGCTTATCGCCTGCAATACAGCAACCAGCGCTGCGGCTCATATACTGCGTCAAAATTCTGAAATCCCGATAATCGGTTTGGAACCCGCAATTAAGCCGGCTTCGTTGAATGCAGAGGACGAAAAGTCAATTGTTGTGCTTGCCACTCCTCAGACACTGCGGCTAGGTAAATTCAACAGCCAGCTTAAAAATTTTGACTGTGACATAGTGCCCATTGCCTGCCCCGGGCTTTCCCGTTTGATTGAAACGGCCGGCCCGCATAGCAATGCAGTAATTGAGTATTTAAAAGAGATATTAAGCTGTGTAAATAAAGAAAACACTTCATCAATAGTTATTGGCTGCACTCATTTCAGCTTTGTGAGCGATGACATTCAGCAAATCACTGGTGGAATAAAACTATTTGACGGCCGATTCGGAGCCGCAAGGCAGCTTAAAAGAGTGCTTAAGGGCAGCTTCTCCGATGCCTCAGGCAGCCTAGAGCTAATATCCTCAATAAATGATGATTTTCACAAAGACCTGCTCAATAAATTTTTAAAATATAAATTACCAGGGGAATAATATGTGGTTACCATTACAGCAAATACAAGTCTATGAATTGATGGAGTATCTTAAAACTCATGAGCCTAACACCAGCTCAATAATAGCAAATATCGAGTATGCCTCAACATTATATAACCCCTATATTATGCGAAGCGGACATTATTTTGTATACAAATCTGACAGGCGGTTGGACGGAATGATGGTTTTTTATAATGACGGCAATGCTTTTGTACACACATATAACGACGATGCCAAGCTTTCGGCTTCAAAAATTCTCATAAAAAGCAAATATCACTCTGTATGGGGGCTCTCAGACTGGCTCCCAAATTTAAACGGCCTAAGCGCAAACATCGGAATGCAAATGGACGCGAGGGAACTGATAACTATGGTGCGTGACAAAAAAGTAAAGCTGCCCAAGTCTGATTTTGACTTAATGCGTATAGACAACAAAATTAATTTGAATAAATACATGCCTTTTATCAAAATATGCCTTTATGAAGGTTTCGGGTTCAAGCCCTTGTCAAGAGACATAAAAAAAAGAATGCGGGAGAGGACAGAAAACGAGCCCTATTTTATTCTGTATGACAATAAATTCCCCGTATCACAATGCCACATTCAGTCTATTAGCGAAACCCACGGATATATCGCGGGAATAAGCACCCCCAGAATATACCGCAGAAAAGGCTACGCCCGCCAAATAACCGCAAGAGCCTGCCGGTTTATTGAAGGAAAAGGGCGTGTAAGCGCACTGACTGTAAACAAGACAAATACAGGTGCTATTGAATTATATAAAAGCTTAGGCTTTAATCCCGTTGACAAAATGCAGGTTTATATGAAATCCAGAAAATTCTCGGGAGATGAGAATCAATAAATCTAATCCAATAGGCTCAGCCCCTGTTTTTGAAGTAAAGCTTCCTCTTCTTTTAAGCCTTTAACAATTATGTTAACATGCTCTGTTAACTCCATCCCTAAATCTTCCATTGACGCAATCAATTCATCCCTGTCTACAGCTTTAGCAAAAGCTTTGTCCTTGATTTTCTTCTTTACTGATTTTGTCTCCAGCCCCTCAAGCTTTGTCGGCCTCATCAAAGCGACGGCAACAATGAAGCTGGCCATTTTATCAACCGCAAAAAGGCATTTCCTTACTTTGGTCGTTCTCATTTCCTCTTTGCCTATTCCATGGGAAACAATGGTGTCAATAAAATCATCGTCAAAACCATGCTCTTTTAAAATCTCAGGCGCATGCCCTGGATGCTCATCAGGGTATTTTTCAAAATCTACATCGTGCAGAAGCCCTATGTTTGCCCACCTCTGAGTGTCTTCGCCAAATTCTTCGGCGTACGATTTCATTGCCGCCTCCACAGCAAAGCAATGCCTTAATATTTGCCTCGTCTTTACATGCTCTGTTAATATTTCATAAGCTTTATCTCTTTCCACTGTATTCCCTCCGTTTTTTATTATTTATTAATGTTTAATATATAACATAAATCAGGCAAATGCAAGAATAGCCCATATGGAATCAATATGCGAAACATAATAAAATATTTATAAATATTATAAAAGTTTAGCATGAACAAAATCCGTGTATAGTATGGATTGTGTCATAATTATGAAAAATTGTGATTTGTTAATATCCTTTCTTGCAGTTTATGCTTTATAGTGTAAAATTATAATGAGGTAATAATATGGAAAAAAAGCTTATATTAATTTGTGATGACGACCCTGTAGTTCACGAATCTTTAGATATCTATTTTGAAGCAGACGGATACGAGACCCATCACACCTATGACGGTGAAGAAGGGCTTAAAAAAGCTCTGGAAACAGATTATTCAATTATAATTCTCGATTTAATGATGCCTGTACTCGGAGGAATTGATGTCTGCCGTGAGCTTAGAAAAACCAAATCAACCCCTATAATTATGTTAAGCGCAAAAGGCGAGGAAATCGATAAAATCCTGGGCCTTGAACTCGGCGCAGACGATTATATCGTAAAACCTTTCAGTCCAAGAGAGGTGGTCGCCCGCACCAAAGCCATACTGCGGCGCATAAATCAATACAGCGGCATCACTAAAGATACAGGTATTGTCAGTTTTCCAGGACTAGTAATAAACATTAGCAGGTATTCAGTTGAGGTGGAAGGTGAAATAATTCCGTTTACCCCTAAGGAAGTTGAGCTTTTGTATATGCTGGCCTCAAATCCCGGAAGAGTATTTACCAGGGAAAAAATATTAGAACAGATTTGGGGGTATGAGTACTTTGGCGATACAAGAACAGTGGATACCCACATCAAGCGAATAAGAGGAAAGCTCCCTTTGGAAAACGCAAATTACGGGCTGCACACCATTTACGGCGTCGGCTATAAATTTGAGGAAAACTCATGAAGCTTAACAGGCAGAAACAAAGTTTTTTTTCTAAATTCATACTTGCTGTTTTGCTCGTTGTTTTATTATACGCCATTTTGTCCGTTGCTGTTTTTTTGTTCGCCAGCAGCTACCAGCTGAATACTGTCGCCGGCGCAGACATACAAGCCACCAGCACCAATTCAGAAAACTTAACAAGAGGATACGTTGAGGGAAAATACTCAATTGAGGGCTACACAAAAGCCTTAAGCGAAATTGATGAATCATGGATTGGCACAATTACCGTCTGGGACGGAAATCATGATCTTATTTACGGAGAAGATACTTTTAAAGCGTTTTTAAGTGATGACGATGCATCCGCAGCCGAAAGCGCCACTAAAAGGGAAATGACTTATTATCAGACCAACCTTATCTACATTCATAGTGAAGGCAGTCTTAAAGCCATAATTCAGGTTACTGACCACACGCTGACCACAAAATATATAGAAACCGTTTTTAATAAAGCTTTGTTTTTTTCTTTAATAATCATATTCTCCCTTATAAGCATAATTGTTTTTTTAGCTTCTTATAAATTTGAAAATTATATTAAACGGTTTCGCATAGTAATGAGCAAAGTTTCAAGCGGAGATTATGATGTTACCGCTGATGAAACAATGCCGGCTGAATTCGGCGAAATGGCCTATACGCTGAACACATTAACAAAAAACATAAAGCGAAATTTAAGCCAGCTTTCATTTGAAAAAAATAAACTTAACCACATTCTCAATTCTATGTCTGAAGGCATAATAGCTTTTGATAACAACGGTGAAATTACACACATTAATAAAGCTGCTTTTTACTTAACCGGCAATTATTCAGAAGATAAAATGAGCAAGGAAACTGTTTATGATTTTTTGAGAAACCTTATTGACGAAAAAGCAGTTGCCTCAATAATCTCAAAAGGTGAAATTGCCAGCTATAATATATCACTAAGCAAAGATAAAATCCTAAATGTTTCCGTTTCTCCTATTTATGAAGGAAATGAAATTTCCGGCGCAACAGCAATTATAAGAGATGTCACCGAAATCGAAAGGCTTGAAAACACCAGGCGGGATTACGTTTCAAATGTATCACATGAGCTAAGGACCCCCCTTACGGCTATGCGCGGTTTAATTGAGCCTTTGGCTGAAGGAATGGTAAAAAGCGAAAAGAAAAAGCAAAGGTATTATGACATTCTGTTAAGAGAGACCTTACGGCTTTCCAGCCTCATTAATGATTTGCTGCAGCTTTCACGGCTTCAGTCAGGTTCCGACAAAAACCAGGATAATTATTTTTATATTGATGACCTCATTGATTATATATTCGATAAATACTCTGTCATTGCTGATACAAAAAAAATTATTTTTAAAAAAGATGTCTATGAAAACAACAAAATACATTCAAACGAAAACCGAATTGAGCAGATAATAACAATACTGGTCGATAACGCCATTAAATACACCGAAAGCGGCGGAACAGTAGGCGTAGATGTTAAAAAAAACAAGAATTTCGTCAGCTTTTGTGTCTGGGACAATGGTTATGGAATCAGCAATGACGACCTTGACCATATATTTGACAGGTTCTTTAAAGTTGACATGTCCCACAATTCAAAAGGAACCGGCCTGGGCCTCGCTATAGCCAAAGAGATAGTTGAACAGATGGGCGGCAAAATCATCGCGGAAAGCAAAATTAACAAAGGCACACGCTTTACATTCACAATAAAAGTAGTCAAAAAAATAGAATAGTAATCCAAAAGTTTTAATTGTTTTCATATTCTTGTCGCATTCTTATTGTTTAATTATATTAATAAAAAAGATTTTACATGAAAATCTAAATTTTATGATTTTCATTAATTTAATAATTCTCCATTTTCTCCGACTGTCTGTTTACTGCAGCAGTCTTTTTTTGTCAAAATTTTGTTTGTAATAGGCATAATAATTTGTTAAGATTGTTGTATATATATTTATTTGTTAGGAGCATGCAATATGAATATTTCAAACGACGCATTGAACAAAATTGACAGTATCTTAAGTAAGGCC
The DNA here is from genome assembly GCA_964509795.1 of uncultured Christensenellaceae bacterium. Lineage (GTDB taxonomy): Bacteria > Bacillota > Clostridia > Christensenellales > UMGS416 > JAFGUF01. The sequence goes on along the minus strand of CAZDZB010000028.1, from coordinate 9,790 downwards.
TACCAACAAAACAGAACCACTCTTTTTGAGCATGAAGTTTATCAGATACTCGATTCCGCAGGCATGGGAACGCCAAAGTATGATTTTGTGGAATCTTCCAGTGAAGTAACATCTGAAATGATTTCTAAATACGGAGGAGAAATAGTAATTAAAATAGTCTCTTCGCAAATTGCCCATAAGAGTAAAATCGGCGGCGTACAGATTATAGTTCCCCATGATGAGTTTTTTGTACAGTATGTTTTAGACAAAATGAAACAGCAGGTTATTAAAAACACATCACCAGACACTATAATAAACGGGTTTCTCATAGTAGAGGCCATAAACTTCAGCCAGGGGCTAGGTTTCGAACTCCTGTACGGTTTAAACAACGACAGGGCATTCGGGCCAACACTCACCTTAAGCAAGGGCGGGGATGACGCAGAATTTTTCGCCAAATATTATGACAAAGCCAACCTATTTTTACCACCTTTCTCATACGAAAAATCATTAGATTTAGTTAATCAATTAAAAATAAAACACAAATTCCGCTCTATTGGCCATCCAGAGTATTTGGATAAAATGGCACAGACCGCTTCCATGCTGTCAAACATTGCCTACGCTTACTCGACAATCAGCGATAACAGCAGAAAATGGAATATCAAGACAATGGATATAAACCCTTTTGTATTTTCAAAAGACGGCAATTTCCTGGCCCTTGACGGATACGCAGAATTTGAGCCGCGAAGCGCTTCTGCTATGCCTGTGCCAAATACCAGCAATCTTGACAAGTTTTTTAAACCAAAATCAGCATGTGTTCTGGGAGTTTCAACAAAGCCCGGGAATTCAAACATGGCCTCTGATATTGTGGGACTGATGCTGGGCATGGGCTGGGATGATTTATATCTCATTAACCCAAAAGGCGGTGAAGTAACAGTCCATGGCAAGAATTTTAAATTATATAAGTCTCCGGATGAATTTGAGTGTGATCTTTACGTTTATGCAGCTCCGGCAAAAAACATTCCTTTATTCCTCGAGTCAATAGCGCATAAAAAAGATAAAGCTGTTATCCTTATACCGGGACTTCCAAATGACCTTCCCTTTGCTGAATTCAAAAAAACTCTGAATCAAATATTGAAGGATAATTCAATAAGGATTGTAGGCCCTAACTGCATGGGCGTCTTTTCCAGTGCAGGCGACCGTTGTGTGGACACTTTGTTTATTGACCAGCATAAGCTTGAAGTCCGCTCAAACGAAAGAAGCAATGTTGCGCTGCTTTCCCAAAGCGGCGGTATGGCAATATCATTAATTGATAAGTCACACAATGCCCCCATTATGCATTCAGTAGTAAGCTTCGGAAATAAGTATGATGTAAACATTTCCGACTTAACAGAATGGTTTATGCACGATGATGACATCAAAGTTATCGGTATATACGTGGAAGGTTTTGACTATCTTGAAGGCAGGCTTTTATTTGAGCAGGCCAGCAGGTCCCACAAGCCCATAATCATGTACAAAGGCGGAAAAACAGATGCCGGAGCAAAAGCTGCGTCATCACATACTGCTGCAATGAGCGGCGATTACGCTGTGGTTGAGGCAATGTGTTCACAGTCCAACATTATCCTCTGTAATAATACAAACACATTCTACAATTACCAGAAAATTTTCTCTATGTTGGCTGATAAAGAGGTCAAGGGAAACAATGTGTCAGTAATCTGCAATGCCGGTTTTGAAAGCACATTGGCGGCGGATGAGACAGGCACACTGGACGTGGCTCCTCTTACTGACAAAACCCGAGCACGGTTAAATCAGCTTGATGAAAGAGGATTAATGGGCAAATCAACAGCAATTATGGACGTAACTCCTATGACGGACGATAAACTTTACGGCGATTTGATACAGACGATGATTGATGACGAAACTGTCCATCACATTGTTGTGGGCGTAATACCTCATGTTGAATCAATTAAAACAACTGCGCCCGCCTGCTACGACGAAGACAGCCTTCCTAACATAATTGTCAGGCTTTTCAATAGCACCAAAAAACCCATTGTACTGTCTGTAAATGCGGGAGAACTTTATAAAGATTTCGTCAAAATTATGGAAACTAACGGCGTGCCGGTATTTAACAATATCAGAGACGCTATGAACTCTTTAAATACTTATGTCACATACAACCTTCCTGATAACACAAAATAAAAGGTTACTTAAACCCATAACAACTATTACTATTAAGGCCGGATTAATTCTCCGGCCTTTTACTTGCCTTTTTTACCTGCTGTTTATTTGTTTCTAACACCCTATATATATAATGAGTATGCAATAGTATAAAATGGGGAAAGCAAAAATGACAAGTGACCGTGAGTTTTTAGAAATTCTTGAAAAAAGAAATATTGATACCAAATTTCAGCCCATTGTAGACATACGAAGCGGCGACATAATTGGCTTTGAGGCCTTTGCTACAGGACCCAAAGGATCATCCTTTTCCAAAAGAAAAGATTTGGTATCCATGGCTAAAAAAAAATAATAAACTATGGGATTTTGAAATATCATTCAGAACGTCAGCCTTCGGAAAAGCAAATTCATATCTTAGCGACAAACTGCTCTTTATAAATGTTGAACCTGCACTGCTGGAAGATTCCAGCTTCCAGCAGGGGTATACCAAAGCGCATCTTGAAATAATGAATATTCATCCTGCAAATCTGGTTTTTCAAATCAGCCAAAAGACAATTGTAGAAGATTACGCAAGGTTTAAGGCAATCCACAGCCATTATAAAAACCAGAATTATAAAACCGCCGTGAGCAAGGCCGGCGATTCTCATATATCTTTGCAGGGCGTCAGCGAGACCAATCCTGACTATGTGAAAATAGACAAAAAGATGATACGCGGAATAGATGCAGACAAGCATAAGCAGACTGTAGTTAAATCCTTTGTATCTATTTCAAAAAAGAATAATTTCAGAGTAATTGCCACAGGTGTAGAAACCAAAGCCGAACTGCAGACTTTGCTGGATCTAGGCGCAGACTACGGGCAGGGTGATTATTTCTGTGCTTTAAAACCAAGCCTGCCGGAGTGCTGCGTTAACGTTCAGTACTGCATCACAGAAGCCGCGGCAGAAATGAGAAAATCGGATATATTTTCATATGACAGGCAATCGTTAAATCACTGATTAAAAAAGTGCCTTCTGTACAAAAAGAAATAACCTGTGATGAAATAAATAAATTTTTTAAGTCCAGTTCCTTTAATACTCTTGCTGTGCTTAAGGGCACCAAACCGTTGGGTCTGGTGTGCAAAAGCTCATTTGACGCAAAGCTTTCTACAATGTACGGTTACTCACTTTACAGCAAAAAGCCTATTGAAAGCGTAATAGACAGCGATACTTTAATAATTGATGCCTCAACGCCAATATATGATGCCGGTCAAATTGCGCTGCAGAGAACCAACGAATACGATGACATTATGGTTCTTGACAAGGGCAGGTATGCCGGCATAGTCACCATGAAATCAATAATCGCATACACAATTGATTACGAAAAAAATGCTGCCAAAAATTTAAACCCTCTTACTTCACTGCCCGGTAATACATCCATAAGCAAAACACTTGGAGACATTATACACAGCAAAATAAACTGCGGAGTATTTTATGCTGACATAGATAATTTTAAGGTTTACAATGATGTATACGGCTTTGAAGCGGGCGACAGCATCATCAGCCTGGTTGCATCAATATTAAGGAAAATAATAATTCAGCGCCACCCGCGTACAAGTTTTGTGGGGCATATCGGCGGCGACGATTTTGTTTTCATTGTAGAAGCAGCACAAAAAGAATATTATCTTTTATGCGGTCAGATATTAAGCGAGTTTGATGAGCAGATAAAATACTATTTTAGAAATGAAGATTTAAGCAAAGGTTACTTCACAGCAAACGACCGCAAAGGTATTATTAGGAATTTCCCTCTGACTTCTTTGACAATATCAGGAGTGTACGGGCACCTTTTCAGATTCAAAAGCGAATCAGACATCGCAAAGGCCTGCGCATACATAAAAGGCGAAGCAAAAAAAATGCAAGGCTCTAATTATCTTTTAAGTGAAGTCGTATCCGAGCAGGAAGCAAGAACTAAAATCAGTTAACTTTTTTAATATATTCTCATCCAATTTTTTTATTGGCCTTTTGTGTAAATGTTTTTTTACACCCTTTTTAAAATTCACAATTAAAAGTGGTAAAATTACTTTTTAAACGGCAAATGTTGTGGTATAATAACTATCCAAATACCTTATATGGTATATAAATATATATAGAGAGAGGTAGATTTATGGCCAGCATAGATACAATTATTAAAAGGCATTTCACAAAAGAATTAGAGAGCAGCAATAAAACAGTATATGACCTTTTTGAATATAAAACAATTGATGTGCAGATGAGAAACTGGAAAACAGGAGAGATGATACTGGACATGAAGGAGCTGGAGTTTCCTGTGGGCTATTCTCATAACTCCTGTAAAATAATTGCCAGCAAGTATTTCAGAAAATCAGGCGTTGACAACGAAAGAGGCCATGAATACAGCATGATACAAGTCGCCGACAGGCTTGTTGGCTTCTGGGCAGACGCACTCCTTAACGAAGGCCTTTTGGACGACAAAACCCAATGGCAGATTTTTTATGATGAACTTGTTTATGCCTTTTTAGCCCAGATGTGGGCTCCAAACTCTCCTCAGTGGTTCAATACCGGAATAATGCGCAATTACAATATACCTGGGGAAAAAGACGGCTTATTTTATTATGACGAAAAGCTTATGAAAGTGGTACAGTCTAAAGATAGGTACACCAGGACTCAGGCTTCCGCATGCTTCATCCTTTCCATTACAGATGCTCTTTTGGGCAAACAGTCAATTACTGACCATTATGTGAGCGAAACAAATCTCTTTAAAGGCGGCTCCGGCGTAGGAACCAATTTTTCGACGCTGCGGGCAAAGGATGAAAGAATTTCTAATGGCGGCTTTTCCTCCGGAATGCTAAGCTTTCTCCAGGGGCTTGACAGAAATGCCGGCGCAATAAAATCCGGCGGCACCACAAGGCGAGCAGCCAAAATGGTAATTGTGGACGTTGACCATCCTGACGTTGAAGAATTCGTCCTTTGGAAAGCAAAAGAGGAAGAAAAAGTCCGTGCTTTAGGCAAAATGGGCTATGACACTTCTATCGATGGAGAGGCATACCGAACAGTAGGGGGGCAGAATTCAAATAATTCAGTCCGTTTAAATAAGGAATTCATGGAAAAAGTGCTGAACCTTAAAAACGACCCGGACGCTGTATTCACCCTTAAGGGAAGAAAAGATCATTCCGTAGACAGAGAAATTTCAGTAAATGGGCTTTGGAACAAAATAAACAAGGCTGCCTGGGAATGCGCTGACCCGGGGCTGCAGTTTGACGACACATTCAACGCCTGGCATACATGCCCTGCAGGAAGCGATGGTGAATTAGGAGCAAAGCATAACAGAATTAATTCAACAAACCCTTGTAGTGAATATGCATTTTTGGATGATACTGCCTGCAATCTCGCTTCTGTCAATGTATATAGGTTCTACGATGACATAACGGGGAAATATGATGTTGATTCATACATTCATCTGATATTCTTTATCCAGATGGTTCTTGAGGCATCAATATACTGGGGCCATTTCCCCACAGAGGAGGTGGCATTAAAAAGCTATCTTTTCCGCACGACAGGAATCGGCATGGCAAACTTGTCTTCCGTTCTTCTTTCCGAAGGATATCCATATGACAGCGAACAAAGTCGCGCTTTTGCGGGTGCTCTGGCTGGTATAATGACCGGGTATTCTTACTGTGCCTCGGCATTGATGGCAGAAAAACTCGGCGCATTTGAAAGCTATGAAATAAACAAAGAACATATGCGGGCTGTCATAAGAAACCATGCCCGGGTGGGCGGATATTTAGAAGACGACTACGAGAACCTTTCCTATGCTCCCATAAAAGTAAATCATTCTCTAATTCCTGAAAATCTTAGCCGTGCGCTTAAATCAGGCTGGCAGCTGGCTATTGAATCCGGCAAAGATTACGGATACAGAAACGCCCAGGTCAGCGTAATTGCACCCACCGGCACTATATCTTTTGCGATGGACTGCGGAGCAACGTCTATTGAGCCTTACTACAGCCATGTTGTTTACAAAGACCTTGTGGGCGGCGGGTCCATGCAGCTGGTTAACCCTGTTCTTGAAATTGCCCTGGAAAAACTGGGATACAAACAATATGAAATAAAGGAAATCCTGGATTACCTGCTCGAAAAAGACGACAGCGGCAGCCTGATAAACCACAACCTGCACAGCGCTCCACACATAAAAGAAGAGCACATGCAGATATTCGATACTGCAAATGACATTTCTCCCGAAGGGCATGTCCTTATGGTCTCTGCGATTACGCCGCAGATAAGCGGCGCAGTGTCAAAAACGGTTAATCTGCCTGCCGGGTCCACAATAGACGACATAAAGGAAATACACACTCTGTCATACATAACAGGGTCTAAGGCAATAGCTGTATATAGGGACGGCTGCAAAGTAAGCCAGCCTCTTAACCTGGGCGCTGCAAACGATGAGGACAAACCCTTTGGGGATTATACATACAAAGAATTGCTTGACTACGTAAATGACAATCAATATAAGCCTGCACGCAGAAAACCCAACGGTGTAAGAGTGAGCAAAACTCATGCTGCCAAAATTGCCGATATAGAGCTTTACATTACAATAGGCTTTTATGAGGACGGCCAGCTGGCGGAAATATTCGTATCCACAGACAAGGAAGGAACAGTGGTAAAGGGCATTCTGGCTTCCCTTTCAAAGGCAATATCAAACATGCTTCAATACCAGATTGACCCGGAGCATATTTCAAAAATGCTCAGAGGCCAAAAATATGAACCCTCAGGTTTTGTCTCACGACACCCCTACATTAAGTCCGCTTCCTCCATTTCGGACTTGATAAGCAAAGTGATTGACATTGAGCGCGGTGACTTTTCCAGGTGCCAGGTGAAGCCGGAAAGGTTCTCGAAAATTGTTTCAGTTAATTATAGTGAAACCACAGATGAAAACGAAACTACAGATGAAGAGAGCAAAGGAGAAAAAGTTTACGGCGAAACGTGCTCCCACTGCGGCAGCGACAGGCTTTTGAAAAACGGAACATGCAAGGTCTGCCAGGACTGCGGGACCACCACAGGATGCAGCTAAAAAATAATTTACAAAAAGCCTTTAACAAAAAGGCTTTTTTTGCACATAAAATAATTTTTATAGTATAATTAAATGACATGCAAAAAGGAGAAAAAAATGAAATTAATATCATGGAACGTTAACGGCATAAGAGCCTGCCTTAAAAAAGGCTTTATGGATTTTTTTAATGAAACGAACGCAGATATATTCTGCATACAGGAAACAAAATGCCAGGTAGGACAGGTTGAAATTGAAGCGGATGGGTATCATCAATACTGGAATGCTGCCGAAAAGAAAGGTTATTCCGGCACTGCAGTGTTTTCAAAAAATGAGCCCCTCAGCGTAACATATGACATAGGCATAGCCCAGCATGACAACGAAGGAAGAGTTATAACCTTGGAATTTGATGATTTTTATCTGGTCAACTGCTACACTCCCAATTCCCAGAGAGAGCTGGCGCGTCTTGATTACCGTATGGAGTGGGAAAATGATTTTAAGCATTATCTGAATAACCTGTCACAAAAAAAGGGCGTCATACTCTGCGGTGACCTAAACGTCGCTCACAAGGAAATTGACCTTAAAAACCCAAAAACCAACAGAAAAAATGCAGGATTTACAGATGAAGAAAGAGAAAAGATGACCGCTCTTTTAGCGTCAGGCTTTATTGACAGCTTTAGGCATTTTTATCCGGACAGGGCGGAAATTTATTCCTGGTGGTCATACATGTTCAACGCCAGAGACAACAACGCAGGGTGGCGCATAGATTACTTTTTGGTGAGCGAAAACCTTAAAGGCAAATTAGCTGCTGCGGATATTCTTAATGACATTTATGGCAGCGACCACTGTCCTGTTGTTTTAGAAATCAACTAAGCAGGTGACTCAAATGAAAAACATATTACTGGTTGGACTAGGTGCAATAGGATCTTTGGTCGCTTCAAAATTTGTCGACAACGACAGCCAAATAGATGTACTGCTGGACGATAAAAGATACAAAAGTTATCAAGAAGAACCTTTTTATATTAATGGTAAAGAATACAATTTCAGTTATGTTACGCCCGAAACATACAGCAAAAACTGCGATTTAGTTATTATCGCAACTAAATATACCGCCCTTCCCGCGGCTTTGAATATGCTTGAAAAAATAATAAGCGGTAATACCGTTATAATGAGCCTGTTAAACGGAATAGACAGTGAAGAAATTATTGAAAGCAAATTCGGCAAAGGAAGGTGTGTTTACGCATTTATAACAAAAACCGACTCTACACGGGTCGGCAGAAATGTTGATTTCGTGGCTGACGGCAAAATTTATTTCGGCGAAAAAGACGGCATAGTAACACAAAGAACTCAAGACATTGCCTCTCTGTTTGACAGCGTCAATATGGACTACACCTTGTCAAAGAACATAATAACCAGGCAATGGAAAAAGTTCATGGTTAATATCGGCATGAATCAGGTGTCGGCTGTGCTCGGCGCCACATACGGCGACTTTCTTAAAAGCAAAGAAATTTTAAAGCTGATTCACGACGCCATGGCAGAGGCGGTAAATGTTGCCCGGGCGCAGGGGCTTGACTTAAGCGAATCGGACATTGAATCTTCAATTAAATTTATTGATTCTCTTTCAGCACCTGGAAAAACTTCCATGCTGCAGGATGTTGAAGCCAAAAGAAAAACTGAAGTTGATATGCTGGCAAAACCGTTAATTGAATTAGGTAAAAAATATAATATCCCTACACCTATAAACGAAGTTTTATATCTGCAGATAAAAGCCTTGGAAAGCTTGTATTAAATTATTTATGAATTTTCAAATTGCATCGCACTAAACACGAACAATATGCTATAATAACAAAATAATGTACGGAGGAAATGATGGAGTTCGCAGTAAAATATCTTGATCACAGCGGTTTCACAGTGGAAGCTGATGATTATTTTTTTATGTTTGATTATTACAAAGGAGATTTGCCCATTGAAAGCATAAAAAAGGCGAAATGCCCCTTTGTTTTTGTAAGCCATAGCCACAAAGACCATTTTAATAAAAATATATTTTCTTTAAGAGAATATAATGAAAACATAACTTTCATTGTATCAAAAGATTGTGAGGTAAACGAAGAGGTCGCCTATGTGTTGCCTAATCAAAAGCTCCTTAAAAGAGACATAACCATCGAAACCTTTGCCTCAACCGATGAGGGTGTTTGTTTTTTAATAACGTATAAAAAGATTAAAATATTTCATGCCGGCGACCTAAATTTATGGAGCTGGCGGGCAGACAGCGAAGATTATGAAATAGTAAATGCTGAAAAGGATTTTTATAAAATAGTAAATTCAATTTTGCGTTCCGTCCAAAAAATAGATATAGCCTTTTTCCCGGTTGACCCTAGAATGAAAAAAAACTATGAAGAGGGCGCAGTAAAGTTCATTGAAGCCTTTAACGTGACTCACTTTTTCCCAATGCATATGTGGGGAAAATACAAGGCAGCTGATGTTCTGGATAAATATAATTTTAAAAACACTATCATTTACAAAATAAATGATAAGAATAAAGAATTTAAAATATTAACAGGAGAAACATAATCTATGAGAGCTTTAATCAGTGTATCGGACAAAA
>CAZDZB010000027.1:0-21139 GCA_964509795.1 uncultured Christensenellaceae bacterium | reverse complement strand
CCAGCGGCGTAGGCACAGTGGGCAACGCAAAATGCGGAGATATAATGCAGTTTTTTATTAAAGTTGAAAACGACAAAATTGTCGATGTAAAGTTTAAAACATTTGGCTGCGGAGCGGCAATAGCTACATCATCGGCTGCAACTGAAATGATAAAGGGCATGACCATCGATGAGGCTTTAACATTTACAAATAAAGCAGTCATTGAAAAGCTAGGCGGGCTTCCCTCCTCCAAAATCCACTGTTCGGTTTTGGCAGAGGAAGCACTGCATGAAGCAATAAAGGATTATAAAGAAAAACAGGGAAAATAAATTAATATAATTTAACATAGTTTATAAAGGCACTCCGTAAGGTGTGCCTTTATATGCATCGGAATAAGTTGCCTATTATATTCTGTAGTGATATACTCATTAAGTAAAAAGGAGGAGGCTATGGACTACAGAAGAAAACTCTTTTTCAGCGCAAATCCCTATGATACAGAAGGCACAAAAGAATTGTTTTTTAATGCCGTAAAAGAAAACATTAATTTTCACATCAAAAACTGCAGTGAATATGCAGGCATACTCAAAGCAAATAATTTTTCAATTGACAGCCTTAAATCTGAAAATGATTTTTATACAATCCCTCCTATCCCAACATTATATTTAAAAAGAAATAAAATGCTTTCTGTCCCGGAAGAAAGCCTTGCTATAAAAGCTACATCCTCAGGCACAAAAGGAAGGCAAAGCTTTGTGGGGTTTGATAAAACAAGCCTGTTTTACGGAATAGTAATGATGCTTAGATTTTTTTCCTACCATAAAGTTATTTCCCTTATTCCCGTTAACTACATAGTATTAGGATATGAACCCAGCAGCCACACCAGCATGGGCGCCATAAAAACAGCATACGGCACAACCAAGTTCGCCCCTGCGCTGCACAGGGAATACGCATTGAAAGACACAGGCACAGGATATGAAATAAATATAGATGGCATAAAAAAGGCATTGAGAAGATATGCCAGAATGCCGTTTCCTGTCCGGTTTGTAGGTTTCCCTGCGTATATGTATTTTCTTGCCCAGTCTCTCAAAGAAAATAACATTGCGTTAAAACTTAACAAAAAATCAAAAATTCTCTTAGGCGGCGGATGGAAACAGTTTTCAAATGAAAAAATTGACACCGAGGACTTTTACAAACTGATGAAAGAAACCCTTGGGATCGACAGAAAAAACTGTCTGGAGTTTTTCAGCGCCGTGGAGCATCCCCTGCCGTACTGCAAATGCGAAAACGGCAATTTTCATGTGCCCAAATATTCTAGGGCGATAATAAGAGATGTGCACACCTTTGAACCATTAGAATACGGCAAAACGGGGCTGCTAAGCTTTGTTTCGCCTTTGGTTTCCAGTGTACCTATAACCAGCATTATGACAGATGACCTGGCGATGATGCACGATGCCAAGAAATGCGGCTGCAAAATAACAACTCCGTTTTTTGAGCTTAAGGGCCGTGCCGGAGTTCAGCAGATAAAAACATGCACCACTGACGCCGCGACATTATTAAAAGGTAAATAAAAATGAATCTGATATCCGGAAAATTATTAGACAAAGAAAACAGCTTGAAAGCGCTGGATACATTGTATGAAGAGATAGTAAGCACGCAAAATAACGGTGAATTATCAGCAGAAACTGTTATTGCTGCATGCGACACACTATGCAAAACCTTAACTGATGAAAAGTACATCCCACTTTTGCTTAACCTGGGCATTGCGGAATATAAAGCGTATGACGAGCTTGAATCTGTAAGGCAGATGATGAGCAGAGAATATTTAGAAACCCGCCTGCACGAGGAGCTGCCCGGCCGGCTTAGCCGTGAGTTTGTTCCGCTTTATAAAAAAGATAAAGTTGCTCATATCGTTAAGCCTTTAGGAGTACTTTTCCACATTGTCGCCGGCAATGTGGATGCCCTTCCAGTTTTCAGCGTAATTGAAGGGCTGCTAACAGGAAATATAAACATTCTAAAACTACCAGGTTCAGACAACGGCCTTTCTCTGGCCTTTCTTAAAGCCCTTATTGATATTGAGCCCGCTCTTAAAGGTTATATCCACGTTTTTGATTACCCATCAGAAGATGTTGAGTCCATGAAAAAAATGGCTGAGTTATCTGACGCTATAGTAATCTGGGGCGGCGACACAGCGGTAAGCTCAGTAAGGCAGCTGGCCCAGCCTGACACCAAAATAATAGAATGGGGGCATAAAATAAGCTTTGCCTATGTTTCGGGAAACAATGTTTCAGATAACGAACTGGAGGGCATCGCTCACAACATCTGCGACTCCAACCAGCTTTACTGCAGTTCATGCCAGGGAATATATGTCGACACCGAAAACTTTGAAGATGTTGTTCGGTTTGCCGAAAAGTTTTTGAAAATACTTGATAGAAAATCCCAGAGTATTCCGGGCAATTTTGACGTTTTTTTGTCCGCGCAAAAGTCCCTTGAAATATACACCGAGAAATTAGAATCAGCAAAAATAACCAAAAAAGTACTTAAGACGGACAGCTGCAGCGTCATTGCATACGACGACGGCATATTAATGCCCTCTTATATGTTCCGCAACTGCTGGGTAAAGCCCCTGCCAAAGAAGCAGATATTAAGCCAGCTTCGCAAATATAAAAACCACCTGCAGACTGTGGCTTTGGTATGCGAAGACAAAGACCGGGATTATTTTATTTCCGCCTTTTGCAAAACAGGCATAGTAAGAATAACAAAAGGCGAAAACATGTCCGAGACATACTGCGGCATGCCTCACGACGGAGAATTTTCTCTGCAAAAATATGTTAAGATTATTTCATTCGATTTTTAAAATAAATTGTTTTTCTAGGAACCAATCCCTTCTTTTTCCCGTCTAAATATTCAAACACAAATATTGAGGTGAAATATATGAAAATAAAATCAATTATCTCCTTGGCGGCAACGGCAATTTTAGTTTTGTCCGGCTGCTCTGCCATGTCGGATAATAATCAAAGCAGTGAACCCAGCCAGGCTATGGCCTCCATTTCGGACATCAGCGCCCAGACACTCGCCAATTCGCAGAACATCCAGCTGGAGTTCAATCTGGACCTTTTGAAAGAGCTTAGCAAAAGCGAGGATAACTTGTTTTTCTCGTCTTTTTCGGTTAACCAGGCATTGACTATGGCGCTCTTTGGCTCCGAAGGAGAAACACAGCAGGAAATTATCGACGTTTTGGGATATTCAGGCCTCACGGTTGAAGATATCGCTGCATACCAGAAATATCTTATTGAAGCTTATGAAGAGACAGGCGACACCGTGTTTTATTCCGCTAACTCAATGTGGATAGACGACGATATCGTAATTAACCAAAACTATATTGATACGATGGTAAAATATTTTCTATCGGACGTAGAAAACCTGGATCTGCAGGCGGAAAGCGCCCCTGACACACTGAATAAGTGGATTGATAAAAAGACCAACGGCATGATAACAAAGCTGTTTGAAGAGCCATTTGACAGCCTTGCGAGGCTGGTGCTTATGAATGCCATATACTTTAAAGGCGACTGGACAGCTCCATTTGACCCTGATCTTACAAGTGAAGCCGCATTTAACGGCCTTAACGGGCAAACCACTGTTGACATGATGTATTCCGACATGGAAGTTCAGGGATGGCAAAGCGATGATTACACAGCAATCTCCCTGCCATACGGCGAAGATGAAAGGTTCAAAATGGTCGCAGTTTTGCCTTCTGGTGACATGAACGATTTCATCAGCAGCCTGAGCGTAGACGAGCTAAACAGCATTCTGACAACTTTTGAGTTGAAAGAGGAATCAAGGATTCTGCTTCCTAAATTTGAAATGGAAGAAAAAATAACGCTCAGTGACACTTTAAAAGCCCTTGGCATGGAGTTAACGTTTACACCGCAGGCTGACTTCAGTGAAATATCAGATACCGCCCTGTACATAGATGAAGTCCTGCACAAGGCTAAAATAAAAGTAGACGAGGAAGGCACCGAGGCTGCGGCCGTTACCGGACTTATAATGCGGGCTACCAGCATGCCCCTTGACATGTTTGAATTTGTGGCAGACAAGCCGTTCCTTTTCTTCATCGTAGACGACGAAGACAACACGGTGCTCTTCACAGGAGTTGTGTACGATTTCGATTAACTTTTTTTAGCCGCGGATATTATCCGCGGCTTTTTTATTTAATCAAACAGCACTGCCATTGTGCTCTCATCCAGGCTGAACACTTCCTGCAGGTGCTCAAAAGTAAGCTCTCTCCTTACGGAAATTAGCTGCTTGAGTTCTTCAATATTCTCCTGCCATGTTCCATAGCTAGATAGCGCATTAAACCTTTCGATTTGGTATATTATCTCGTTTTCCACCTGTTGAGCGAGTTCATCAATTTTTTCTATCAGCCTTTTTTCTGTAAAAACTTCATTCATAAAATACGCATATCTTTTTACAAAATTTTCTTTGAAATAATCATTCTCATATAAAGCCACGAATATAAAGGAATATTCATCCGATGTGAAATAAGATTCAACATAGTTAATATGGCTGGTCTCCTCCACTAAAGCCATGTCCGTATCGTAAAGCAAAGGTTTCCACTTGCCTCCTTCTGCCTTCCAATATTTTATGTTGCCCATGTCGTAATTGCCGTAAAAGGATTGTATTATTACATAGTCAGTAAACGCTTCAACGTCTATCATCTCTTCAAGCTGAGCATATAATTGATCATCGCTGAAATCGTTTTTTTCTATAAACTCAATGAGTTCATTCCACTCGCTTATCTCACCTGCAAGCACTGTATTGATTGACTTGATAATGGTTATATCGTCCTTATCAATATTATAATGGCTTGCAAGATAGTCTTCATTCTGTTTTTCACGCAGGTTGTAAAGCCCCCAGTATTCACCGTTTAAATACACAGCTACCGGAGTGCCGTCCATTATATCCACATTCGTATATCCTTTTACGCTCTGATGGATAAAGTAATCTTTAATCTTGGTCGTCCCGATGTCTTGCCCGCTGGTTCTTAGAAGGATGTGTTTGTATTCATTCACATCATTATCTTCAAAAAACGAATAATATATTTCACCTAGGCCGTATTCATCCCGCAGTCTTATAACCAGGGATTTTTGGTCATACACCCTGCTGTATTGCCCAGCCACCTGCAGGCCGGCTTCAAAGCTGAGTCCCTGGTTGTTGTCTTCGTCGTAATATTCCACCGAAATCCTGCACTCCCAGTTCCTCCAGTAATTAGCTCCCAGGTAGGGCATTTCATCCGAAACATCTCCCGAACCCAATACCAGAATGCCGCAGCTGTCACCAAAAAGGTAAACAGGGTCTGTTGAAATGCACACCACCGGCAAATCGTGCTCTCTTTCAAATATAAATGTTTCTGACACAACAGTGCTTGCCAGTTTGCCTTGCGCAAATGCTGCCGCTCTTATTACAGTGTCGGAGTCTATATAAATAGGTTCAATATATAATTTAGAGTTCTCCGTAGGATACTTGCCATCGGTAGTGTACCTTATCTGTGCAGACTCTTCGCATGTCAATGCAAGCAAGACGCTTTCTTCGCTTACCTGCCCTCCTGCTTCGGAAAATTTTGGAGAAGCACAGTAAGAATCCAGAGTTTGGGTGCTGTTTGCTTTATTAGGCGTTTTTTCGGAAAAAAAATAGCGTGTACTGCCCTCGCCAATAATTCTGCCTGAGCTGACATCGCCTGTTAAAAAGCCTGTATTAAAACAATCAATGGTCACGCCTTCATCGTTTTTTAGCAGCAGCTGCTTGCCCGCCGCACTCAAGGGAAAATCAACGTTTATTACATTTGACGCCTCTAATGCACTGCCTTTAAGCTGCAGAGTCAGATACTCTCCCGCTTCTATCCACACATCAGGAAAATACCACGGATTTCCATCCTCATCTTCAATTGAATATCCCAGCAAACTAACACCCTGTAGTGAGCTATTATACAACTCAATAAATTCTTCAAATGCATAAATATAATTTCTATTATACTTTATTTGCCCTACCGCCGTTTCACTTATATAAACATCTCCGAGCAGAATATCTTCTGATGTGTTTATCTCGTTTTCGTAATGCCCGGTGTTTTTTTCTCCCGGAGTAGGCAGCGGAAAGTATCCGAAGCTTTCCGCGTCGATACGCCCTTTGGACACATTCCCCGGCAGGCTTTCAACGGCTACGCTGTCACATACTGCTGCAGCATTGTCTGCGAGTATAACGGTTTCATCCTCGCTTCCCAGAGAAAAATTAGTGTGCAGTTCACCGTTTACTTCTTTGTTTTTCCCGCTTAAAAACACAACTAAGTATTCCCCCGCTCCTATCGCGGTGCCCTCCGGAAACCGCCACTTTTCCAAATCGCCTGCCTCATCAGTCAAAGCATAGCCTGACAACTCAACGCTCTGCGCAGATGGGTTATACAGTTCAATCCAGTCGCTTGTGTCCCCGTCGCAGTCTAATAGGCCGTATTTGTTCACAGGCATTATCTCATTAATTATTACTGAAGAATCAGATACTCTGTCGGAGTTAATGTTGTAGGTGTCGCTTGTCTTTGCGTTGTTTTTCTCTCCGGGGGTAGCAACCGCAAAGTAAACCCATTCCCCTTCTTCGGACAATCCCGCAGATATGTCATCAGGGAGCGGATCCAGTCCGCGAATGTCCTGCTGCACTCCAGTGTAATCAGTAATTAGTATTTCGGCATCTGCATCGCCCAGGCTAAATGACAAGTGGATTTCGCCTTCCTGCTGGCTGCCCAGTCCTGATGCATAAAGCACAACATATCCGCCCGCTTCAAGTTCATACCCCAGCAGGCGGCATTTGCCGCTCTCTGACGCATCATCGGAAACATAATAATCGGATAAATTTATAGTTTCACCATTAGGATTGTAAAGCTCAATCCAGTCGTAAGCCTCTCCCTCTTCATTTTTGATTGTATACTTATTTGAGCTCATATATTCATTAATTACAATGGGAAGAACCTCTTTGTAGACAGGCTCAATGACAAATGAATTGCTAAAATCACCCAGATTTTCATAGCCTGGTGTAGGCGTATAAAAATAAACCCACGATTCCGCTTCATTAAGCCCTGCTGATATGTCTGTTTGAGTGTCTGCAATTGTGCACTTATCAATTATGCTGTTTTCAGTTGATAAATATAAATTGCCGTCGCTTTCACTAAGCTTGAAATTAAGGTGTATCTCGTCTTCACCGCCGTCGTCTTTTTCAGACGCATACAAAATCAAATATTCGTCGGCTTTTATTTCAATATCCGGCAGCTGGCTTTTAAGCATGTTCTCATAATCATCGCTTATGTATAAGCTGCTTAAGTTAATGTCTTCATCACCATAGTTATACAGCTCTATCCAGTCAGGCGTGTCCCAGTCAGAGTCATAAAGTGTGTTTTCATTGTGTATTTGGTATTCATTTATTCTCAAGGAAATATCTTGTCTCTCACTATTGCCAGTTGTTAAAAACAATAAAATAACTATGCAAGCTCCTGCAGAGACGGTCACTAAAGCCAATGCTTTTGCTAAGCGAAATATACTTTTTTTATTAATACTACCCATTTTAAAACCCAATCTTTTACTTGTTTTTCAAGTTTGTTTCTACTGCCGTACTCTCCTTATAGCATACCGAATAATTTTTCAAAGATGTTATATATATTTTATCTCAAACGTTTAAATGATACTAACATATTTATTAAAATAATCACTTATGTCTAATTTTAATATGTTATAGTGTCCCTATTTATTGTGAATCACCTGTCTTTCTCTCTTTTTCGCGAATAAATACGCTCCAATTGTCAATATAATATATAGTCCGATTATATAAAACATCTGATGCAGCTCATCCGCAAACTCATAATATAGTATTAATACTCCGCCTATAAACAGCACTGACATGGCAGCAATTGTAACCAAAGTTGACGAACCCGTCTCTTTTCTCAGCTTGAAGTTCGCCATTGCCATCAAAAAAGAAACCACCATAAATGTTATACTCCCAAACTCCAGAATGAGTTCTAATCCGCCTGCGAGTATTAAAACGCTTGAAATGCACGCCATTACAATAACGGCGTTTACTGGAATGCCGTTTTTTCTGGATGATAATTTGCTTGGCATATACCCGTCTTCTGCCACAACTGACATCTGGCGTGATGAGCCAAAAAGCGTTCCGCTTATCGCGCTGCTTGTGGCCAGTATCGCTCCCAGTATTACCAGGTTTGAACCGAAGCTTCCCATCACATTGCCTGCTCCGGATGCAAGGGCGTATTCTTTGTTGTTTATAATGTCCTTTGCAGGTATGGCAAGCACCGCTCCCACGGAAATGACCAAATAAATAATAATCGCAAGCATAATGGCCAGGTATATGGCACGTCCGATGTTTTTGTCAGGATTTCGCATCTCATCCACTGCATTCACCACCAGCTGGAATCCTTCGTATGCCACAAATGTCAAAGATGCTACAATGAGCACCGTGAGCACGCTGGTGCTTTTTGCGTCGGATTCAATGCTTTGGACAAAGGCTGAAAAGTTCGGGGAACCATAATGAATAAGCATAACTGAAATTCCAAGCAGAATAACAAGTTTTGTGTATACCATCAAATCCTCAATTTTGCCCATTCCGTTGACGCTCCATACGTTAATTAAAGTGAAGATTGATATTATCCCTATTGCAACTAGTTTTCGTATCCATATATTCTGCGCAAACGAAAAGCCGCTTATTGCATATGAAGAAAAAGTATAAGCGTATAATGCCAAAGTGCTTATATACCCAAAAACCACAAACCAGCCTATAGCCGAAGCCGCAAAATGCGAGCCTGGATATGTCTTTTTAAAAAAAGAAAAAGTAGCGCCTTCATCTTTGTAATACTGCCCCAGTTTAACGTAAGAGTAAGCCGCGAATAAAGCAATTATTCCTCCGATCAATATAGCAAATGGCGTAAGGTTTCCAATCAGTGCCACTGACACCCCCAGAACAGTAAATATCCCGCCGCCCACCATTCCTCCTAAAGCGATTGCAATGAGTTCAGGCAGCCCCAGGCTTTTGTTTCGTTTTCTGTGTATAGACATCTGTTCGAATCTCCTTTTTAACTATATAAGCGGCCTAATATTCGTTAATAAATATAGCACATTTTGTTTTTTATGTAAATCTCTATACACATTTATATTGTAATACTTTTCTGCTCTAATTCTATTTTTATTTCATATTCAGGGGTTCTAGTTACACCAGCTTTGTCAATGAATCAAAATTGGTAAAAAAATAAAACACATTGATATTTTAACAATGTGTTTTTAATATATTATCAGGTACTTATTTATTCCAGTTCATATCCGTATTGATTAAATAGAAATTTCATTTTTTTGTTAATTCTTTTTATGTTCAGATTCTCTTTATTAAATGCGTTGGTTTTATAACCCTTCTGAGAGTCGATATAATTATGTAGGTCCTTTTCCACTTCGCTGTAACCGTCGAGTTTTAAGTCCTTATAAATGGTTTTTATGTATTCTTTCGGGTTTTGTATGAAATCTTCATATTTGATTTCAATCAGATTGCCTTCCGGAATGTTCTCTTTATCAATCAGGTAATGTTTGTATAGTTTTTCGTAAATATCTAAAATAACAGTTTCTGACTCTCCTTTTTCAATGGAGTCCAAATCCTCAAAGGAGAAAATAGGAAACAAGCTGTCGTACATAACCATGGTAGAACTAAACACTTTATATGGGTTTCTGTAAATATGTATAAATTTTGCGTCAGGATATAGGTCCAGAAGCATATTTATCCTGCAGGTATTATCCGGGCTTTTAACGATAAGCCTTTTGCCTGTATAATAAGTGAGCTTTTTTATTATCTTTGAATATGAGGATTTTACTCTTTTTTTCTGTCTGTCATTCAAATCATCATAAAATGCGCTTCTTGCGTAAAACCTTGCCCTTTTTGGGAAAGATAACATATGCACAATCGCATACCTCGTCATGTTAGCAAGGGCAAATACTTCCTCTGCCGGCTCATCAATTCCCATCGCCAGATTATCCATGGGTCTCTTTTTAGGCAGCACCTTAGGGTAAATTTTTCTGAATAAGCTGCCTAGTGTCAAAAAAGTTGAATGGGTATAAGTTTTATCGGCAGTAAAATATGATAAATTTTTATCATGGGCTAATATATTAGTAAGGTATGTTGTGCCGCTGCGCCAATGCCCCACAATGAACACCGGCGGCTCCTTAATTTCGGTTTTTCTTATCTTTCCTGCATGCAGCAGGTTTTCTATCAAAACAAACGGGGTAAGTATAAAGCTCATAAACGCTACGAAGCTAATCTTGGGCAGTTCTTTATATGATAAATCCATCCTGTTGTTCCACAGCAGCTTTATAAGCCCCGGAAAACTACACCCCTGAAGATAATGCATTTGCGCATCTTTCATTCTGGATACTGACATTATATTTCTCCTTATTTTATTGACTCATTTTATCAGTTCAGTCTGTCCTTAGCGTATCAGTGATGTTAACTCAGTGTAAACAATTGAGGCTTTATCTGTAACCTGTATCATTTCGTAAATTATATGATTTTTACTATGTTAAATGAACATATTATTATAACTAATATTATAGCGCTTTTGTAAACTATGTTGAGGTGCTTTTCAGCAAGCTTTATGTTCATATGCGATCCTATCAACCCTCCGGCAATTGCCGCCGGTATCATAACTAGCAGCATGGAGAAATCCTCAACATGGTCGAACAGGCCATTTGCAGCTTTCATTATCAGTCCTGACGTTTGAGCAAAAAGAATTATCAGAATTGATACTTTAGCTGCGTCCCTTATCTCCATTGAAAGCAAAAGAAATAAAATCGCTACGTTTACAGGTCCGCCCCCTATACCGAGGAACGAACTCAGCATTCCGAGAATAAGCCCTATCAGGCTCTGCCCTATAAATGACTCAATATGATATCTGGGCAGTTTTTTGTACGCCAGGCACAGCAAAAGCAAAATAATAATAATGGCTGACTGTACAATTGTCACTATCTCAGGTTCCAGGCCTTTTTTTATGACTGAAAATACAACGCTCCCTAGTACACCGCCAACAACCGCACCTGCGCTTACAGTAACCATTGGCCTTGTGATTTTAAAACCTGATTTAACCTGCCTCGCTGTAGATACAGCTGCCATGCTCAGGACAGTAGCTGATGACAAAACAGATATTGTAACTATGTTATAATCACCCAGCAAATCTAAAACCGGCTTTATTATAACTCCTCCGCCTAGTCCTGCCGCTGCTCCGACCAGCGTAGCAAAAAGTGCAACTATGAAATATATTACCATTTACGCTTCCTTTACATTTTATTATAGCATTATATCATAAAATTGTTTAAATAAATTAATATCCTATTTACTTTAACAAACCAACACCACTTTTGACATTAACTAGCTTTTTATTCGGTTTGTTAAAAGAAATAATTTATGATAAAATTATCTATCAATTCTTTTTAAGGAACGGCATTTTACTATGGATTTCAACTTCATTTCTCCAAAAAATATATATTTCGGAAGCGGAAAAATCGAGATTCTTCCTGAAATTATTAATCCTTCCGTAACAAAAATATTTCTTGTTTTGTCAAAGTCCGCAATTTGTAATGATGCGGTTTCCAGAATATTGGATGAACTCAAAAATCGTTATGATGTAAAAATTTTTGATAAAGTAAAAGGTGAACCTGATTTGGAACTGATAGAAGAATGTACCAGCATGGTAAAAGCACAAAAATCTGACTTAATAATCAGCATTGGCGGCGGCTCAGTTATAGATACCGCAAAAGCCGCTGCCGGGTTTTCAGTAAATTCCGGCAAGCTCACCGATTACATCGAAGGAGTAGGCACAGGCAAAGCATTGGTAAACACCCCGATTGAGCATATAGCGGTGCCCACAACTTCCGGAACAGGTGCTGAAATGACCAAAAATGCCGTTATAAAAGGAAAAGGGCAAAAATTCAAAAGAAGCTTTCGACACGATAAACTTATTCCATCATCAGTAATCATTGACCCAATGCTTACGGTATCAGTACCAAAAACAACCACTTCCTATTCAGGCATGGACGCAATAACCCAGCTCATTGAAAGCTACATTTCAAAAAAGTCAAATGTATTAACCGACGCCCTTGCCCTGGATGGCCTCAGCGGAGCAGGGCAGGCATTAATTGACACATACAGCAACGGGCAGGACACTAAAGCCAGAGAGCGTATGGCCTATGCCAGCGCTATCAGCGGGCTGTGCCTGGCCAATTCCGGCCTCGGCGCAGTTCATGGAATCGCCGCGGGCCTTGGCGCTGTCACAAGTATTCCCCACGGCCTGGCGTGCGCAATTCTGCTTAAAAAGGTGATTAAGCTTAACGCCCCGCATATTCCCCAAAAATCCGCTGCCCTATGCAAGGCCCTGACCGGAACCTGTGCATATGAGCACGGAAAAGATACGCAGGCAATAATCGAATACATTACTTCATTATCTGAAAAATTAAACATTCCCGAAGACTTCAGCCAATTTAATATCACTCCTGAAGACAAAAAGGAAATATTAAAAAAAGTTTCTTCATCAAGTATGTCTGGCAACCCTTACGAGATGACAAATAGGGAAATCAAAAGCCTCATTATATAAATATTTAATTTTTAAACGCCTTTATCTTTACTTCGCATTTAATAACCAATTGCTTTTTTTAATCTGCAGAAGTAAAATAAATCTATATAACCCGCTATTTGAAAGGACAGCAGATGAAAGAACCATTATATATTAGAATAAAAAATGACATAAATGAAAAAATACTCGGCCATATCTGGGACATTGACAGCCAGATCCCTACTGAACCGGAATTAATGGAAATGTATAAAGCGGGAAGAGAAACCGTACGGAAAGCTGTCGCCCTTTTGGTGCAGGAAGGTGTATTGTACAGAAAAAGAGGAATCGGAACTTTTGTAAGGCGAAACTCTCCCTCACTTACGTTGGAGCCTTTAATCAGCCTGAGCGCCCTTATGAGAACCATGGGGCATGATGAAAGGAGCGAAGTAATATGCACAGAGAAAAAAACTGTTGACCAAAAAATAAACGAAAAAACCAAAATCCCTTTAGGTACGGAAATTATATATATCAAACGCAAAAGGTTTATAGACGATCTTGTAATAGCAGTTGAAGAAAGTTTTTTTATATGGGACAGCGACGTAGGCAGCTATGATTTTTCAGAATCAATCACTAATTTCCTTTTGGGATACCGGAAAGTAAATCTGGACAAACTTGAACAAGTATTTACAAAGGTAAAACCTAGCGATGCCCAGAAGAAAATGCTATCTATTGATGACGACCAAAATGTAATAGTATTGGAAAGATGGACATACGTAGAAAATGTTCCTTATGTTTATTTCTACGTAAATCTGACTATCCTTTCAAAGATATACCAGCTTACTTTTTTTTAACACATTGTTCGTTTATTGCGATAAGCAAATTTATAACTCAATATTATACTTTTTTTTCAAAACATCTTCGTATAATTCCTTCAACTTCGGATTATCTTGAATGTCCAAAAGATACAGACTCTTCCTAATGCTACTCATATAACCGTCCATATTAAGTTTAAGTTCAGCTATGCCTTTTCTCATATACAAAAGAGGAAGCACATACATAAGAGAATTGTATTTAGCAAATATAATACCTTGCTCTGAGTATTTTAACGCTTTTTTAGGATTATCTAATCTATAATAATTGTAAGAAATATTGCTGTAGATTTTTATAACGAGTAGTTTTTCTAAAAAAGATGCATGCTCTGATTTATCAGTGATTTTCAGGATGAATTTTAAAATTCTGTTACTTAAATCCATTTCCTTAAGTTTAACTACAATAACTGATAAGATTAAAAGTATGCGGATATCAAAATAAGTATATTTATAATATTCAAGATATTCAATTTCAAAATCAGGGATGAAAACCCTAAGCGCGTCAATAAGAATATTTTTCGCTGTATTTAATTCATCTAGATTCGGATTCTCATTATTATTGTTGTATATATATATAGCTTCCACCAGCATCTTTAGCTTAGTAACCTCAGAGGCAAGCACCACCATGCTATATACTTTTTCGTCTAGATCATTAATCTTATCTTTGATTTTTTTCAGCTTATCTACCTGATACTCAACTATATACTTATCCAGCATATTATATATTTCAAATAAGTCCGAAGTGAAACGATAATTTTTAAACACCTCAAGCAAGTCAACCTTATAAGCTATGCTTAAGATTTCAAGCGTGTCATACCTGGGAACTACATATCCGTTCTCTAATTTCCTTAAAGTATCCAGATTGATTCCGGACATATCAGAAACATTCTGCTGTGTTAAATTAAGACCTTTTCTGATGTCCCTTAATCTGTGCCCAAATTCTTCTGTCTGATAATTGTGCAGCATTTTTATTCACTCTTTTCAGCGTCAGCATCCGTCATTTAAGTGTGCGCAGCCAACTGCAACCCCGATTTTAGTCGGGTATAAACTTCAATGAAGTTATTATAAAGTATACATAGAGATTTTACAAGGATGGTATCAACAAATGAAAAAAAAATTATTGAAAGTGATAATAGCATTAGCTCTTATTCTGGCCTTAAGCATAGGACAAGCAGTCGTTTCTGCAGAAGATGACGATTTTCCTGTAGTTTATTCAATCGTAGTTCCTTTTACATTGAATTAACCCCCTAAAACTGACATACTACTACTATATTGAACCTAAAGTAATTATAGATAGTTTTTGCCCTAGTCATAAGTTGATACATAGTAGCAAACTTAAGACTGGGGCTTTTTTTATTAAATTGTCCTTTGTACGGCAGTTACTGCTGCCACTTTTTCCCGGCGTACTTTGGAGTCCTTTTTTCTTCCTTTTTCATGTCCAGTCCTAAAGTGCCGCCGGGGTTCATTATATTCTTAGGGTCAAAATGGTTTTTCAGAGCCCTGAAAACATTTAAGTTATCACTTCCTATTGAACCTTCCACCCATTTGGCGGTCATTTTGCCCACTCCGTGGTGATGGCTTACAGACGCTCCGTAGTAAGCAATGTTATCAAATATTCCGAACTGGTAATCCAGATATTCTTCCTTATCTTTAAATTTGCCTATAAAAATAAAGTACAGGTTTGCTCCCTGAGGGTAAGCATGGGAAAGGTGAGTCATGCAGATTGTCCCTGGCCTTGATTTGGCAAATTCCCTTACGCCTTTATGAACTTTTCCCATCATGCTCCATGTCACGCCGCACTCCATTGTGTCAATGACCACTCCGAAATCCTGGAGTGCCTCTCTTAAATACGGGTCAGTGAACCTGCCGTGCTCCCAGCCTGTTGTGGGGTATCCTGTCAGGTAAAGACCTCCATTTTTTTTGCATATTCTATGAACTGCTTTTTTTAAATTCTTTGAAAATCCTTTCTCCCCTTCTGTCCACCCTAGAAACAGGCATCTTTCCATGGGCTTATACCCCATTGCGTTCATCGCTTTTCCCAAAATGGTGCCTTCCACTTTATAAAGCTTTAGCATGACGTCGGTTTCCTCCGGGTCGGAGAGCCTGAATACTGAAGGGAAACCCGCTTCTGCCTGCATTATCTCCCGTGCCGCGTTTCTGGCATCTTCAAAGTTTTTAAAAATATAGCTGAATTTTCTGCGATTATCTTTAGTCAGTTTAAAAAACCTCAATTTTACATGTGTTAGTATGCCGAAAGCCCCTTCGCTGCCCATCATTATCTCATCCAGGTCAGGCCCCACCGCGTGAGCCGGCAATCCATAGCTTTTAATTTTCCCTGTTGGGGTGATGTATTCCTGCTGCATTACTATGTCTTTTATGTTTCCGTAATAGGTTGAGTTCTGCCCGGCTCCCCTCGTCACAACCCATCCGCCTACGGATGAATATTCAAAAGATTGGGGAAAATGCCCGCAGGTATAGGCCATCTTTGCGCCAAAAAGTTTTACTGCGTAATTTAATGTCTCTTCCAGCTTAGGCCCGCTCATTCCCGCCTCTACTGTTATCGTCTGGTCAATTTCATTAAAGTCGATTACCTTGTTAAAGTGCTTTCTCATATCGAATGAAATGCCGCCCTTAAAAGGCTCAACTCCCCTGGTTACCGACGAACCGCCACCGTATACATAAACCGGAATTGCATTTTCATTGCAATAAGGTACAATTTTTTCAATCTCTTCTTTACACGTCGGATATATTACTGCATCAGGCAGGTTTTCCGCTATGTTTTCTCTGAGCCTGTAAAGGTCATACATCGTCTTGCCGTATGCTACAGAAAGCCTGGAATAACCGTCTGTTTTTACATTATCCTGCCCGCACACGCTTTTAAAAAACTCTATGTGCTTTTTATCCAGGTTTAAAGGAACATCCAGTTTTACTTTTTCATTGCCTTCATTATGCTTGGTTTTGAAGTCCTCGTCTGTCATATTGAAGGTCTCTTTCATCAGTTTATAAAGCATTTCATTGGGCTGCTTATATTCGTGCGGATTCCCCCACTTAAGTATTGACCTGTATGTGCCTTCTTCCGGTGCGTAGTTTTCCCATTCCGGCCTAAATCCTTTATATTTGCTCATATTCTGCTCCTTTAAATTAGGTTTATTTGCTGCACTGTTACTGCTCATAAGCGTTTAAATCCACCGATTTTGACGCAGCAAAGCTAATACCTGTGCCTAATATATCTTTAATTACTATGTCACCCATCTTCAATCTTTTATCGACTGTTATCTTTTTTGCTTCTTTAACCGCGTCCATCATAAGCCCCTTCGGAATAGGAGCGGATGTTTTGACAGGCAGCCTTTCGCATCCCTTAAAAACCGTTTTTACAGTTGTCTGCAAAGTGCGCACAGGGTTATTTATCTCCTCTTTGGCAAACTCTTCGCCTTTTCTGCACTTGTTGCCAGTCACAGCAAAGCCCGGTTCAGATTCAATCACCAGCCTGCAGCCCTTGGGACATACTATACATGTTTTAATTATTTTGCTCATAAAACCACCCTATTTCAAGCTGAACACAATTTTATCTGTATCTTTTAAATTCTTCTTTTCAAGTTCCAGCTTTATGCTTTCCATTTCAGGCGGCAGAAGCCGGCTGTATTTTTTGCGGTATATAACATCATTACCGGCCATTACATTTAAGGTTTTGTTTTCTTCGATGTTTCTGCTTCTGAAATAAAAGGTTATATCTCCGTATGTATCTTTATTAATTTTCTGCGGTACTATGTATCCGAAATCACTGCTGCTGAATTCAACATCGATAAACTGTCTTTTTTTGCGGTGCTTGGCATTCACATATTCCGCCGCTCCCTGCGCAGCCATTTCTCCCGTATCTGACACATAATCCACAAGGTCATTAACGTGCAGGGCGTTACCGCAGGAAAATACTCCGTCCTGCATTGTCATAAGATTTTCATCCACAACCGGGCCTTTGGTTTTGCTGTCCATAGGAATGTCCAATGACTTTGCCAGCTCGTTTTCCGGAATAAGCCCCACCGACAGTATCAATGTATCACACTCAATAATTTGCTCAGTTCCTTCAATGGGCTTAAGTTTTTCATCAACGCTGCATATTTCAACTGCCTTAAGTTTATCCTCACCGTATACTTTTGTAACCGTTTTTGAAAGGTGCAGAGGGATATCAAAATCCTCCAGGCATTGACTAATGTTTCTTGTAAGCCCTGAAGGGGAGTCTTTTGCCTCATATACACCAATTACCTGAGCTCCTTCCAAAGTCAGACGCCTTGCCATTATCAGCCCTATGTCGCCGCTGCCTAATACTACGCATTTTTTAAAGGGCATATACCCTAGTATATTTATAAAGTACTGCGCCGTGCCTGCTGTGTATACTCCTGACGGGCGGGTTCCGTGTATGTTTATCTGTTTCGATGTTCTTTCCCTGCATCCATTGGCTAGGATAAGCACATGCACCTTTATTTTAAATATCCCATGCTTAGGGTTAACAAGGGAAAGAATAAAACCATCTTCTTTTTTTATGTCTGAAACAAAAGTATCATTCAATATTTCAACATCTTTTTCGATAGCTTCTGCTAGGAATCTTTCGGCGTACTCAGGCCCTGTCAGCCTCTCTTTAAATCTCTGAAGCCCGAAACCGTCGTGTATACATTGCTTAAGTATACCTCCGCTTTTAGATTCCCGCTCTATTACTACATGGCTTATGCCAAGTTTACTCAGCTCCACTGCCGCAGCCAGCCCCGCCGGGCCGCTGCCGATTACTGCCGTTTGATATTCTTTCACAGTTCAATGTCCCCTTTTGAAAGTATACTGTCCAATGAAAGCCCTGTTTCATCCTGAATTATTTCAGCTACCAGCGGCCTGCAAAATCCACCCTGGCATCTGCCCATTCCGCTGCGCACACGCCTTTTCACTGCGTTCACAGTAACGGCAGGAATCACCGAATGTATTGCTTGTAAAATCTCGCCTTTGCTCACTTCCTCACACCGGCACACTATTTTACCGTAGTCGCTGTTTTTTTCTATAAGCGCCTGCCTTGTGCCTGTATCAAGCTGAGAGGTGATTACAATTCCCTTTCTTTTTTCCATGAAATGTTCTTTTTCTGATACTTTATTAGTTTTCCTAAGTTTATTTACTGCAATTTCACATATATCCTTGGCTATGGCTGGCGCCGACGCATATCCTGGTGATTGTATCCCTGCGGCATATATCAGATTGTCTACATACTGTGAAGCCTCCACAATAAAGTCCTCTTTATATGTGGCTGCCCTGTTACCCGCAAGGTATGTTATAACGTCGCTCTTATCCAGCCCCTTAATGTAGCGCAGGTTTTTATTAAGCACCCTTTGTATGTCATCATAATCCGTTGAGTAATCTTCCTTAAAGGGCTGTTCCATAGCGCTTGGCCCCACCAAAATATTGCCATCCGCAGTCTTGACTAGCCCGCCGCCTTTGGTGTTTTGAAACGCTGACTGAAGATTAACTATTGAAACAACGCTGTTTAACAGATCCCCTTTCCCCTTGTCCAGCAGCGCTACCTGCCCTTTCCTTGGGTGGATGGTAAAAAACCTGTCCTGTGCCATTTGTGCAATACTGTCGGCAAAAAGGCCTGCCGCGTTAATAACTATTTTTGGAAATACTTTTCCTCTGTTTGTTACAACTGATTTAATTGCGTTTCTTTCCCTGTTTATTTTTAAAACCTGTGTGTTTAATGAAAGGTACGCTCCGTTAATAACTGCGCTTTCCGCCATCGCTATTGTCATCTCATATGGCGGGCACACGCCGGTTGTCGGCATATAAATTCCACCGACTACGCTATCTGTAACGTTAGGTTCATCCTCCAGTATCTGCTTTCTAGTTACATGTCTAACGCCTTTTACATTGTTTTTTTGAGCCCTGCTTAAAAGCACTCGTCCCAGCAAATCAAAAAACTTATTTTCAAACATTACATAAGTGCCTATGGTTCTGTAAGGTACATTTAAATCAACCGCTATTTTTTCAAACATCTGATTGCCTATAACATTATAATAGGCTTTTTTTGTTCCGGGCTTTGGCATAACCCCCGGATGCACCATTCCGTCATTTCTGGAACTTTGGTGCAAAGCTATGTCGCTTTCTTTATCTATTAAAAGAATTTTGGCGTCATATCGGGTTAGCTCTCTCGCAATTGAGCATCCGATTATCCCGCCTCCTATTATCAAAACATCCGTTTTGTATCCATCAAGCTTATTGTCCTCAATTTTTGAATTTCTTTGCTTTTTGTGATCAATTCCGTCAACGGAAATGTCATTAACAACGCCTCTGTAGCTGCATGCGGCAGCGGCCTTGCCGGCCGCTATTACTTCACTCCAGCTTTTAGCTTCGCCTTCAAGCCTCACGGCTCCCAAAGTCTCAGACACTTCTATGTCTTTGCTTATGTGTTTTTTCAGTTTTTTTGATAAATCTGTTAATTCACTCATGCTCATTCCTTGTGACATACAGACATCCGTATGTCTAATGCTATTCTACATCTTATTTTTCTTATATGCAAGCATTTTTACAATAATAAAATCAAAAAATTGTCATCCAAAATGTATTTTTTGCATGAAAAAACCGCCCTGTTAAGAGCGGTTTTTTAGTATTCTTACTTATATGCCTTAGTCTTCCAATATCAATTGGCTTTAGAAATTGTAGTCAGCTACGTTTTCTTCTGTGAATACTACGCGTTCCGGAAGAAGAACAACACCATTGTTTTTCTCAGGAGTTGTTGCTCCAGGTACTAATGCGTCATTTGTTACGATTGAGCATTCGCCGATTCCAGGAACGTCAATTGTGTCGCCAGCTGCAACTTCGTTGCCTGCTGCTAAGTATGCTGCGAAGTAGCATCCTAATGCGCCTTGGATACCGCAGTCCCACAGTCCCCACTGTTCAACTATACCAGCTTCGAGATAAGCTGTCATACCTGAAGGTGTGCAGAAACCTGTGATTGTGATGTCGTCTTTTGTCAAGCCTTTGTTCTGTGCTGCCTGGCTTTGTCCCGGAAGAGCTGTTGAGTCATTACAAATGATCAGGTCAATGTCAGGATAAGCTTCAAGAATTGATTCACCAATAGTAACTGATAATTGAGAATCTTGCTCTGAATAGAACGGATCTGAAACTGCTACCCAGTTAGGATACATTTCTTTAATGTATTCTTCACCAGCTACATACCATGAATTCTGGTCTGCAACTGCAGCTTGTGAATAGTGCCATACGTATTTTACTTCGCCGTTAACGTCTACGCCGCGGTTTGTAAGAGCGTCTGCACCCATGTCTACTAACATTGTTCCTAAGATTTCAGGTGTTCCTTGAGAAACCATTAATGAACGAGCGTCGTCTGAAACGTCTGAGTCCCAAGTTGTTACAACAATGCCCATGTCTTGAGCTTCTTTAAGCTTTTCGTCCAATGCTGTAGCGTCAACTGATGAAATAGAAATTGCGTCTACGCCTGCATCAATAGCCTGCTGAATAACTTCAAGCTGGTCTGTAACTGAAGCTGTAGCGCTTCCCATGTACTTAACTTCAATGCCCCATTGTTCAGCATATTTTTGAGCTCCGTCATTAGCTGCTTCAAAGAATGAGTTACCTGTTAATTTAGGGATAAATGCAACTGTCATGCCTGTTATATCAC
>CAZDZB010000026.1:0-21726 GCA_964509795.1 uncultured Christensenellaceae bacterium | reverse complement strand
AAATATTTAGAAAGGCATGGTATTAGAACATGGCACAAGCTAAACGCGGCACAAAGCGCCGTCGTGATAAAAAGCATGTTGAGCGCGGCCAGGCACATATCAAGGCTTCGTTTAACAATACTATAGTAACCATTACTGACATGCAAGGAAACGCATTGTCATGGTCAAGCGCAGGTTCGCTAAATTTCCGTGGTTCCAGAAAGAGCACTCCATATGCTGCTCAAATGGCATCAGAGACAGCTGCAAAGGCGTCTTTGGACTATGGCTTAAAAACAGTAGAAGTATACGTTAAAGGTCCGGGTTCAGGCAGAGAAGCTGCAATTCGCGCGCTTCAGGTTGCAGGACTCGAGATAACATCAATTAAGGATGTGACGCCCATTCCGCACAACGGATGTCGTCCGCCTAAACGTAGAAGAGTGTAATAGGAGGAAATAACAAATGGCAAGATATACAGGACCTGTTTGCCGTATGTGCCGCAGAGAAGGAACTAAATTATTCCTTAAAGGCGATCGCTGCTACAGCGATAAGTGTGCCTTTAACCGTAGACCTGTTCCTCCGGGACAGCACGGACAAGGCCGCAGAAAAGTATCAGAATACGGATTGCAGCTTAGAGAAAAGCAAAAGATGCGCAGAGCATATGGGCTTTTGGAAAAGCAGTTCCGTTTATACTTTAATAAAGCAAGCAGAATGAAAGGTTTGACCACAGGTGAAGCATTGCTTCAGCTTTTGGAACTCAGGCTTGATAACGTTGTTTATCGCCTTGGACTGGCAGTAAGCAGAGCACAGTCAAGGCA
This sequence comes from uncultured Christensenellaceae bacterium, assembly GCA_964509795.1. Taxonomy (GTDB): domain Bacteria; phylum Bacillota; class Clostridia; order Christensenellales; family UMGS416; genus JAFGUF01. Next base: position 20,932 of record CAZDZB010000026.1, on the reverse strand, counting down.
GTTAACATTGCATAGTCATATATTGGTAAATGGTTCAAAGGTTAACATCCCATCATACCAGGTAAAAGAAGGCGACGTAATCTCTGTAAAAGAAGGCAGCCAGAATATAGATATATTTAAAGCTGTAAAAGAAAACGGAGTTGCTAATGTACCTAAATGGCTGGAAATGGACGCAAACAAGCTGACAGGCAAAGTTTTAGCTAAACCTGAAAGAGACGATGTAGACTTAACATTGGAAGAGCACTTAGTTGTTGAGTATTACTCTAAACTTTAATTTTTGGAATGTATTTTCCAATATCGACACCTCACAAGGAGGGTTTATATTAAATGATTGTTATTGAAAAACCCAAAATAGAATGCGTGGAAGTAAGCGAAGACAATCGCTACGGTAAGTTTGTAGTTGAGCCCTTAGAAAGAGGATTCGGCACTACTTTAGGGAATTCCTTGCGTAGAGTTTTGCTGTCTTCCTTGCCGGGAGTGGCGGTCGTATCTGTAAAAATCGAAGGGATACTGCATGAATTTTCTACTATTCCTGGGGTAGTTGAGGATGTTACAGAGATAATTCTTAATTTAAAAGGGCTGTCTGCCCAGATGCACACTACTGAACAAAAAGTAGTTACATTAAATATTACCGGCCCTGCTACAGTTACAGCAGGTGACATATATGTTGACTCAGAAGTTGAAATTTTAAACCCTGATTTGCATATATGCACGGTAAACGAAGACGGCAGCCTGTACATGGAAATAACCCTCGATAAGGGCCGTGGATATGTAAGTGCAGAAAGAAACAAAGCGTTTGGACAGCCGGTGGGAGTTATTCCTGTGGATTCAATCTTCACACCTATTGAAAAGGTTAATTACTTTGTTGAAGATACACGTGTCGGCAAACAAACAGACTTTGATAAACTTACAATGGAAATATGGACTAATGGTTCAATTAAGCCGGAAGAAGCGCAGTCATTAGCCGCAAAAATCATCAATGAGCACATGAAATTGTTTATTGATTTAACTGATGAAGTCGGCGATGTTGAAATAATGGTGGAAAAAGACGAAGACGACAAGGAAAAAGTCTTGGATATGACTATCGAAGAGTTAGACCTTACTGTTCGTTCTTTCAACTGCCTCAAACGGGCAGGAATAAACACCGTTTCAGAGCTGGTACAGCACAGTGAAGAAGACATGATGAAGGTGAGAAACCTTGGACGCAAGTCTTTGACTGAAGTACAGCAGAAGCTGGCTGCATTAGGCCATTCGCTAAAAAAAGATGAAGAATAGCAGAAGGGAACGTAAATAAAATGGCAGGATATCGCAAACTGGGAAGACCCACAGACCAACGTATGGCTATACTTCGCTCACAGGTAACAGCACTATTGGAAAACGGTAGCATAAAAACTACCTTACAACGTGCAAAAGAAGTTAGAAAAATTGCAGAAAAGTTAATTACTTTAGCTGTTAAAGAGTGCGATAATAGTATTACAGTTACTAAAGATACAAAAAATGAAAAGGGCCAGGTAGTTCAGGTTGAAGTAACTAATGACGCTCCGTCAAAGCTGGCTGCTCGTCGCCGCATAATGGCAAAAACATATGATGTTAAGCTGAAACGCGAAGACAAAGAAAGCAGAACGGATTACAAGGAACGCCTGGACGGCATGAATCACCCGCTTGTAGAAAAAATGTTCAAGGAAATTGGGCCTCACTACAAGGAAAGAAAAGAAGAAAAAGGCACCGGCGGCGGATATACACGCATATTAAAGCTTGGGCCTCGCAGGGGTGACGGCGCAGAGATGGTTATACTAGAGTTGGTATAATTGTGGAATAAGAAATTATAACAAAACGGAGGACTAACAGGTATTACCTTAGTTCTCCTTTTCCCTATATACCGAAAGAAAAAAGAATTTTAAAAGATTATTTTAGAAAAGCTTGATTTTAAAACAGCAAAGAATTGATTTGAGTCAAATCCGAGCCTTTAAAATGAAACCCATTATAAATCTTTTTTGTTAATAAAAAATCTGTTATGATATATACTAGCAGGCTAAAAGACTGTTCAGCAAGTAATACAGGAAAACATAGCAGGGTACAAGGACAAAAAATGGAATCAATTATACAGTTTAATGAAGTGTCTTTTGATTACGTCAATCATGAAGGTACAAAAAAAAGAGCATTAAAAAATATTTCACTTGAAATCAAAAAGGGAGAATTTATTGCCGTTGTCGGGTCTAATGGATCGGGTAAATCGACGCTAGCAAAGCATATAAACGCGCTTTTACTTCCAAGCGAAGGTGAGGTTTTCATAAGTGGTTATGACACAGGCGATGATGACAGCCTTTGGGATGTGAGGAAAACAGCCGGTATGATTTTTCAAAATCCTGACAACCAGCTTGTGGCTACCATTGTGGAGGAAGATATTGCTTTTGGAGCGGAAAATTTGGGCCTTCCGAGAGAAGAAATAATAAAAAGAGTGGATAACGCCCTTGAATTAGTGGAGATGACAAAGCAAAGGAACAAGGCGCCTCACATGCTTTCCGGCGGGCAGAAGCAGCGGGTAGCTATTGCTGGGGTGATTGTTTTGGAACCCAAAATTGTAGTTTTTGATGAGAGCACTGCTATGCTTGACCCAAAGGGAAGAAAAGAGGTTATGGATATCGCGAAAAAACTTCATTCTGAAGGTAAGACAATAGTTTTCATAACTCATTTTATGGAGGAGGCGGCATTAGCGGACAGGATAATAGTGCTAAACGATGGGGAGATTGTGAAGCAGGGAAAACCAAGAGATGTTTTTAAGGACATTAAATTGCTAGAGAAATTGTCTTTAGACCTGCCTCAGTCAGTGCTGCTTGCCAACAAACTAAAAAAAGTTAATATAAATATTGATGAGATCCTGTCAATGGATAAGATGGCGGAGGAAATATGTCAGCAAATATAGCTAATAAATCTTTGCCAGTTATCGAGTTTGATAAGGTAGGACATGTATATATGGAGGGTTCACCCTTTGAAACGGTAGCGCTTAATGATATAAACCTTAAAATTCAGGCTAAGGATTTTGTGGGCATCATTGGTCATACCGGAAGCGGAAAAACTACATTGGTTCAGCATATTAACGCGCTGCTTAAGCCAACCAGCGGCAAAGTTATAGTTAAAGGTGTTGAAACATCCACAGAAAAACGTAAACTTAATGATTTAAGGAAAACTGTAGGATTAGTGTTTCAATATCCTGAATACCAGCTTTTTGAGGAAACTGTAATAAAAGATGTGGCGTATGGGCCGCGAAACCTGGGTGTAGATGAGCATGAAATACAAAAAAGAGTGGAATCAGCACTTAAAAAGGTGGGATTAGATTATGAGGAGGAGGGAAAAAAATCTCCCTTTGAACTTTCGGGCGGGCAAAAGCGCAGGGCGGCTTTTGCAGGAGTTTTGGCCATGGAGCCTGACATATTGATACTTGATGAGCCAACAGCCGGGCTGGACCCGCAGGGGCGCAGGGAAGTGCTTGAGCTTTTGAAAAGCCTTAACGCATCTCAGGAAATGACGATTATAATGATCAGCCATTACATGGACGAAATAGCATATGTGTGTAATAAAGTACTGGTAATGAGTGAAGGCAGAATTGTTATGTATGATGAGCCTAAAACGGTATTTAAAGAATATGATAAACTTGTGGAACTGGGCCTTGATGTGCCATACACTTTGAAACTGGCAGAGCATATGAAAAAGCACGGAGTAAACATTTCCGGCACGCCTTTAACATTAGATGAAATGTATAATGAAATAGCCGCCTTAAAGGAGGGGGAAAATGCTTAAGAATATCACAATAGGGCAATTCTTCCCAGGAAATTCCATTATTCACAGGATGGACCCAAGAACCAAACTAATTCTTGTTTTTGTTTTTGTTGTCGGCATATTTTTGATAAAATCATTTTGGGGATACCTGCTTACAGGATTATATATATTTTTTATAATAGCCATATGCAAAATTCCTTTCAAATATATGCTGAAAGGGCTTAAGCCGATTTTTATCATTGTGCTTTTCACATTGGTTTTAAACATACTGATGACCCCCGGCGAAAACGTACTTTTTACATGGTGGAAATTGACGATTTATGAAGAAGGAATAAGATTGGGGTTTTATTTCGCTGTAAGATTGATTCTTCTGGTTTTAGGTTCCCAGATTCTTACTCTTACAACATCACCACTGGCACTGACTGATGGGCTTGAAACGCTTTTTAAACCGCTTCAAAAAATAAAAATGCCTGTTCACGAGCTTGCGATGATGATGACAATAGCTTTAAGGTTTATACCGACACTGCTTGGCGAAACAGACAAAATAATGAAGGCGCAGATGTCAAGAGGCGCTGACTTTGAGAGCGGAAACCTGATAAGCAGAGCAAAAAGCCTGGTTCCTGTTATGGTGCCGCTGTTTGTTTCGGCTTTTCGCAGAGCTGATGATTTAGCCCTTGCGATGGAGGCCAGGTGCTACAAGGGAGGCGAGGGCAGAACGCGAATGAAAAAGCTGCAGTTTACTGGTGCTGATGCTGTTACCACTTTTGGTTTTTTGGTGTTTGCCGCAAGTGTCGCGGCTGTACAAATATTGGTAGGCTAAAATGAGAGTTAAGGTAATCGCAGAATATGACGGCTCCAATTACAGTGGATGGCAAAGGCAGCTTAACTCCAATTCAGTGCAGCAGACAATAGAAGAGTGTCTTTTTAAACTTACAGGCAGAAGAATTGTTATTCACGGAGCAGGCAGGACTGATGCAGGTGTTCATGCAATGGGCCAGGTTTTTCACTTTGATGATGATTCGATTCCCGCGGAAAGATACGCAGGCGCGCTTAACTCCAAGCTTCCCTACGACATAAGAGCAATAACATCCCAGGCAGTTGATGAAAATTTTCACAGCAGGTTTGACGCAAAGGGCAAACGATATCAGTACAAAATAGTTAATCAGAAACGCCCTATAGTAATTCAGAGAAACTATGTGTGGAGAGTTTACAAACCAATAGACATAGATAAAATGAAAAAAGCGGCAAGCGAGCTTTTGGGAGAACATGACTTTGCTTCTTTTATGGCGGCCAGGTCGTTCGTGAGCAGCACAGTAAGGGAGATACATTCAATAGACATTAAAAAAGATAATGAGCACATTATAATAGATATATCGGGAAACGGCTTTCTGCGCTCAATGGTAAGAATAATAGCCGGGACTTTAGTAGAAATGAGCACGGGGCAAAGAGATTACCGAAATATGAAAAAAATAATAGAAGCAAAAAACCGCCTGAGCGCTGGCATAACAGCTCCTGCAGGCGGATTGTATCTGATGGAAGTTTATTACTAGCGTTATGACTCTATAGGATTGGCGAGAGTTCCTATAGTTAATATCCCGCCGGTTTCATTGTCCAGCAGTGCAAACACAAATGAACGGTCCACTATAAAGAAATCCTCATTATTATTATTTGCCCGTGTTATATCAACAGGCGTAATGTCACTTTCATTTTCTCCGGTTTCAGTTATACGTATAAGAGATGCCGCATAGAAATCATCTATGTAAAAGTCACTGCCCAGGTTAGTGAAATTCGCAGTTTCCGAATTAAACATGTCAGATGCTCCCATCTGGCTCAGAACACCTGATAATTCCAGCACGACAGGGTAAGAAAAATTGATTTTCGGCAGATATATCCATTTTTCCTTTTCATATGCCAGCAGCTGCCATTTGAGAATATCATCACCAGTAAAATCGTTTAAGAATTTTTCCAAAGTGTCATCATCCGGCGGAATAAAGATAGCCAGAGTTATTGTGTTTCCAGCTAAAGGGAAAAGGCCCATGGTAACGTCTTCATCTTCATAAAAACCAATAGTCATTTTTCCCCGCATTGTAGGCACCGCCAAGGCCTGGCCACTGTCTGATGTAAACGGCAGAGTTCGGGTATTTGCAAGATTGAATTCAGTGTCCCATCTGCAGTCAACTGAGCTTACCGAAAGCATAAAGGTTGAAGTATCGTGAGGCAGCGAGTTCACAGAAAAAATACTTGTTATAGGTGCAGAGTCATTAGTTAAGTTGCTTGCCCAATCGTTAAGGTGCACTTCCAGCCTTTCCTCATCAAAGTTTTCAAAATTTAAATCAAGCCTGAAATAATCCTCCATTCTTACAGCGAAGTCTTCGCGCACTGTCGGGCCTTCATTAATGTAAAGAGTGTACCCATTGGCAAACTGCGCGCCTTCTTTTTCTGATAATGAATCCATTAAATTTTTTGCACTGGATGTTAACAAAGCGGCATCGCCAAGCTCCAGGCTAAAGGCATCCTGAATGCCTTCTTTTGTTGTACCTACAGCTCCTATGCTGAACATAGTCAAGGCGACACCAATATTTACAGGGCTTACAACTACATTCCCGCTTGCATCACTGGCGCTGCCTTCATCACCTGCGCTCATGTCAGCGCGAATGCTTTTTAAAAGATCTATAGCAAAATCGTTATAAGTATTCAACTCAAGAACTTCAACATACGTATAAGGCTCTTCAGTAGGTTCCACTGAAACAGGCTCAGAGCTTTCCGCTGTTTGGCAGGAAATCAAAGACAAAGAAATCACCAAAACTATTAGTATAGATATTATTTTTTTTGTAAATGAATTTTTCATGGGTACATTATAGCATAACGAAGAAAAAAATTTCTATAGTTTTTTTGTTTATCAGATGTTATAATTATTTGTAAAGAAATGACAGGGTCTGTTTTTCTTTTGTAATGTATGGCCGATTGTTATATGGCTTGATAATACATGTTAAACTAAACTAATTACATATAAGGAGGGAATATGAAGAGTTTAAAAGGAACAAAAACTGAAAAGAACCTTATGGAAGCATTTTCGGGCGAATCACAGGCAAGAAACAAGTACAGCTATTTTTCTTCAGTAGCAAAAAAAGAGGGATACGTTCAAATGGCACGTATTTTTGAAGAAACAGCTAATAACGAAAAAGAACACGCCAAAATATGGTTTAAATTGTTAGACGGCATTGGAAACACACAATCCAACCTCATGAGCTGCATAGATGGCGAAAACTATGAGTGGACTGACATGTATCCGAGGATGGCGAAAGAGGCAAGAGAAGAGGGCTTTGATGAAATTGCTGAGCTTTTTGACGGCGTTGCCGCAATAGAAAAAGAGCATGAAGAGCGCTACAATGCTTTGCTTAAGAATATGCAGAACGCTAAAGTATTCAAAAAAGACACTGAAACTGTATGGATATGCTCAAACTGCGGCCACATTCATATTGGCAAGGAAGCGCCTCAGGTATGCCCGGTGTGCTCACATCCCAGAGCTCATTTTGAAGTAAGAGCACAGAATTACTAGAAGAAAGTAAAAAATATTGCAAAAAAAATTGCTTTAGTGTATAGTACCACTAGAGCAATTTTTGTGTAAAGGTAAAAGCCTTGACACCCGGTGAGGAGTGTTGTATAATTGGATACTAATGTAAGGATGAACTGGCTGCTGGATTTTTACGGCGCTATGCTCACAGACAGGCAAAAAAGCGTGATGGAGATGCACTACAGCGATGATTTGTCGCTTTCTGAGATATCAGAGGCGCTTAATATTACCCGTCAGGCAGTGCACGACTCAATAAAAAGAGGCGAAAGCACGCTGAATAACTATGAAGAAAAGCTTGGATTAGTAAAAAGGTATTTTAATATAGGTGCTAAAATAACAGAACTTAAAGAAAAAGCAGAAAGTTTGAAAAACCAAAGCCAATATAGCGAAATATATGATTTGATTGCTGATTTGGTGAACAAGTGGGAATATTAATAAAGGTATATAAATGGCATTTGAAGGATTAACAGGCAAGCTTAACGCTGTTTTCAGCAAAATAAGAAAAAGAGGCAAGCTGAGCGAAGCAGACGTAAAAGAGGCGATGCGAGAGGTTCGCAGAGCACTGCTGGAAGCAGACGTCAATTTTATGGTGGCTAAAAACTTCATAAAAGCTGTATCAGAGCGCGCAGTAGGCGCAGAAGTCATGCAGTCTTTAACACCTGGGCAGCAGGTTATTAAAATTGTCAACGAAGAGTTGGCGAACATTATGGGTAAGCGCAGGGAAAAGATTGAGTATTCTTCAAACCCGCCTACTATAGTTATGCTGTGCGGCCTTCAAGGCGCAGGAAAGACTACAATGTGCGCCAAGCTTGCGAAGCACATGAAAGAAAAAGACAATAAGCGCCCAATTATTGCGGCTTGCGACATTTACAGGCCGGCAGCCATAGACCAGCTCAAGGTTTTGGGGCAGCAAGTGGATGTCCCCGTGTTTGAGATGGGCCAGGCAAACCCGGTAAAGATAGCTAAGGAAGCTTTGCGCGCGGCTAAAAAAGGCGGCAGAGATGTTCTGATAATTGATACTGCCGGGCGGCTTCACATTGATGAAGAACTCATGGGTGAGCTAAAGGAAATAAAAAAGGCAGTTAACCCGGATGAAATCCTTCTGGTAATTGACGCAATGACCGGACAGGACGCTGTAAACGCCGCTAAAGCATTCGATGACGCTATCAGCATTGACGGGACAATACTTACAAAGCTTGACGGCGACGCCAGAGGCGGAGCAGCACTCAGCGTCAAGGAAGTGACGGGAAAGAGCATAAAATACGCAGGCGTAGGCGAGAAGCTGGATGATATAGAGCCGTTTTACCCTGACCGGATGGCATCCCGAATATTGGGAATGGGTGATGTGCTTTCCCTGATAGAAAAAGCTCAGGAATCCTTTGACGAGGAAAACGCGAAAGAGCTGAACGAAAAAATAAGAAAAGCTTCATTTACGTTGGAGGATTTTCTGCTTCAGTTTGAGCAGATGAACAAAATGGGCGGCATCGGGGCAATAATGAAAATGATGCCGGGAGCAGGAAACATAGATGAAGAGAGTCTGGACTCAAAACAAATAGAAAGAACCAAAGCCATAATATTGTCTATGACTCTAAAAGAAAGAAGAAACCCGAAAGTACTTAACGCATCAAGGAAAAAGCGAATTGCAAAAGGGTGCGGCATGGAAGTGCAGGACATAAACAGGCTGCTTAAGCAATTTGAAATGACAAAAAAGATGATGAAGCAAATGAGCGGCAAGGGGTTTGGAAGGCGCGGAAATATGCCTTTTAACATGCCTTTTTAAAAGATGGCGAGCTTTTGATAAAACAGCGAAAGCTTAATATAAATAATAATATTTTTACAACTGAAAGGAAAAAACAAAAGATGGCAGTAAAGTTAAGATTAAAAAGAATGGGACAGAAAAAGAAGCCTTTTTATCGTATAGTTGCCGCGGACTCACGCGCTCCAAGAGACGGAAGGTTTATTGAGCAGATTGGTTACTACAACCCTGTTTCAGACCCAGTAGAGCTGAAGATTGACGCTGAAAAAGCACAAAAATGGTTGAAAACAGGTGCGCAGCCAACAGATACCGTGAGAGCATTATTAAAAAAATCAGGCGTTCTTTAATCTGCGTAACAAGAAAAGGAATGAATAATGGATAAAACTAAAGAATTGGTTGAGTATGTTGCGCGTTCATTGGTGAGTGAACCGGATGAAGTCAAAGTAAACAGAGTGGAAAAAGACAAACTGGTTGTGCTGGAACTTCGCGTGGCTCCCGATGACATGGGACGCGTAATTGGAAAAGAAGGAAGAATAGCAAAGTCAATCAGAACATTAGTCAGGTCTGCTACAAGCGGGTCCAGCAAAAAATACATAGTGGAAATATTGGATTAATGAATTCAAGCAATACATTTTTACTAGGTGTAATTGTAAAGGCACAAGGCATAAAGGGAGAAGTAAAGGTAAAACCTTATACGGACAGACCTGATGTTTTGTGCCGTTTAAAATATGTTCTTATTGAAGATAAGAAACTGCGTGTAGAGCAAAGCCGAAATGACAAAACTATGGGCTATTTGAAGTTGGAGGGCATTGAAGACAGAGATGCCGCAGAAACACTCCGAGGCAAAGAAATATATGTTGATAAAAAAGACGCGCCGAAACTCCCTGAAGGCAGGCATTACATTGACGATTTAATCGGCTGCAGTGTTTATGATGATAAAAACAAAACTTTAGGAACTCTCACGGCCGTTATGCAAAACGGTGCAAATGATGTATACGTAATAAAAAATGAAAATGGTGAAATATTGGTTCCGGTGCTCAAAAGCGTTATTAAAAAAATCGATATTAGCAAAAAAGAAATCATCCTGATAAGAGACAGGCTTTCGGAAGTGGCATTGTATGAATATTAATGTACTTACGCTTTTCCCTGAAATTATAGAGAATTATTTTAACCACTCTATTGGTGCAAGAGCTGTGAAAAACGGGCATTTCGAAATTGATGTATTAAATATCAGGGACTTCTCCAAAGACAAACACAGCAAAGTAGACGATACTCCTTTTGGGGGCGGGGCAGGAATGCTGATGATGTGCCAGCCTCTTTTTGACAGTGTTGAGTTCGTAAAGCAAAAGCACCCCGAAACAAAAGTAATATATTTATCTCCAAAAGGAAAAATGCTTGACAATAAGCTGGCAAGGGAAATGTCCGGATACGATTCATTGACCTTTGTGTGCGGCCACTATGAGGGCGTTGACCAGAGGTTTATTGACCAAATGGTGGACTTTGAGCTTTCCATAGGAGATTATGTGCTTACAGGCGGAGAATTGGCAGCTCTTATTTCAATTGACGCAGTGATGAGGTTTATCCCGGGAGTTTTGGGCGCAGAGGACGTGCACCAGGAAGAAAGTTTCGAAGATTTGCTGCTGGAATATCCTCAATATACTAGGCCGGCGGACTATAAAGGACTTAAGGCACCGGAGGTTTTAACAAGCGGGCATCACGCGAAAATAAAAAAATGGCAGAGAGAAAAGCAATTGGAGGAAACTTTGCAAAAGCGCCCAGATATGCTGGCCAAAGCAGAGCTTTCCAAAGAAGACATAAAATATCTGAATAAACTTAAGAGAAAGTTATAAAGTCACATACAAAAAATACTCAATATTAGTATAATAATTTAATATGAAATGCAGGAAGTCAGGTTGATTGCAATTTGATTACAATTATGATACAATTATGTAACATTATGAAGCGATAATAAGAGGAGTACACTATGAAAAAATATTTTAAATTACTCATAATACTTATTATAATTTTAATTGTAGTGCTTATTATGCTGTTTGTAATTAAAAAATATATTGTGAACCAAGATCCTGTTGGCGACGCAGCGCAAACTCAGGAAAACGCGGAGGTAATCCAAGAAGGAAAGGATTATGAAGAAAGTGCGGAAACTGTCAGCAGTGAAGAGGTTGATTTATCTGCAGATAAAATTGAAGACTATAAGTATGATTTTGAACTAGTATTAAACACAGATGATATGACAATAGACGGTGTTTTGAATTTTACTTATTTTAATAACAATGAAACTCCAATGGATGAGCTTGTGTTTTATTTGTATGCTAATTCATTTGAAAAGCAGGAATACCATGCTGTAGAAGAGGATAATTTCGATAATGGGTATCCGAATGGGTTTTCCCCAGGCAGTATAGAAATAAAAGACATTGATATACAGGGTGGAGGCAGCTTTGAAGTGACGGGCAGCCAAAACCATCTGCTTGTAGTTACATTGGATAATATGGTGGAGCCAGAGGGAATCACACACCTTACTATAGAATACAAGATTACAATACCAAACAGCTACGGCAGGTTTGGATACGGAGAGCAAACCATCTCAATAGTCAACTGCAATCCGATAATGGCGGTTTATGATGAACAAACCGGATATTATACGTATGAATACAATAACATCGGAGACCCATTTTTTTCGGAATGTGCTGATTATACCGCACAGATAACATTGCCGGAAGGGTATCTGATAGCCCCGACGGGGACTATTACAGGAGAAACGCACCAAGAGGGCCAAGTGACATACAAGGTGGACGGAGAAAACAGGCGTGATTTTGGATTTGTAGCCAGTGATGATTTTGATGTATTATCTCAGGAGTCAAACGGAGTGACTATATATTCATACAGTTTCACGGGGGGCAGTGTAAACGAGAAGGCATTACAATCGGCAGTTGATGCAATTGATGTTTACTCCGATGTATACGGAGATTACCCTTATGAGACTTTTAACGTGGTCGAGGCTAATTTCTATATAGGCGGTATGGAGTACCCCGGAATGGTAATGATAGATGACGGATATTACCTTTCATCCCGCCAGGGTATCATGGAGATGATAATCATCCACGAAGCGGCACATCAATGGTGGTATGCCATGGTTGGCAATGACCAGATAGCCGAGCCGTGGCTTGATGAAGCTCTTGCAACATTTTCTGAAAAGGTGTATTATGAGCGTGTATATCCGGGTGATTATAAAGATTTAATATTTGATTATATTGATAATTTTTTTATTAAAAGAAACAGGAATCTTGAGAATAAAGATTCCCGAATAGATTTAAACACAATGGAATATGGCGACGAATATTCGGTAGTGGTGTATGGTTTTGGATGCTGGATGCTGGATGATTTGAGAGAAGAACTGGGAGAAGAAGTGTTTTTTGCGGCATTGCGCAAATACTTAAGCGATAATAAATATCAGGTAGCTACCAGAGAAGATTTAGAAAACGCTATAGAAGCAATAACTGGTGAAGACATTACTTACTGGTTTGATGAACATTTACAGGTACAGGTGGGTTATTAATGAGCAATAATGGAAGAAATAATTACGGAAGAAGAAGATATTCTGACAGGCATTATAAAAAGCTGATTGTTGAAGACAAGCAGCAGACAGATGCCGTTCGAAAAGAAAAAACCGATAGGGTTGAAAGCGCAAGAGAAAAAATAATAAACGAGGCCGGATACTCAGAGGGAATAAAACAATACTTAAAAAGCAAGCACGCAAAAAAAAGAAAAAGTATTTTTATGGGTGTAGGCAAAAAGGCAATGTCGGCCATTGCGGTTGTCCTGGTTTTGGTTATTGGCACGGTTATTGTTTTTCCGGCTAGTGCAAAAGCAGAGATAGTAACCGGATATGAAATTATATTTAACGGTACTATTTTGGGAGTGGCTGAGAGTGTGGAACCAGTGGCGCAGGCATTGGATGACATACGCACAGAGTTCAGTGAAGATTATGATATGACAGTGTTTGACAATACTGTATTAGAATATAATGAAGTAAAAATTGATAAACAGTTTATATGCCCTGAAAGTGTATTTGTTGATATATTAAAAAGCAGCGTTGATGTCAAAGTCATGGCGTGGGTAATACTCGTAAATAACGCTGCAGCGGCTGCGGTAAAAACCGAGGAAGAAGCCAATTCAGCTTTAGAAAGGGTTCTGGAGCCGTTTTTGGAAGTGCCGACCACTAGAAACAGAATAGAAGTGGGATTTGTTGAAAACGTTGAAGTAACTGAAATGGCAATTGAGTATTCGCAGGTAACTGACGAAGATACAGCTTACAAACTTCTTAGGTTCGGCGGTGACTTTGAGGAAGTTTACCATGTAGTCGTATCCGGCGAATCATTATATTCAATCAGTAACAGCTACGGCGTAAAAATTTCGGATTTAAGAAAAGCAAACCCAAGCATTGCTTCAACCGATAAAATATATCCCGGAGATATGCTGCTTATCACAACACCGATGAACAGAGTCAATGTAAAGTTTATTGAAGAAGTGGATAAGGTGGGCGAGGCTATACCTTATGAAACCGAAGTAATTGAAGATGATACAATGTATGTAACTGAACGAGTGACGGTGCAGGAAGGCGTGGAAGGCTCACATAATGTGCATGCACTTATTACATACATTAACGGACAGGAAACTGAAGTAGAAATAATAAGCGAATCTAACAGAGTAGAACCGGTAAGCCAAATAATCAGAAAAGGAACAAAGGAAGTACCTAAGCTTTTGGAGGCTGCCGCAACCGGCGGAATGGCAATGCCGTTAAAAGACGGAAGCTATTACGTTTCATCAAAGTTCGGCCCGCGTAACATCGACGTTGTAGGGGCCTCAACATGGCACAAAGGCGTGGATTTGGCGGCGAACACAGGAACTCCTATATATGCAAGCGCATCGGGCACGGTTACTCATTCGGGCTCTGGAACGGGATATGGGCTATATATTAAGATTAATCATGGAGATGGAGTTGAAACAAGATACGCTCACTGTTCTGAACTGCTGGTGTCAAAAGGTGACTACGTGCAGCAGGGACAGCTGATTGCGCTGGTTGGCAACACAGGAATTTCGGGAGGCTCCCACCTTCACTTTGAGGTGCGTATCAACGGAGTGGCTTACGACCCGCTTGGCGAGTATGAGGGAACTGCCCCATAATGTGAAACGCTATGAGAAATACAAACAAAAATGAAACTGAAAATGCTAGTCAGCTTAGAAATATTAATAGAAATATAAGGCGAAAAAATCAGGACACTAGAGAAAAAAATAAATCATTTGCCGAGTCAAAATTTATGGAAAAGGTTAATAAACTTGTGAAAATTATTGACCTGAAAAGGTTCGGCATAGTTTTTGCTGCGGTTTTATTGGTGGTAACAACTGTTGCAATTATTAATCCTGTTATAGGTAAAGCTCATTATGTTGAAGCATATGAAGTATATATAAACGAAAAATCAATAGGCGCAATGGAAGACGTTACAGGCCTGGAGTCAACGGTTAACAGCATTTACTCAGAATACGAACAATACTGCGGAATGGAAGTATCCAGAGATGTTGCGCTGACATATCTGCCTGTAAATATCGACGAGCAGTATCTATGCCCCTCTGAATATTACGAACAGATAATCAGAGATAACCTTGATTTGGATGTCGTCGCATGGGTTATTTATGTCAATAACAATCCCGCACTTGCGCTTAAAAAAAGAGATGACGCTCAATGGGTTTTGGAGCAGCTTTTATCCCCATATGAAAATTACGATGCCGACATTGAAAGATTTGACATTGGCTTTTTAGAAAACGTTGAGATAAAAAGCGAATCAATAAGCTACGAAAAAGTGCAGGACAAAGAAACCGCGCTTAGAATAATGCAGTACGGCGATGACATAGAAGTTCAGAAGCACAAAGTTGTGTCAGGGGAAACTCTATCAAGCATATGCAAATCTTACGGGCTTAAGCTATCAGACATTTACAAGGCGAACCCCAGCCTTACAGATGACGGTAAGATATACAAAGGTGACATTTTAATTGTTACGAAGATAAACAACATAGTAAATGTTAAATACACCGAATACGTGGAAAGAGAAGAAGAAATGCCCTATGACACAATTATAATTGAGGATGACTCAATGTATGTGACTCAGTCCAGGGTGAGGCAAGAAGGTGTCGTAGGAGTAAGAAGCATAAAAGCTAATGTTGTTTACATAAACGGCTCAGAATCATCTTATGAGATTATTTTCGCGGAAGAGCCCAGTGTGTTGCCTGTGGATAAGATATTGGTAAAGGGCACAAAGGAAGTCCCTTATGTATATACGCTGGCCACACAGGGCAGAATGTCATTTCCTTTAAGCAGTTATACTATTACTTCGTATTTTGGAGAAAGGAACACAGGTATTGAAGGCGCCTCAACATTCCATAACGGAATTGACCTGGCAGCACCATACGGCACGCCGATATATGCAAGCGAAGACGGCCAGGTTACGTTTGCAGGTTCCAGCAGCGGTTATGGGCTGCTGGTTAAAATATCCCACGGCGGAGGCGTAGAGACCCGGTACGGGCACTGCAGCACATTGCTTGTTAAAAGCGGGCAGTACGTGGAAAAAGGTGAGATTATAGCCCTTGTAGGCTCCACGGGTGTATCCTCTGGCAATCATGTGCACTTTGAGGTGAGAGTAAACGGCACACCGGTGGACCCGCTGGGATAGAAGAACATAAAGATTTGCTCCCTGAGTTGTATGCGATGTGCAGTCCGGGGAGTTTTTTATAGAAGGATTTATGAATTTTAAAAGATGGCTTTAAAATGAGCGTATGCGGCACTTATATCCCAAAATGGTGTTTTTAATTAATTTAACTTTATGTTAGCAAAGAAATGTTATATAATCAAAAATGAGGAGTAATTAAAATGGACAGTGATTTTATTGAAATTATTTTTGTTATAGGCGCAATAGTTTTAGCCGTTGTATTTTTTAAATATTTTCTTGTGATTTTGGGCATAGCGCTTGTGCTGATCATTGCGGCAGCTATAGTAAAATATATAAAAAAGCAAAATGGCAGAAAGACTATGGTTTTAGAAGATGTGTCCAAAGGAGACGTTGAAGATTTCATAAAAGAAAGCACGTCAAAGATACAGAATTTAAGAAGGTATTATTATAGGTTAAAAGAAGATGATATCAGAACCTCTTTGGACAAATTAACAGAAAACTTAAAAAAGATACTCAAAATTGTAAAAGAGGACCCACGCGACTATAAAGCCATAAGAAGGTTTTTGAACCTGACTTTAGAAAGCTCAGACAAGATTCTTTCGCAAAGCGCACAGCTTTATTCAGTGGAAAACCCGACAGAAAAAACGCAAAAAGCCATTACTGACGCAAAGGAAGGGCTTGAGCTTCTGGCATCATCTGCAAACAAGCAGATTAACAAATTATATGATAACAACGCTATGGATTTGGACATTGAACTAAAAATGCTCAAAAAACTTTTGAGCGCAAAAGGGTTATTAGACGAAACAGATAAGGAGAATGAAGATGACTAAAGAAACTGTTCCCGCAGAGGAAAAAGTCGAAAATGAAATTCAAGTTTTGACAAAAGAAGACTTGCAGCTTATTGAACAAAAGGCAAACGAAATAGACATTAACGACTCACAGTCTATAATTTTATTCGGAAGCGGAACTCAGACAGAAATTGCTGATTTTTCAGACACTGTATTAGAACAAGTGAAGTCAAAGGATGCAGGCTATGTGGGCGACATTCTGACCAATTTATTGGTAAATTTGGAGGATGTGGACGCAAAAAGCCTTGCGGACAAAAGCGGCGGCCTGTTTTCTAACCTGAAAAAGAAAGCCAAAAAACTGGTCGCAAAATATGAAAAGATTTCAGTGCAGATAGAAGATATAACCGAAAAATTGGAGAATGCACAACGTGGGCTTATGCGCGACGTTGAGCTTTTGGATACGCTGTACATAAAAAACGGAGATTACATAAAAGAACTTGACATATACATTGAAGCAGGCAAGCTGTGTCTTAAAAAATCAGAGGATGAACTAATCCCTCAATTAAATGAGCAGGCAGAAAAAACAGGAGACGCTCTGGACATACAAAGGGCCAGGGATATGCAGGCAAATTATGAAAAGCTGGACAAAAAAATCGGCGATCTGCAGCTTTCAAGAATGATAGCAATCCAGTCGCTCCCACAGCTTAGGCTGATACAGAAAAATGATGAAGTGCTTATTGAGAAGATACAGTCTTCGTTGCTGAATACCATTCCTTTGTGGAAAAATCAGATGGTAATTGCAATTACAATTATCAGGCAGAATGCCGCTGTAAAACTCCAAAGAGATGTAACAGACACCACAAATGAACTGCTTATTAAAAACTCTGAAATGCTAAAGCAAGGAACTGTGGAAACTGCAGTTGAAGCGGAAAGAGGAATAGTGGAGATTGAAACATTGAAGCAAGTGAACCAGGACTTGATAGAAACAGTTGCAGAGGTAATAAGAATACAGGAAGAAGGAAGGCTTGCAAGGGCGAACGCTGAAAAAGAAATAAAGGAAATGGAAGTCCAGCTAAAAGAAAACCTGCTAACTATGAAGAAAAATCAGCAGAAAGAGCTCAAGGAAGGCTAAAAGAAAACAAAAAAATAACAGTATTATAAATCTCTCTTTAAAAAGAGAGATTTATTTTGCGTTTTTTTGTTTTGGCTGGAAAATTACAGAAAGAATATAGATTAAATAGCCGGCCCATATCAAGGCGAAACTTATGGCGTGGACTATGGTGAAAGATTCCCCGTACAAAAGCACGCTTATCAAAAGCATTAAAGTAGGAGTAAGGTACTGCAAAAACCCAAGAGAAGAAAGTGGAATAGCCTTTGCGCCTTCATTGAACAGTATAAGTGGAATGCATGTAATTATCCCGCTTAGGGCGACTAATACCCACTCTAATGAAGACATCTTTGAAAAGCCTGAAGTTCCTGATATCATAAGATATATAAAATAAGCCCACGCTAAAACCGAAAGAATCAATGTCTCTACCAGAAGGGAATTATAAGAATCTAGGTTTAGTTGCTTTTTCATGTATCCATAAAGCCCAAAACTTACAGCAAGCACTAGTGATATGCAGGGGAACTCTCCCAGGGAAATTGTCATATATAATACGCCGATAAAAGCCAGAAATACTGCAATAATTTTTGCTTTATCTAGTTTTTCTTTAAGGAATACTACGCCCAACAGTATGCTTACCAAAGGATTTATATAATAGCCGAGACTTGCCTGAAGCACAAGGCTGCTGCCCACTGCATATATAAAAAGCCCCCAGTTTAGGGCGATTAAAGCGCTTGTAATCATCAGCCTGACGCGTAGCTTTTTATCTTTTAAATATGATATAAAAAGGCTGTTTTTGGTAGCATAAACGAAGATGACGAGTGTAAGAGCAGAAAAAAATATTCTGAACATAAGAACTTCAAAAGATGATACAGAGTTTAGGTTGTGCCAGTATATTGGAAGAATACCCCACAATAAATATCCTGAAAATGCCATCAGATAACCTTTTAAAGTGTTTTTTCCCATTACTTATTTACCTCGCTTGCGCATTGCAGAGATTATAACAGAAATTTGGGTAAAAAAGCAATAGGCCATCATTTTTTTGTGCATTTGCTCATTTGAATTATTCAAATATTTAGTGTAAAATATATATGTAAGGCAAGCTGCACAGAGCCTTGAAAGGAACAAAAATGTTAATAGATGAGATGAAAAATAAATTAGTTGAAATGTTAGATGAAGGCAGGGTGATGTTTGATGTTCCTATGGCTGAATGGACTTCATTTAAAACAGGCGGTGAAGCGGAATGCATGGTTCATCCTAAAACAGAGGATGAAATAATTAATATAGTAAAATTTGCGAAGGAAAACAAAATTCCTTATTATATTCTGGGCAACGGAACAAACACGTTAGTCAGAGACGGCGGTATACAAGGAATAATTATCGGACTATATCAGAATTTTAACGCAATTGACATAGATGAACAAACAGGAATTGTGACAGTGAAAGCAGGGGCACTGCTGTCTGCCGTTGCGAACCTGGCCTGCAGGGCAGGGCTTTCAGGAATAGAATTTGCCGGAGGTATTCCGGGGTGCATCGGCGGAGCAGTCAAGATGAATGCAGGCGCTTATGACGGAGAGATGAAAGATATTATTCAAAGTGTCAAGATACTGCATGATAATTTAAGTGTAAAAGAATACAGTGCCCAAGAAATGGGGTTTGACTACAGGAAAAGCAACGTTAGAGAAAGCGATATCGTATTGGAAACCACATTAGGATTAAAGAAAAAAGAAACGTCAAAAATCAGGGCAAGAATGGTGGAGCTTTCCAAAAAACGCAAAGAAAAACAGCCTCTTAATATGCCGTCCGCTGGGTCAGCCTTTAAAAGACCGAAGGGGAATTATGCAGGGAAACTGATACAGGAAGCGGGGCTTCAGGGGTACACAGTTGGCGGAGCGCAGGTTTCCAAAAAGCATGCAGGATTTGTGGTAAACACGGGAAAAGCCACAGCAAAAGATGTTGAAACAATACTTAAAGATATTAAAGAAAAAGTATATGAAAAACATAATGTTGAGCTAGAAAAAGAGATAATAATAATAGGCGATGATAAAAAAGATAATTAGAAAGGGTTAATACACTATGCATCTTGTAGTGATTACAGGAATGTCCGGAGCAGGTAAATCTCAGGCATTAAATATGCTGGAGGACATGGATTATTATTGCATTGATAACATGCCCCCTCTTTTAATTGAGGAATTTGTAAAGCTTTTTGATAATAATGAAAGAAAAAAGACTTCCAACATCGCAATTGGCGTTGACATCCGCGGCGGAGAGTTTTTTTATGAAATTAATACAATTATAAAAGCCTTAAAAGAAAAAAATATAAAAGTAGAGACTTTGTTTTTGGATGCAAGTGACGAAGTGCTGATATCGAGATATCAGGAAAGCAGGAGAACTCACCCTTTGTCAAGGTCAGGAAGGGTAAAAGACGGAATTGACAAAGAAAGGGATGTGCTTTCTGACATCAAGGCAAGCGCGACTTATATAATTGATACAACAGATATATCCATATGGCAGTTAAAAAAGAAGGTTGTTTCGCTGTTTTCCCCTGAAAACCAGGAGAAGAAGGGGTTCCCTATCAATATAATTTCATTTGGGTTCAAACATGGTATGCCCACCGATGTGGACATGGTATTTGATGTCAGATTTATAGACAACCCTTTTTATGTTAAAAACCTCCGGGAAAAAACAGGACTTGATAAAGAGGTTAAGGATTATGTGCTGAGCAAAAAAGAAGCAAAGGTTTTCCTTGAAAAACTTATGGATATGGTTGACTATTTAGTACCTCTTTACATAAAGGAGGGCAAAGGCCAGCTTTCCATTGCGATTGGATGCACAGGGGGAAGGCACAGGTCAGTTACAATAGCTGAAGAATTAGCAAAGCATTTGGAACAGACATGTCACAGAATTACAACAAACCATCTTAATATTTCATACTAATGACTAATTATAAATTTAAAAACATGCTGCGATGGCTGGTGCCGGGAGCGAAGTTTAAAAGATATATATTTATTTCAATGACAGGTTTTATGCTGGCTGTTTTTGCAGAGTTTTTTGTTGCGCGCAATGCTTTAAGAAGTATATTTTTTATATGCGGGCAGGTTTTGATTCTTTGCGGCGTGCTGCCTATAATTAGAAAGCTTTGGAAATCCACTCCTAAAGGAATGTCAAACGAAACCAGGGCAGACCAGATGT
>CAZDZB010000025.1:7769-21928 GCA_964509795.1 uncultured Christensenellaceae bacterium | reverse complement strand
TAACGGTTTCACATTCTTCTAATTTTATTCCATCCTCTTTTGAACATGTTCGAAGTGTCTCTATATTTTTATCTTCTTTTCCTGTTACAATGACTTTCGCCCCAAGCTTATCTAAAAGCACCTCTTTAACAAAATTCTCTACATCAATTTGGCTGCTCTTTTCATTAACTTTATATGAAATTATTGCATCCGGGCCATATTCGCTTAAAAAATGCTTTTTCTCAAGCTTGGTTGTAAGCACCTTTGTGCCTTCCATTAATTCGTCGGCATATTCAAAGATTACTGCAACTGAAGTCATTCCATCCTTCGATAATTCAAGCATTTTGTCTATTACAGCCCTATGGCCTATATGAACACCGTCAAAATCACCGAATGCAACGCATGTGTTACTCATGCTGAAATCATTTTGCTCTATATACTTCATGTCAACTCCTTTCTCTTGCTTTTGTCTTTTTTACTTTTCAACTGTAAAAACGGACAAAAAAAATAATATATTACTTTTTATAATATTGAATACATTACATAGTATTGATTGAGATTCTGCCATCGGAAAATTCCCGATGGCAGAGTTCAAACAGTATTTGTATAATATACTTATTTAATTTTATCCTTAAACTATGCTTTTTTCTTTAAGTTGCCAAGGAAGTAAATTACTAAGCCTATTACGAAATAACCCGCTGTATATGCCCAAAGCTGCCAGCCGCCATTTAATATGTCAGGAACATATGCTGCAATAATAACGATTAATGTAATTATTGGCAGGATATTTCCGCCTGGTGCTCTGAATATGTCTTCAGCATCCGGGTTTTTCTTACGAGCTACTACAATTGTTACACAAATTATAGCGATAACGATTGCGTTGCAAAGTGCGCCGAAGTTAACTATCAGCCACATTGCATTAGGAATTGAAGCGAATATGCCAACGATAACCATAACAACTAATTGAGCGTTTACAGGCATATTTGTCTTTTCGCTTTTCTTTGAAAGGAACCTAGGAAGTATTCCGCTTTCAGCAGATGCTTCAAGTGTACGTCCTGCCAAAGCCATAACAACGATTATAGTTGTCAGCAATGCTAATATTGCAGCGATTGTAATAACCGGTACAAGCCATGGTGTGGATGATAATGAGAATATGGCAGCTGCTGTCATAGGTGCCCATTGGAAGCCCATTCCGTCAGCGCTATTTAGGAAATCTGCTGTAATCAATCCAAGAGTAGCTGTAATCATAGCTATATAAAGAATAACAACGATTGTCATAGCCAAAGCCATTGCTTTCGGGATAGTTTTACGTGGGTTTTTAATCTCACCAACCATATAAGCTGCTGCAACTATAGCGCCAAAGGCTACCATTGCGATTGGAATAGCGCTCATAAAGCCTAATGTTCCGCCTGAACCTTGTGTGAAGAAAGGTGACATTGTTGCTGCGTCCCATTTTCCGCTGAAGAAAGCAACGCCAACGAATAACAGCATTGTTACTGCAAGGCCAATAGTAAGGCCAGTGTTGATTTTGCCCATAGCAGTAATCTTAGAAACATTTACTATTCCTGCGAATAATACTGCTGCTAACGCAAAGTAAATTACATAAGGCCTAAGTGCTGGTATAGCATTTGCCAAGTAGTCACCAACAAAGTATGCAGAGAAGGCAGCGCCTGCGATGCATCCGAAAATGTATGCCCATGCTGCAATCCATCCCCATAGTTTACCTTGTTTTTCAGTTTTACCTAATGTCTTTGCGGGGAATACAAATACTCCGCCTGAGTGCGGAAACATTGTTGCAAGTTCTGCTGTCAATAATGCGAATGCAAATAGAATGATTGCTGCAATAATCCATGATATTATTGATGCAGGCCCTGCTTGTGCCATAGTTACACCTGAAAGTGAGAAAATCGCACTTCCTATCATACCTCCAACTAAGATGGTAGTGGTGTCCAGCAACCCAAGTTTCCCTTGCTTATCTTTTGCCATAAGATATTCCTTCTTTCTTATTTTTTAGTATTTAAGTGCTTGCCATTACCGTCCTGCCTTTTGAGTAAAGCAAGCATTTAAAACATTATAATTTAACTAAAACACGATATGTCTTCGGATCTATTGCCCTTTTAAAAGCATAGTCTATTTTTTCAAACGGGACTATCTCCGATATCAGCTCAGACGGGTCAATCATTTTGTATGACAGCAATCGTGATGCCGCCAGGAACTCGTTTGTATTTGAGTTAACCGCGCCTGTAATATTTATTTCTGATGAATGCACGTGGTTTACATCCAGTTCAATGGGCTCTCCGCCCGGGAATGATGAATACATTACCACTTTGCCGTTGTTTCCTGTCATTTGAATGCTTTGCTCTGCTAAAACTGTAAGAGCGGCTGTGCAGAACACAACATCTGCGCCTCTGCCGTCTGTAAGTTCTTTTACTTTTTCTACAGCGTCTGTTTCTCCTGAGTTTATAACTATATCAGCACCCATCTTTTTAGCAAGCTCCAGGCGGTCTTTGTCCACCTCACAGCATATTACCCTGGCTCCTTTAAGCTTGGCTAATTGAATATGAAACGCGCCCATTATGCCGTTGCCGACTACCACAACGTCATCTCCTAAGTGAATGTCCGCGTTGTTCACGCTGTGCACGCAGCAGGCTAAAGGCTCTGTCAGCGCAGCGTATTCAAGGTCCAGGTCGTCAGCCATTTTATACAGGGCTTTAGCTTCAAGCATCATATATTCCGCGAAGCCTCCCGGGCCGCCCACGCCTTCGTGAATGTTTGCAATGAAGGCTGTTTTGCATTTGTTTTCATGCCCGCTTCTGCAGTGGTAGCATTCTCCGCAGCTTGTCAGCATTCTTGCTGAAACTTTATCGCCGACTTTCAGGCTTTTTACTTTTTCGCCCACTGCCACAACTGTTCCTGCTGCCTCGTGCCCGCCGGCAAAAGGATAACGCTTTATTATGCCCTGGTAAATCCGCTGTTCCAGTGTGCATATTGCGCAGCTGTGTATTTTGACAAGAACCTGCGAACCTTTTGGCTCTTTAAGTTCTTTTTCCACAATGCTCATTTCATTGACGCCGGAATTAAGCGCTACTTTATATGTTTCCATCTTTCCCTCCTAGAACTTTTTATTTAATTCTTTTAATGCCTGTTCCACGCTGCAATCCTCATGGATAAGTTTTGCAATCGCCCCTGCGTACCTTGCCGGGTCTTCATGCCCCCAAATGTTGCGCCCCATGGCGATGCCGGCTCCGCCGACTTCCAGCGCTTCTTTTATTTCTGTTAATAATTTCTCTTCTGATACCTTTTTGCTTCCGCCCAAAATTACAACAGGAACATATACGCTTTCACAAAGTTCTTTAAAAGTTTCCTGTGAACCGGTGTATTCGGTTTTAATTATGTCAGCTCCCATTTCGGCGCCCATTCTGCATGCGAAGGTTATGTTTTCAGGCGTGCGAGAGTCTTCGCCGCCTTCAAATCCTCTCGGAAGCATTTCGGCTACTACAGGCATTCCCCATTCGTTAGCGTCAAGTATGTTTCTGGATAAATCCGCCAGAATCTGGTCTTCCCATTTTGATCCCGGGAAACCCATGCTTATTACAGCGTCTGCCCCCAGCCTCAATGCGTCTTCCACCTTGACTACTGTCTGAAGCGGCTTACTTTTTGAGCCTAAATATGAGCACGATCCATCCAGCCTCAAAATTATACCTTTGCCGTTGAATTCATCAGCAAACTTTTCTGCCAAACCTACAGTTGACAAAAATGCGTCAGCCCCTGCCCTGGCAACTTCATTAATAATTTTTCCCGGATATTTCATTGCAGGAAGGACGTTAAACATATTACCATGATCCATTGCCATGATAAACGTTTTCTTATCTTCTCTGAAAATATGATTTTTACGATGTGTTTTGTTTGGCATTGTTGTTCCTCTTTTCTGTATCTATTTCTTCACTCTATGTGTGACATATGCTCATTCTTCGTTCATTTGTAACTACAGATAAATATTATCATATTTTTTTAAAGATGTAAACACTTTTATTGCTTTTTTACGTAAATTTAAGTTGAATTCCGAATTTTTTTTATATGAAAAATGATATATCCGTATTTATACAGTGCTTTGTTTACTAGTTATATTAAAAATATTAAGCTTTTGTTGTACTATAAATAAAACTATTGTAAAATTACTAAATAAGGAATGTGCACATAGAAAGCAAAATCACATTTGGAACAATCAGTGCAGTTAAATCGGGCTGAAATATCCTTTTGAATAAAATAAATATAGAACGGGAGAGCAGACACATGACAGAAAACAAAGCACTAAGCATAGGGAAAAAATCTTTTATAATTTCTTTTGCAATTCTTCTGGCGCTTATGGTATTCGCCGGAGTGATTACCAGGGTAGTCCCTGCCGGAGAATACGACAGGCTGAGCGTTGACGGGCGTGAGATGGTGGTTGAGGGCACATTCCGCCTCGTTGAGGATGCCCAAAAGCTTCCTATTTACAAATGGTTCACAGCCCCAATTGAGGTGCTTGGCGGCGAGGACAGCCTGGTCATAATTGTTATTATCATCTTTTTGCTTTTTATAGGCGGTTCCATAAACATTCTTAACCAATCAAATGTCCTTGGAGCCATTATAGGCAAAATCGTGGCAAAATTCAGCAATAGCAAATATACTCTGCTCGCTGTAATGGTGCTTATATTTATGGCCTTCGGCGCGTTTGTCGGAATGTTTGAGGAAGTAATTCCTTTGATTCCTATCATAATTGCGCTTTGTGTTCTGTTTGGCTGGGATCAAAAGGTCGGCCTCGGAATTGTCGTTCTGGGGGCTGGGTTTGGTTTTACTGCTGCCGTTTCAAACCCATTCACAATTGGCGTAGCCCAGGGGCTTGCGGAACTGCCTATTTTTTCTGGGGCAGGCTACAGGCTGATAATTTTCGCTGTGGTTTATGTTATTCTGTTTTTGTTTTTAAGAAGGTATGCCAAAAAAACAGAAAAAAATTCAATAGAAGTTGAAAACAGCAAATTAAAAGAATATGAAGCTCACGCAAACGACAAAAACCTTCATAAGGCAGTCATATGGTTTTCAGGTATGATTGTGCTTTTATTTGTAATTTTAGTCCTGGGTTCTTTCATCTCAGGCATTTCAGACATTGCGCTTCCACTTGTCGGCCTCGCGTTTTTTGTAGGCGGCGTAGGGGCAGGCCTTTTGTCAGGCATAGGGTTAAAAAAAACATTCAAAACCTTTTTACAAGGAGCTTTAGAAATAGCACCTGCAATTATCCTGATACTTATGGCTTCCAGTATAAAACACATTATTACGGGCGCCGGAGTAATGGACACAATTTTATACCATATATCAGAAGTTGTTAAAAACTCCAACCCTTATCTTGCAGTGGCTGTGCTTTTCGGTGTTGTTTTCGCTATGGATTTTTTGATAAGCTCAGGCAGCGCAAAAGCGTTTTTGATAATGCCCCTTATAGTACCCCTTGCTGATATTATCGGCGTTAACAGGCAGGTTATGGTTTTGGCCTACCAGTTCGGTGATG
The DNA here is from genome assembly GCA_964509795.1 of uncultured Christensenellaceae bacterium. GTDB lineage: Bacteria > Bacillota > Clostridia > Christensenellales > UMGS416 > JAFGUF01. Next base: position 16,407 of record CAZDZB010000025.1, on the reverse strand, counting down.
GGTTCAGCAACGTAGTGTTCCCCACAAACCCCGTCCTTCTAATCAGCCTGGGGCTGGCTTCTTTAAGCTATACAAAATGGCTGAAGTGGATTTGGAAAGTTGAGCTTATTGTGCTTTTGGCCAGCCTTTTGTTTTTAGAGCTTGGAGTATTTATCGCCTATGGCCCCTTCTGATATAATTGTTGACATATGTTTCAAATAAATATACTATAGTTGTAATGCAAATTCGCATAAGTTATTAAGTTTATTATTAAGTTGAAATAATTAAAATATAGTGTATAAGGAGATATTATGGTAAAAAAACAAGCAGCTATGGGAACATACGTGATGCCGAAACCGCCGGCAATAGTGTCATGCAGAGGAAAGGATGGGCAAAACAACGCCTTGGTAGTAGCCTATGTAAGCAACTGCAGCTATGACCCGCCAATGGCGATGGTCGGGATAGTGCCCTCCAGGCATTCATACAAACTGGTTAAAGAAACCGGATGTTTTGTAATCAATCTGGCAAGCCCCGAAATGAAGGAAGCTTATGATTACCTTGGCAGCCACAGCGGCCGCGATGAGGATAAATTAGCAAAGCTTAAACTCAACATTAAAGACGGCGAAAAAGTAAACGCACCTGTCCTTTTGGACTGCCCCGTGAACATCGAATGCACAGTTGTTGATTCCATAGTAACAGGCTCGCATGAAATGTTTGTTGGCACGGTTGAGTATGTACATGCTCCTGCGGACTGCCTCAATGAAGATGGCAAAATTGATTTTTCAAAAATTACTCTGCTTTAAAATTACTTAATTAAAATTAAAACTGTCCTGGGATATTTGATTTCTATGGGCAGTTTTTTTTACTTAATTTGCTCTGCTTATGTAAGCTTGCGTATAAGGACAGACTGCAATGCATATGCCGCAGGAGCCGTCATCTTTGCCGCCTAAAGCCTCACCCCTCTTAATCTTAGTTTTTTTACAAAGAGCCGCATTAAGCAAATCATCTCTGTTTACTGTTGTATCCCAATTCTTGGTGTTAATAGCATGCCCCGGACATTTTTCATGGCATATCACACAGTCGCCGCAAAGTGACTCTTTTATAGGTGTTCCCGTTTTTACAGGAATGTCAGTTAGCAAAGTATAGTACCGCACGGCACCGCCGTACTCTTTATTAATTAACAATGCGCTTTTGCCTATCCATCCCAGGCCCGAAAGAGTACATATCGTTTTATGAGGCAGCACTGTTCTAAACTTTTCATCCTGGCAGACATTTTTTCGCGACTGTGGATAAGAATCGTATCCTAAGTCTGTTATAAATTCACTTAATTTTTCAGTAAGGCAATTAAGCTTATCACTGACCTCAATGTATAAATTATAATAATCCATAAATGGGCCGTCAGGAATTTCCTTTACTATACGGGGGTTTAACGCAATTCCCAATGCTATTCCGTACGGATAACCCTTTGTCTGATAATCAGGAAGCTCAGTAATGTCTGCAAATCCAACGACCGTCGCTCCTTCGCTCAGCAATAATTCTGTAATTTTGTCATTAAAATTCATCTAGCCACCTTCATGTTCTATCTTATATTAAAACACATTATCCAGCTTCTGCGCTGCGGTGTTTTTTAGGGCTTGTATCTTGCCATAAGTCTGATATGGCAGGTGTGTCCACTTATACATCGGCCTGAAAGGAATGATATGCAGCGGTATTTTCCTGTCAATGCCTGCAATCCAGACAGCCATCTTTTGTGCTTCTTCTTCACTGTCGTTTTCGCCGGGAATTGCCATATAGGTCAATTCAACATGAGTTTTTTTACATGCAGTCTTTATTGTTTCCTGCACATCTTTCAGCGCACCTCCGCAAACCTTTCGGTAAAATTCAGTGTTTATTGATTTCAGGTCAATATTCATTGCATCAATATATGGCAAAAGCGCATTCAAAGGCTCCTGGTTAATAAATCCGTTTGTTACCAGAATAGTGTCTTTAGGATTTTGCGCTGCCGTTTCATAAATGTATTCATACCAGATTGTAGGCTCGTTATATGTGAAAGCTATGCCTATTGAATCCGTCCTCTGATTTGAAATTGATAAAAGCTCACTAACAGTTATTCTTTTTAGAGGCGGTATTTCCTGCGAAATATGATAGTTCTGGCAAAAACCGCATTTAAAATTGCAGCCGTATGTGCCGACGGACAAAATGCGTGTGCCGGGTTTATACATTCTAAGCGGCTTTTTTTCAATAGGGTCAAGAGCAAGTGATGAAACCATATCGTAAGTTTCGGTGTACAGAGTGCCTGATGCGTTATGCCGCACTCCGCAGATTCCTCTTTTCCCTTCGGCAATTTTACAGTTATGCGGGCAAAGAGCGCATGTTACTGAATTATCATCATTTAATGAATAATAAGATGCTTCTCTCATTTGTGCCTTACCACCTTGAACCGCTGCATAGTATAATTTTCATTCGATGATATCCCTGCCTTTCTAAGGGCAATGGATACCTGCTGCTGCGCCGTGTCCACACCTTCAAGGTTTGGCAATAGCAATCCGCGCCTGAATCCTTTCTGCACAATCACCCCATACTCTTTCGGGTCAAGCTCATCCATGCTTTTTATATCCTCCGGCGGGAACAATATATCCACTGATATCACTAAGGATTTAAGCTCTGATTCTTCTATTGGGTCAAACCTGGGGTCACGTGTTGCTGCAGAAACGGCGTTATTTATGATTTCCTCGGCTATGAATCCATAGGAAGGCTCAATTGTGCCGATGCATCCCCGCAAATCCCCTTCCTTTTTTATAGAGACAAATACTCCGTTTTTTTCTTTGTACATCTCCTCGCTTAAGTTTTCGGGAACTTTTATAATATTTCCTGTTTTGATATAGGTTTCTATTGTTTTTCTGGCTAATGATACATAGGCGTCTTCTTTTTTTCTGAGATTATCCATTTTTATTATCTGACGCTTTGAAAATTCCGCAAATACACCATGCCCGCCTTTTTCCTGCCTTACAATGTGAGCGGTCATGTACCCAACTCCGTAAGGCCCTTCGTATGAATAAACTTGCGTTTGTGTTTCGTATCCGTCCAGCACGCCAATCATCATTTCCAATGGCCTCTGGGCGCACTGGCCTGCGCTGTTTAGCATTGAGTCCGATATTTCCAGAATATCAAGATATTTTTTGTTTGCTATTGAATCTACAATGCATTTATCATATACAGCGCCCTGAGGATTATAACCGTAATGAGCTTCATCAGAAAGCCTATGGGATAAATCACCGCTTACAATCAATACATCATCTTCTTCTAAAATGCCAGAGAGAATTGCGCCCGCTTTTCCTAGCTGTTCTTTGCTCAAAAATCCCATACTTATATGAATGAGCTTAAAATCAGTGTATTCTTTTAAAATAAACGACAGCGGCACCAGGGCTCCGTGGTCGATTTTTTCGGATATACCATACTTTTTCGCGTTATTCCTATCCAGTGCAACCGCGTTTATGCCGCCGTCATTTAGGAAACTGCAAAGTTGCGCCGCCTTCTCGCTCCCTGCAAATTCATATGAAAGGCCGGGCTTGCTGAACTGCCCGAAATCACCTTTCAAATTTTCTTGTGTGCTTATACAAAGTGCGTCCCTGAATGCTGGCCCATGTGGCGTAATCACAGCAATGGTTTCCGGTTTTATGGCGGCAATGTCCTCCGCAATCTTTTTCATTCCGTCTATTGTTGCCTGTGCTCTTTTCTCTTCTCCTCTGCCGATTTCCCTAAGGATAATCGGTGGATGCGGAGTTATGAAAATATTCATTTGTATTCTCCTCTGAAAATCTTTTCAAATAAAAGATATGCGCTGTTTTGCAGATAATGCCGCCATATAGTGTTTTAAGTATTTGTTTGTTTGGTCTTTATTAGTGAGAAGCTGTTACTTCCAGTATGCCGTATACTGTGGTGAGCAGGGTTACTATGCTCACAACCAAGACCAGAATTGACTTTGGTTTGCCCTTAATTAACGATATACAGCCCAAAACAAATGACACCGCTCCTGACAGCCACGCTAGAATAAGCGGAATGGCAAGCTCCGGATTGCTGAAAAATGTGTCACCGCCTTTAGTATTAAATATTGCGATAATGGAATAAAAAATAACCATCAGAATAACTTCAGCCGCAAAACATATTAAAGACCATTTTCCACTCTTCGACTTAGGTAAAAAGCTGATTTTCATTGTTCTCACCTCCTTTAAGTCTATGATTTAATTATATTACTATTGAATTTTTTAGTCAATTTTCCGTCAATGGGATAAAAAAATTAGAACTTTATGCATATTTATCTGCTACAGCTTCCTCATTCTGCAGATTTTAGTGCCTGTTTAGTTTTTTTAATAATTTTGAAGTGTTTTCTGTTTGTCATGTCGTCTAAACCAATATAGAGCAATTGCTAATAAAGATGAGGTGATGTTTTGACAAATACAGAAAATATTAAAACAGGGCAAATCAAAACAGGCTATTATTCCATGGGGATGTCCTCCGTGCTGGCAGGAGTTTTGCTTATACTCAACCAAATCGGATATGTACCTATTGAAGGAATATATATCTTGTGGCCTGTCATGATGATACTGCTGGGGCTTGAAGTTATAATAAGCAAATTTATATCTTCCATAAAAAAAGACGGCCGCGTTTTAAAACCGGCATGGGGCATCCTGTTTATCTGCAGCATTCTGGTGGGCTGTTCGCAAATCTGGATAATGCTTTTGAATTCAACACATATTATCTGGTAGTAAATGTGCTACAATAATGGTGAAGAAAGGGATAACAGATGGCAGACAGACGCGATTTTGAGAAAATATTAAACGAGCTTGGCTATAAAAGTTATGATGGTATCGTAGCCCAGTTTCAGCACAATGTATTTTCCACTGTTTATACTTTTACTCGCAGCAGGCAGGACGCAGAGGATTTGTCTCAGGAAATATTTTTGCTGATATATCAAAACCTGCATACTTTCAGGGTTGATTCCAAACTCTCTACATGGATATACAGAGTGACAATCAACAGATGCCTTGAATATACAAGGAAGCAGTCGAGACGCAAAAATATCGCAGCGTTCGTACCAATTGACAGCGAAACGAACGCTGACATACCTGATAAAGCGTCCGTTGACGCTGAAGTAATAAGCTCAGAAAACAAACAAATGCTCTATCGCGCTTTAAACAGCATGAATCAAAAATACACTGCCGTACTCACGCTGAAATACATGCAAAATCTAACGGCAAGGGAAATTGGCGAAGTTTTAAACCTGCCCCCAAAAACTGTGGAAACGCAGCTTTACAGAGCAAGGGCCAAGCTTAAATCTTCGCTTGAATCATTAGGCTACAGTTCGGAGGAAAACAATAATGGATTATGAAAAAAAGCTTTTTGAAGGCGCAAAAGCAAACGCACCAGATAATTTCGTTGAAAAAACAATGATGCATATAAAGCTAAAAGAACTGGAAGATGACAGGAAGGCAACTGCGAAAATTGAATATTCCTTCTTTAAAATCGGCCAGATATGCGTCGTCGCCTCCCTGCTGCTTGTCATTCTTAATGTGTTTCCCGCCGCGGAAAAAGTTTTCGGGCAAGGCAAGGACGAGTATACCCAACAGCACGAAAGCATTTTTCAAATAGCATCTGATAAATTCAATGAACTAGTTGAGGATGCAAAAGAACTAATTGACTTAAATATATTTAATAAGGATTAATAAAGGAGAAAATAATGGACAGAGAAAATAATCAAAATACAAATCGGTTCTTCATGTTTGTGTGCTCACTGCTGCCTGGATGCGCTCACATGTATTTAGGGCTAATGAAGCGAGGCATACAACTGATGTTTTCGTTCCTCCTGCTGGTAGGAATCGGATTTGGGCTGCGTAGCTTGAGCTTTATACTTGTTCCGGTAGTTGTTGTGCTTTATATTTACAGCTTTTTTGACGGCTACAGCATATTCCGCAGCATAAAATCAGGCAAAACTGTTGAGGATGAGGAGTTCATAAAAAGCCATGATTCCTTAAAAAAATTGTTTGCCAACGGATACTGGATTGGCGTGCTGCTTATTGTTTTGGGCACAATACTACTGCTGAATAATTTTATTGATGATGTGGTATTTAATTTCATTGACAGGCATTATTTCTACATGATAATGGATTATGTCCCTGCCGCACTGCTTTTGGCAGCAGGCGTGCTCCTGATGATTAAAGGTAATAAAGAGCGCAAAAAATTAAAAGAGCAAAAAAAAGATGAAATTAAAGAGTAGTTATTATTATCTATAACAAAAAAGTCCTGAAAGAATATACTTTCAGGACTTTTTTAATTCTGTGTCAGCACAGCCCTCACCCAACTGCCCTCTGTGCCTTTAAGCTTAATGGGAAGCGCTGTCAGCTTATATTCTCCCTGCTCAATATCTTTAAGCTCCAGCCCCTCAAGGATTATTATGTCGTCCTCAAGCAAAAGTTTGTGCGTCATATGCTCAGGCTGGCTTCTTTCAATGCCCAGCGCGTCAATTCCCACGCCGTTTACTTTCAAATTTTTCAAAAACTGCGCGCCTGTCTCTTCCAAAAAAACAAATTCATAATCAAACCCTTTTGATTTCTCGTAATATGAATTAACGGTTTTAAATAATATAAAGTCCCCTTTTTCAATGTCAAAGCCCTTTATATCATCAGCTGTAATATATCTTTTATCCATTTTAGTCAGATCAAAAACTTTTGTTTTTGCCATAAACAGCCTGGAAAAATCAAAACTATCCATAGTCTTTCCATCCTTAATCATATGCAGGGGCATATCTATATGTGTGCCGCTGTGGATGTCCAATGCAACTACAGTTTCATGGAAATTGTTTGCAATGTGGTTTGCTGTGTTTGTAAATACAGGCTTTTTTGCAGGCTTATCGTTGTATACCATCATGTCAGGCCTAACCTGCATTGAAATGTCGTAAATCTTCATAATTTCCTCCTATAAATCATCGACCCATTTTCTGTTGTCTTTTTTTAATAGTTCATCAGCCTTTTGCGGGCCGAATGAATACGCGTTATAATTTGGAAAATCCGGTTTTTCATTTTTCCACGCATCGGTTATGGCATCGATAAATTTCCATGAATACATCACTTCATCCCATCTGGTGAACAATGTTTTATCGTGCTTCATTGCGTCAAGCAGCAGCCTTTCGTAGGCTTCCTGGCTGTTGTAGCCAATCTCGCAGTTCTGGCAAAAGTCCATGTCTACAGGCACTATATCGTTGCCTTCGCCCGGCTTTTTAGCGTTGAATACAAAGTTAACCCCTTCTTTTGGCTGTATTCTGATTATCAGCTGATTGGGCTGGATATTATCCTTATGTTCGCTGTAAACACCTTGGAAATGTGATTTGAACTCAATTACTGCCTGCACACCTTTGTATTTCAGCCTTTTTCCCGTTCTTATGTAAAAAGGAACGCCCTTCCATCTTTTGTTGTTTACATTAAGTTTAAGGGCTACGAATGTTTCGGTTTCTGAAGTTTCAGATGTTCTTTGCTCTTCCCTGTATGATTTAACTGTGTTTTCTAAGTCCTTGTCATACTGGCCCCTCACAACATTTTTGCTTACTTGTGAATTAGTATAAATCTGAAGTTCTTTTAGGACTTTCACTTTGGCATCACGTATTGATTCAGTTGCATTTTTTTCAGGCGGCTCCATTGCAATTAATGATAAAAACTGCAGCAAGTGGTTTTGCACCATGTCTTTTAATGCGCCGGATTTCTCATAATATCCGCCTCTTTCGCCTACTCCAAGCCTTTCAGAGGAGGTAATCTGAATGTGGTCTATATGCTCACTATTCCAAATGGAGTCAAACACCGCATTGGCAAACCTAATAACCATAATATTTTGAAGCATCTCTTTGCCAAGATAATGGTCTATTCTGTAGATATTCTCCTCGTCAAAAACTTTGGTAATCTGTTTGTTTAAATGCTTAGCCGATATCAGGTCTTTTCCGAATGGTTTTTCAATTATGACACTTTTGCTTCCTGTTTTTTGTTCAGCCATATTATTTTCCGCGAGGCTTTTAACAATTCCCGCAAAACTTTCAGGGCCGACAGCCAGATAATAAAGCCTGTTTCCTTTAGTGCCATGCTTTGCTTCCAAGGTTAGTAAATAGTCATTAAACTCTTTATATCCTGAATTGTCTGTAAAGTCAAATTTATAATAATATATTCTGGAGCTTACCTCATCCCAAGTGTCCTGTTTATAAGTGTTCCGGGAGTACTTTTCAATAGCTTGCTTTATTTCGTCTTTATATTCCTGCTCCGTTTTGTCTCTTCTTCCCACAGCAGCAACAAAAAAGTTTTCAGGAAGCAGTTTGTCTATATATAAATTATATATCGCGGGCATGAGTTTTCTTTTTGTTAAATCCCCTGTGCCCCCGAACAATATTAATCCGTTAGATAAGTCTTTGTTCATTTTTATCTCCTATCACTTATGACCATGTCATTTTTATGCCGCAATTTCTATCATTTGTTTCCAAATGCCATTGCCTCCTTTCAGGTTGGCTTCTTATAACACCTGATCAAAAATATATCTTAAGCACTTTTATTTTAAAATATTTTTATCATAAATTATGCCGCCATGCAGTAACTTTGTTACAAAAAAATCCGTCCTTCCTTATTAA
>CAZDZB010000025.1:0-7669 GCA_964509795.1 uncultured Christensenellaceae bacterium | reverse complement strand
TTTGCAGAGAATTTGACACAAAAATACTAAAGTGCTATAATCGGTAAAATTTTAGGAGTGCACCTATGGTTCCGTGCCCTGCAAGTACTGCAGGCAGCCTGGTCAAAGCGGTGCAGCACCGCAAGGCGCGGTGTACACTATTTGGGATAAAAGCCCGAGTCAGGAGTCCTTATAAGGATGTCCTCGCTCGGGCTTATTTATTTTACAGAAGTCAATTCAAATTAACTAAATATATATTCAAGGGGGTTACAGCATGAAATGCATAGAGGCTGAGAATTTAACCAAAACTTTCACAACCAAAATAAAGGGCGAAGGCTTTAAGCAAAGCGTAAAGTCCATGTTTAAGCCGGAATACTCCACCGTTAACGCGGTAAATGACATTTCATTTTCCGTCGATGAAGGAGAAATAATGGCCTTTATCGGGCCAAACGGTGCAGGCAAATCCACCACCATCAAAATGCTGACAGGCATTTTGTACCCGACCCACGGCAAAATAAATGTCCTTGGCCTTGACCCTGCCCTAAAAAGGCAGCAGCTTGCCGCACAAATCGGAACAGTGTTCGGACAAAAATCCCAGCTGTGGTTTCACTTGCCGCCAACTGACAGTTTCCGGCTGCTTGGCGACATATACGAAGTGCCTGCGGACGAATATAAAAAACGCCTTGACTATCTGGTGGATATTTTCGACATAGGCGAACTGCTTAAAACACCTGTACGGAAATTATCCCTGGGACAGAGGGTGCGCTGTGAAATAGCGGCATCTTTGCTGCACCGTCCGAAAATACTTTTTCTTGATGAGCCCACCATTGGCCTTGACGTCGTTGTAAAGCAGAAAATACGTGAACTGATACTAAATATTAACAAAGAGTACAACACCACAATATTTTTGACAAGCCATGACGCGGGAGACATAGAAAAAATATGCAGGCGCGCAATGATCATAGACCACGGTAAAATTGTACTTGACGAGTCAGTAAAAAAGCTGAAATACGACTATCTGCGTAGGAAAATAGTATCCGCACGTTTCGCAGAAAAGCAAAAGCCTATAAGCATTGAAGGCGTAAAAGTAATAAAATCCACAGATTATGCGGCGTCACTGCAGGTTGATACGGACATTGTGCCCATAAACAAAGTGGTATCGGTGCTCGGCGAAAGCGGCAACCTGGCCGACATCACCATAACAGACCCTCCTCTGGAAGAAATAATACTGGAGATATTCAAAAAGACGGCGGTGAGCACATGAAAAAAATAAAAAAATATTTAACTGTTTTTAAAATAAGCCTCCGCAACACAGTTTATTACGGAAAAAACCTGCTGGGCGCCATTATAATGTACACGCTGTTTATATATGTTTTTTTCAGGCTGTGGGGAGTAATATACAAAGGAGACACAATAGCCGGATACACATACAATCAAATGATTTGGTATGTATGTACGACAGAAATCATAGTGCTCACAATCGGCACCATGACATTGTATGAAATATCCCGGGATATTAAAAGCGGTGCAATAGCATACCAGCTGAACAAGCCATACAATTACGTTCTTTATGTCTTTGCAAACACCATGGGGGCATCGTTCATCAAGTTCTGCCTATACGCTGCAACAGGCGCGGTTTTAGGCACTGTTTTAGTGGGAGCTCCGCCCATAAATGACCTGCTGGCTCTGCCGTCTTTTGCTGTCTCATTTGTTCTGTCAATCATTATGCAGTTTTTTATGCTGATGACCATAGGCTTAAGCGCGTTTTTTGCCGAGGAAAGCCGGCCGTTTTTCTTTATATATTCAAAGCTGGTTTTGATGCTGGGCACTTTTATTCCATTGGAGTTTTTCCCTCAGTGGATGCAGACCATCTTAAAATACCTGCCCTTTTCCTTCGTGACCTGGGGGCCAGCTAAAATTCTGGTAGCTTTTGATATAAACCACGCATTCAGCACAATATCCATGCAGCTGCTCTGGGTGGCAATCGTCATAATGATATGCTTCGGAGTATTTAACAAGGGGGTGAAAAATATTCATGTTCACGGCGGTTAAAAAAACAGTCAGGCTTTTTACAAGGTATTTCAAGCTGAATCTTTCCTCACAAATGGAATACCGAGGCAGCTTTTTTGTGCAAATTTTCGGCATGGCCATAAACAACGCCACGTTTATATTTTTCTGGTGGCTAGCATTTGGTGCCACGGGTGAATATATAGCAGGATATACTTTCAAAGACGTTATGTTTATATGGGCGGTTACAAGCTCCGCATTTGGGTTGGCCCACATTTTGTTTTATAATGTGCACAAAATAAGCCAGCTGATAATAACAGGGGAGCTTGATACATATCTTTTGCAGCCTATGCCTGTGCTGCCCAATATTCTGGGCGCTGCCACATCGGTAAGTGCCTGGGGGGATTTGTTCTACGGAATTGTGCTTCTTGCCATAGTTTGGGGATTTTCTACAGGGGTATGGCTGATATTCGTTCTGGCGACGCTGCTTGGTGCTGTCATTTTCACTGCGCTTAATGTTATAACCCAGTCTCTCACTTTTTACATAGGCCACTCCAATATGATATCGGGCTCAGTGTTTGAGTTTATGATAAGCTTCTCCATCTATCCCGAAAGCATATTTAAAGGCGTAGTCAGGCTTATGATTTTTTCTTTGTTGCCTGCTGCCTTTATTTCGCACATTCCGTTAAGGCTTGTGAAAAATTTCAGCCCGGCTGCACTCATCATATGGATTGGTTTTGCAGTTGCTTTTCTTTCAATATCATGCATCGTTTTTTACAGGGGACTAAAAAAATACAAATCTGGAAACCTGATAGTTACAAGAATGTAAAAAAACTCTTGACAAATATGGTGAATTATTATAACCTAATTATGGGTAATAAATTTCACCATTTTTTATGGAGTTGATTATATGAATGAAATTAAGTTAACAAATGCCGAAAGAATAATAATGGAGATAATATGGAAGTATGGCGAGCTAAGCAACAACGAAATAGTTGGCCTTTTGGACGAATCCGTTGATTGGTCCAGGCACACAGTTAAAACCTATACATATAGTTTGGTCGAAAAAGGACTGCTTGGCATAAACCAGGAAAGTCCCCGCAAATTAAAACACTATCCCTTATTATCCAAAAACGAATATCTTGCTAACGCCACAAGCCGGCATCTGCGAAACAATTACAAAAATCTCTCCTACATGATAGCAGGACTGATTAATAATGAAAAAGTAACAGACGAAGAAATCAAAGAGCTTGAAGACCTTATTAAAAATTATAAGGAGAAATAAATGAAGTTTTTATTTTTAAGTATTCTTACTTCCGCTCTGTTATCAACCGTTATGATAATAGCAGTGCTTTTTATAAGAAAAATTTTTTCAAAAAAACTTGACATCAAAATTATCTCTTTTCTTTGGCTAATGATAATTATACGGCTGGCTGTGCCTGTTACATTTGAATCAAGCATTCATATCGGTGAGATTATGCCCCCATTTTCACTCAGCACAAACTCAGAGTATGAAAACGCTCCCGACCAATCCCCCTCAGGATCGGTAAATGAGGTGAATTTAGCAGAAAGCACCTTAAATGCCCCTGCGTCCTACGAAGAAAACCACACAAATGCTGCAGATTACAATTTTGAGAACGCATTATTTATTAAAATAAGTGAATTAATAAATAAAATGGACATAGTGCTTTATTTATCAATAATATGGGCTGCAGGAGCGGCAATTGCATTTGCAACTAAAGCTTTCCGCCTGATAAAATTTAACAAAAAAATATTATCCGGTACACCGATATTAAACACAGAAATCGTAAATATTATAAATGAAAGCAAAACCTTAATTAAAATAAAACGAAATATACCTGTATACGAATGTGAATACATTGATGCACCCGTTACATATGGAGTGTTCTATCCCAAAATACTGCTGCCCGTAGGCTTCACTAATTCCCTGCCCCATGACAAGCAAATCCTTATTATCCTTCATGAATTGTATCACATAAAAAATCTGGATGTAGCCAAAAATTATTTATGGCTCGCCTCACGTATTATATACTGGTTCAATCCCATTTTGCCTTACGCATATAAAAAATACACTGAAGACACTGAACTTGGCTGTGACGCTTCGGTTTTAAATACATTTAAAGACGACATAAGCAGGCTTTATTCCCAAAGCCTTATAGACGTAATCAAGCTTTCAAATGGTGAAATTAAATTACCCATTGCCTTGTCCTTCTGCACGGATAAGAGTAACCTGAGAAAGCGGGTAGAGAACATGATACAACCAACAAAAAAGCACAAATATGCAGCCGTGGCGGCACTGCTTGCCGCAATTATAATAACAGTGGCTTGCTTTACAACAGCATGCCTCCCGGCAATTAATCCAAGTACCACAGGTATTTTAGACACTACTGAACTTAATGAAATCGAGTTTGAAACGCAGCCTACTGAAAACACGAAAATAATTGTTGATATCACAGTCGAAGTGCCTTCTAATAGCGAGTTCACTATCGTTAGAGTAGCCCCTCAAAACATATCCAATAAGCAGCTCGAAAATTTTGTAGATTTTGTTTTCGATCCGGAATATATTGTTTATGACGGAAATATCAAAACAACTTCGGCAAACGCCACTTACCATGAGAGTACATCATTAATATCAGAGATAACCGGCGATACTTACACCGAAATAACCTCTTATACACAGGACGGCAAAGAGACCTTTTTGGAATTGACTCAGACTCTTAGCGGCACCGGAACGCAGATGGCTTACTGGCGTTTTGACGATGGATTCAATTGGGACAGCCTAAGAATCTATGACTCCACTGATATAGAAAACATGAATAATTCATTCGATGAATGCCTTGAGACCGCTGAAAAATTAGTACAGGAACTTGACGGCAAAAATACTAACTTCAGACTAGGAGATACACTATGCTATGAAAGCGAAACAGGCCTTTCAGCCTACAGATTTTTCTTTTACAGAGAATATAACGGCATTTTGGCGAATATGACTCCTTTGCTTTGGGGTGAAGAAAACCGTTATGGATACTGCGATCAAATTAATGTATTTGTAGATGATATAGGTATTTTAGAATTTTGGTGGATAAATAACACAAGCCAAATAGAAATTATTGAAAACAATGCAGAATTATATGATTTCGACGAAATTATTTCAACTTTTGAAAACTACTGCAGAAACGATTTTACTTGGAAAGGTGTTATATCAGATAATATTAAATACGACGAATCCTATGAAATAACTATAAACACAGCAGAGTTAAAAATAATGCTAATTCCTGAAAATGATGATCAAACCAGCTATATGGCCGTTCCGGTCTGGGAGTTCATAGGCGATATAGTTTTTGGCGAACCCATATATGATGAAAATTCAAACATTATTACAGGGCAGCAAAACGCATGTATAGTCCACATTAATGCACTTGACGGCACAGTTGTTCCATAACATTTACTAAATATTCTTTCCAGGGAGTCGGTGCAATTTTGCCGATTCCCCTTTTTATGTTTATTTGATATAATTATATGGTAAATATAAATATATACTGCAGCAAAGAGGATGATTATGATTAAGAAAATATTTTTTGTTTTTGCTCTGGCGTTCGCACTGCTTTTAGTTTGTCCGCTGCAAAATGCTGACGCTTTATATGAAAAATACTATTTTGAGAATTTCAACGTAAATGTAATTGTCAATGAAAATTACACTTTCCGCGTAACTGAGACAATTGACGCAGTTTTCACCGAGGAGAGCCACGGGATATACCGGTATCTTCCCAACTACTGGGAGGAAGACCGCATAAAATACACAGACATCAGCGTGGAAGGCGCACCCTATGTTGTTAGCAAAGACAGATACGAAACATCCATCAGAATCGGTAACCCGTCCATGACGATTACAGGGCCTATTACATACAATATTTCATATACCGTTAACCTGCCGAAGGATTCTTACAGCGAACTTGATTCAGTATACATTAACGCCATTGGCTTCGACCACCCTACTCATACAAACAATTCCGAAATAACAATAACTCTGCCCAAAAAAGTTGACCCCTCGTCCATATCCGTTATAACCGGCTATTATTACGGCTACGGCACGGAGGACAAAGTATCCTATGAATACAAAGACAGGCAGGCATTGCGCATAACCCTCAATGAACCCCTAGATTACTATGAGGGAATCACCGTAAAAATAAACCTCCCCGACGGCTATTTTACCAACATTAAAGATCCCTTTTTCATTGAAGAAATGCTTAAATATATACTTCCTTTAGCTCTGCTAACCATCGCGCTGATAATGTGGAAAATATACGGAGATGATGAAAAACTGGTTATTCCTGTTGAAGTGTCGCCTCCTGATGTGAGTCCCCTTGAAGCGGGGTACATAATTGACGGCAAAATCAACCACGAAGACATATCTTCAATGATAATTTACTGGGCTTCTTTAGGGTTCATTTCAATAGCGCAGGATAATAAAAGAAAAAATGAATATTATTTTACAAAAATCAAAGACCTGGACGACAGGCCGGAATACGAAAAAAATATTTTCAAGAATATTTTCTATAACAATGAAACTAAACCCATCAGCACCCATACACTAAAGTCCCGGTTAAGTTCAAGGATTTATTCGTTTAATTCGGGAGTAAAAGCAAAATACAGCAAAGCTGACACCAGGTTAATTGACAAAAAAAGCAGTATTTTTTCACGAATTAATACCGCCCTTGCTTATTTGTGTTTTTCACTAATTGCCTTTTTTATAGGTTTGTACAAATACACAAGCTTGGGAGTTATGCTGGGATTGTTTTCGCTCATAGCATTCATTCCTCTGCATGTCATTTTGAAAAACATCCTTCAATATTTAAATAAAAGGCCGCCTTTAAACAGCATTTTCCGGTTCATTGTTTTCGGCGCCGTAACCGCAGGGTATGTGTACATCTTCACACTTCTGTCCCATCCATGGGTTCTTGATACATATCAGATAATACTAATGCTGCTTTCGTCCTGCCTTATCCTTGCTGTATCATTTCATACACAAAAACTATCCGATTACGGGCATGAAACTTTTGAAAGGGTTTTAGGTTTCAGGCATTTTTTAGCGACTGCAGAAAAAGAATGGATGGAAGAACTCGCAGAAGATAATCCAGAGTATTTCTACGACATGCTTCCCTACGCTTTGGTTCTCGGTGTTTCAGACATTTGGATTGGCAAATTTTCGCAGCTTATAACCTCTCCGCCAGAGTGGTACTCTTCTGACGCAGCGGCGACCTTCAGCACCCGCACTTTTTCTTCCCGAACTGTTTCCAATTTCAAAAGAATCGGCGTGCAGTCAGTAAAGATGTCAAGAACTCCCAGAACCTATTCAGGAAGCTATTCAGGCCGTTCTTCATCATCCAGCTACAGGCCCAGCACAACATACAGGCCCCGTACATCCTCTTCATCGTTCTCTTCGTCATCCGGCCGCAGCGGCGGCGGTTTCGGAGGCGGCGGAAGCCGCTCCTGGTAAGGCAACAAAACTATTGACATATACAAAATCATTTGATAAAATATACAAGCGTCGTCAGATACGGCGCTTTAAATTTGAATATTTTTATGGAGAGATGGCAGAGTCTGGTTGAATGCACCGGTCTTGAAAACCGGCATAGTGTTAAAGCTATCTAGGGTTCGAATCCCT
>CAZDZB010000024.1:0-21987 GCA_964509795.1 uncultured Christensenellaceae bacterium | reverse complement strand
GTCAAACAGAAATACAATGGACACAAAAGAGATGGCATTGAAAACGGAAAAAGACCTGCTGGCTTAATTAGAAAGTTTTTAATTTTTTATATGTATGATTAAAGCATCCTTGAAAGGATGCTTTAAATATGGGTTGAATTTTAGTTAGTATCTATCTCTGTCAGTTTATCCAGCTTGTGGTTCCTGAAATACAGTATCATGTCAATTGCCACCATAATGAAATTAATAACATAAAAAACAAGAACATAAGTAACATTCCCGCTTATCAGCTTGCTTGTGATTCCAAAAGCGTATCCTATTTCTATGAATGAAATAAACATCAAACTTTTGCCTTTGGCTGTTTTTGATTTAACGGATTTAATAATAGAAAGCGGCCATGAAATCCCAAAACAAATTACCATAAACGCTTCAAACAATTGTGACATAATTAATACCTCTTTTTAAAAAACTATGTGAATTGTATAATAAATATCTGGAAATGTCCATTGTTTGTTTAAAGACGCACTAAATTAGCTTTTATTATATTATGATTTGTATGATATAATTATTAAAAGAAATAAGTAAGGTATTATTATGATTATAACGGACATAAAAAAACAGGTGCATAATAAGAATAAAGTTTCTATATTTGCTGACGGAAATTATTACAACTCACTCTTTGATGAAACATTAGCTTCGTCGGGGTTAAAGATAGGAGACACAATAACCGAGGAACAATTCAGCAAACTGCAGGTCGAAAGTCAGAAAAAACTTGCCTTTAATAAATCCCTCGATTATTTAGGGCATAGAATAAGGGCAGTCAGTGAAGTAAAGGAATACCTCGGGAAAAAAGAATACTGCGAAGAAGCCATAGAATATACAATTGAGAAACTTCACGAGTACAAGCTCTTGGATGATATGAATTTCGCAAGGACTCTGACTAAAGACAGAATGAACGCCAAACAGAAAGGTAAAGGTTATATTCTTGCCGACTTAAAAAGATATAAAATAACCTCAGAAATAATTGAAAAAATAATGGAAGAATATGATTACGACAAAGAATATGAAAACGCCCTGAAAATGGCAGCAAAGCTTATTAAAAAACATTCATCTGTTGAAGATGAATACAAAAGAAAACAAAAAATATCCTCCGCCATGGCCAGGGCAGGGTATGACTGGGACACAATAAAAAGCGCAGTAAATCAAATAAGCTCTGAGTAATCAGAGCTTATTTTTGTAAATTGTGTTTAATCTGTTTTAGTTATTTCGTTTAACGTCTTTCGCATCACATCAGGGCGGTTGGTGATGACCCCTGTGATGTATTTGACTCTTGCCAGCCTTCTGAATATTTCCGGGCTGTCAACAGTCCAGGGCCTTATTTTTATTCCATTAAGCGCTGCTGACTTAACCGCCTCAGCAACAATAGCGTATTTGTGAGGATGGATGCCGTCGGCCTTCACAGTATATTTGGCGTAGCGTGCCGCCTTAATCATGCCGCTTTGATAAAGTATTGCAGTCTCTAATTCAGAGAACTGTTTTTTTATGTTTCTAAGGCAGTAGTGATTGAAAGATGAAATAACAACCTGTTTAACGATGTCATAGGATTTGCAGATTTCAATTACTTTCTGCTCAATTTCAGACGACCTTAAGGTAGGCTTGATTTCGATGTTTAACAGCATATTTTTGTCTTTTACCAGCTGGCACACATCAATGAGCTTAGGGATTTGTACACCTTTAAATTTCTCATCTTTCCAGGAGCCAAAGTCCAGCTTTTTCAGGTCCTTATAATACATCTTTTCAACAAGGCCGCTGCCGTTGCTTGTTCTGTCCACTTCATCGTCGTGGATTACTACGACTTCACCGTCTTTTGTCAGCTGAACGTCCAGCTCAAGCCCGTCGGCTCCATATTGATATGCCAGCTCAAAGGATGGCATAGTGTTTTCCGGAGCGTCATTGGAAGCTCCCCTGTGCGCGTAGATTAATGGATTGTATATTTTACTAGTCTTCAACGTCAAATGCCTCAAGCTTGCTTTCTAATTTAATCGGCTTCACGTCACCGTGTTTCACAAACAGCATGGTTACTCCCGAGAGTGCGAGGAAAAGTGCCGCATAGGGGAAAAGAGTCCAGTATCCCACATATTCTAAAAGCGCACCTGACACAATGGGTGTAACTATCTGAGATGCCATGCTGGCGGTATAATAGTAGCCTGTATATTTGCCTATGTCTGAACCTTTGCTCAATGAAACAACCATCGGGTAGGAGTTAACGTTGATAGCTGCCCAGCCGAAGCCTGCCAGTACAAACAGGAAAAGAATAATTATGCTGTATTCTCTGAATATGCCGACGATGCCGAAAGATAAAGTCAGCAACACTACACCAATTAAGATTGTCTTTTTCCTTCCGATTTTAGTAGCCAAAAGGCCTATTGGAATAAAAGCTATTATTGCTGCAACTTGGGCAATCATGAGAGCATAGGCATACATACCGTTTGTCATTCCCCATTCAATAACTGCGTATTTTGAATATGCGCTGACGATTGCGTTATATCCGAAAAACCACAGGAAGATTGAAGCAAGTATTAAAATTAATGATTTTAATTTATCTTTTGATAAAGTTGTTGTGGTGGTGTTTTCCTTTTCCAGGTTATTAAGCTCAGGGAACAAAATGCTCTCTTTTTCTTCCCTGGATTTGTTCTCGTTAAATGAGAAGAACAATACTCCTACACCGATAATCATTACGAGAGCAACCGCACCAAACAGCATGAAATTTGTTTCACCTTCTCCTGGTGAAAGCAATGCGATAAATGCCAGTGCAAGTATTCCGCCCACAGCGCCCATCAGGTTAATGATGGCGTTGCCCTTGGAAAGCAATGGCTTAGGAGTGACATCAGGCATTAATGCAACGGCCGGGGACCTGTATGTGCTCATTGCTATCAAAAGGACACCCAATACTATGATAAACTCAACAAGTGTAGTAGGAGTGTCGAAGACGATAAGCAGCATCATAAATATTGCGGATACAATCGTGCCGAATAATATGTAGGGCATGCGTTTGCCTATACGGGTATTTGTCTTGTCAGAGAGCATTCCAAAAAGCGGTAGCATAAATAGGGCAAGAACATTGTCTGCCGCCATAATTATTCCTGCGATTACTTCGTTTAAGTCAAATGTCTCTTTTAAAATCAATGGAATGGAGTTATTGTATAACTGCCAGAAAGTGCTGATGGTCATAAAAGCAAGACCAACTATAATAGTACGTTTTTTATTTAGTTTCATAGGCTTCTCCTTTAAAATACATTATATATTTATTTTTTCTATAGTACAATGTTAATTTGATAATATAGTAAATTTTATTTTAAAATGGGATTAATATCTCTTTAAATTAGTATAAGGCAGAGTCAATATTAAAATAAAAAGCACCATTTCATTCATTGACCGACAGTGATAAATATCTTATAATATAACAATATATTCTTCGTAAAAGGAGAGGCAGTTGAGCACTGATATTGCACTTAAGATTCATAAATTCATTGAAGAACTTCAGTTGATTAAAAAAAATGACACTGTTGTTTTAGGGTTGTCAGGCGGAGTGGATTCAATGGTTTTATGTGATGTGCTGCTGCTTTACAAACGTGCTGTACCCTTTAGGATATTTGCAGCGCACCTTGACCACAGGCTGCGGGATGAATCAGGCGAAGACGCTCTTTTTGTGGCGGCCTACTGCGACAAAAACTCCATACCGCTTTATACTGCGTCTGCTGACGTGATAGCAGAAGCCAAGGCGGCAAAAGTTTCAATAGAGACAGCCGCCAGGTATGTACGCCATGGTTTTTTCAATAACATTTTGTCCCAGCATCCGGGAGCCAAGCTGGCAGTTGCCCACCATATGAACGACATGGCAGAAACCATACTTATGCGTTTGATTAGAGGAAGTTCGCTTGACGGACTTTCGCCAATGCCTCCTTCGGGCGGACATATTATAAGGCCACTTATGTGCATTACCAGAGATGAAGTGATGGAATACGCCAAAATAAGAGGCATAAAGTGGCGGGAGGACAAATCGAACGCGGACACTCAGTATACAAGAAATTACATAAGGCATGAACTAATTCCACAGATAGAAAAAAACATTAATCCTTCCGTTGTGCAGACGTTGTGCAACCAGGCGAAAACATACAAGCAGGACAGCGATTATATAAATGAAATTGCGAAAAAAGCCTCCGAAAAAGCCGAGAAAACAGACAATGGATTTATGCTTTACGATGAAGATTTTGCTTATATTGAACCTAGCATCAGAAAGAGGGCATTAAAAATACTTCTTGCTAAACTCGGAAAAAAGAACGATATTTATGAAAAAAACCTATCTGCTGTTGATGCAATGTTTTTAAATAGAAGAACAGGAGCCGTTGTGCAAATCCCGGGCGAATATGAGGCTCGTTCCCATGCAATGGGCGTTGAGATTGTAAAAAAACAAACGTCTGAAAGCGAAATACACGAAATGCTCTTAAACACAGACGGCACAACATATTTGAGCAACGGTGATATAATTCACTGTGAGATAACGGAGAACTTGAAAAACGCGCAAAAACCACATTCTAAAAACGCGCAGTATATCGACTACCTTAAATTAAAAGAACAGCCCGTAATAAGGACAAGAAAACAGGATGATTTTATTCGCCCGCTGGGAACTAAGGGCAAAAAGAAACTTAAAGATTATTTTATTGACAAAAAGATAAACAGATGGGAGCGGGACAATATTCCGCTTATAGCAGTAGGAAATGAAATAATATGGGTAACCGGCATTGGGGTCAACGAAGGATATAAAATAGACGACAAAACGACTCTGGCTTTAAAGATAACTTATAAAAAGGGAGATTTTAATGTTTAATGATGTGAAAAAAATTCTGATTACCGAAGAGGAAATCCAGCAGAGAGTAAAAGAACTGGCAGACATTGTTTCAAAAGATTACAAAGGCAAGCATCTTTTAATGATTTGCATCTTGAAGGGCGCAATAATGTTTTACAGCGATTTGGCAAGGAACCTTACAATACCTGTAGCTATGGATTTCATGGCTGTGTCCAGCTACGGCAAGAGCACCAAGTCATCAGGCGAGGTAAGGATACTCAAAGACCTGGCCATGCCCGCAGAAGGCCTGGACATTCTTATTATAGAAGACATATTAGACTCCGGCAATACATTGCATTATATCAAGAAAATATTGGGAGACAGAAATCCTGCATCCTTGAAAATATGTACGCTGCTGGACAAGCCGGAACGCCGTGAAAAGCCGATTACTGTTGATTACGTAGGCTTTGAAATCCCGGATGAATTTGTAATAGGGTATGGGCTGGATTTCGCCGAAAAATACCGTAACCTGCCGTATATAGGCGTACTCAAAGAAGAGGTTTATGAACAGCCTGAGGGTTGAGATTCCCAGCATACAAAGAAAAGTTCAGGCTGAAGAATTCATAAAAGAATTTGCCGGCAAGAATTCTTCAATGGACGGTTCAATGGGAATGGGAAGGGAAAAATCATATGAAAAGTGGCTTGAATATGTAAATGCCCACAAAAGAAAAGAAACTCTGCCTGATATGCATGTTATAACCTCGGTATACTTTGCGGTGCGCGATGCAGACGATAAAATAATTGGACTTTTTAACATAAGGCACTATCTTAATGACGCGCTTATTTTATCGGGGAACGGCAACATTGGATACTGCGTCCGTCCGAGCGAGCGAGGCAAAGGCTATGCGACCGAAATGTTAAGCATTGCCCTTAAACAATGCGAGGCCCTTGGCATGGATAAAGCACATGTTTCATGCTATGAGTTTAACGCACCGTCCAGGAAAGTAATTATCAAAAACAAAGGTATTCTATACAATGAATATAAAAGGGATCAGGGCATATTTTTAGAATATATAATTTATTTAAAACAAAAGGATTAGGCATATGCCTAATCCTTTGAAATTTGCTGAAATTATAATTTAAGCTCTTTCCATGTATTCGCCTGTGCGTGTGTCAATCCTTACTTTATCGCCAATATTTACAAACAAAGGAACATTGATGGTGAAACCGGTTTCCAATGTAGCCGGCTTTGTGGTGTTTGACGCTGTGTCGCCTTTGAACCCAGGCTCGGTATCTGTGACTTCCAGCACTACAAAATTCGGAGGGCTTACGCTGAATGCATCACCTTTGTAGAACTTAATCTGCACGTCTGTGTTTTCCAGTATGAAAGGAAGCGCATCCTCCACTTTGTCATGCCCTAAAGGAAGCTGCTCAAATGTTTCATTATCCATGAAATAATAAAGCTCTCCGTCACTATACAGGTACTGCATTTCTTTGGTTTCGATGTGTGCTCTCTGCATCTTGTCGGAAGGAGAGAAAGTCCTTTCGACAACTGCTCCTGTTATTATGTTTTTAATTTTAGTTCTGACGAATGCAGAACCTTTTCCAGGCTTTACGTGTTGAAAGTCTACAATAGTAAAAATGTTTCCATCTATTTCTACAGTAATTCCCTTTTTAAAATCTCCTGCTGAAATCATTTCTGATTATTCCTTTCTATGCTTATTATAGTTTTACCATATCTGTTGAAGCGCTGAAGAGTGCTTTGCTGCCGTCTTTTGTTATTACGCATGTGTTTTCAATGCGTACCCCTCCGATTCCCGGAAGATAAATTCCGGGTTCTACGGTGACTACCATATTTTCTTGAAGTATATCATCAGATGTCTGGCTTAAGCGAGGGAACTCGTGAATGTCCAGGCCGACTCCGTGTCCCAGCCCGTGGGCAAAATATTCGCCGTAGCCTTTTGATTTTATGAAATCCCTTGCAATGGTGTCAACATCTTTGCAGGCAATGCCTGGCTTTAGGGCGTCCTGAGCCATCTGCTGGGCTTCTTTAACTATTTCATATATTTCGTGCATTTTTTCTGAAGGCTCTCCGATGGCAAAAGTCCTGGTCATGTCGGATTTATATCCGCCCAGTGCAGCACCGAAATCCAATGTAATCATTTCACCTTTTTTAAAGGTTCTTTCTGTGGGGAAGGCATGAGGCATGCTGCCGTTTTCGCCGGATGCTACGATGGTGTCAAACGCGCTTTCAGCTTTGAATTTTTTACTTGTCAGGTATAATAATTCAGATGATAAGTCGATTTCTGACATATCCGGTTTCGCAAGAAGGTAAGCCATTTCAAGAAGTTCATCAGTGACTCCCGCTGCCTGCTTCATTATTTTTATTTCGCTCTCGTCTTTTATCTTTCTTATCGTCATGCCAACCGCTTTTGTAGGAACTAAATTTATTCCGGAAAAAGCGGCTTTAAATGAATTGAATTCATCACAGGTTACAACATCCGCTTCATAGCAAAGGGCATCAACTCCAAGCTTGTCGCATGTGTCTTTGACGGTTTCAATATATTTTCCACCTTCAAAAGTAACTACTTCAAAGCCTTCCGCTTGATTTTGGGCTTGCTCTGTGTACCTGCCATCTGTTACAATTGCACAACCGTTTTCTGAAATAATTGCCAAACCTTCTCCGGTGTATCCGCTGAAATATCTTATGTTATTTGTGCTTTTCAGCATGAACCCTGAGCAGTTGTTTATGTTTGCCTGCGTTATTAGTTTGTTTACTCTGGAAAAATTCATATTCTTCTTACCACCTGTAAAATAGTCTCACTTATTATATCATACATCTTTGAATAATGATATATTATAATAGCTTTTGATACATCTTTTTCATGGCTAGAGCGTCACGTATCATGGTGCCCTTTGATTCTGATATGACCACTGCGGTCATTTTGCGTTTTGCCAGTTGCCTGGCAAGGTTTATAAAAAACGGGCCGTATGTTTTGTCATCGAATGTCAGGTGCCGCCTCTCCCCTGAGTTTGAATACTCTATCTGGCTGAAATGTATATGGATATTTTTTGCCCTGTATGTACCGAGCGAGTTTTCAATGGCGTTTAACACATTTGCGAAGTCTTCTTCTGTGTTTAGAGAGCCCTGACGCCGTGCGTGAAGATGTCCAAAATCAATGGTTGGTATCATTCTTTCATCCAGGCCACATATTTCAAGCACTTCTTTTAAATTACCCAGCTGGTTTTTCTTACCCATAGTTTCAGGGCATATAGTTATATCCTGCAAGCCTGCTTTTTTTATTTCCTCTAAGAGAATTTTCGTGTCTTCAAGCAGTATGTTCATGGCGGTGCGCCTGTTCATTTTTTTGCATGTACCTGGGTGGAACACCACTCTTTGAGCTTTCATCACTTTTGCCAGGTTAAGGGCTTCAAACAGGTATTTTCTCGAATTCAGGCGTTTTTCTAATTCGGGGTTTGCGAAGTTGATAAAATATGGGGCATGCACTGACATGCCGATGCCGTTTTCAAGAGCTTGCGTGCCGATTTCATCTGCTGTTGCCTGGCCTACATTGACGCCTCGGCCGCAGGGGTACTCATACCACTCCAGCCCTTTTTGCTTTAAAAATGCCGGCATCTGAGCCGACCTTTTGTTGCCTGCATTATAAAACATTTCGGAGTTTCCTGCGGGCCCGAAAACCGTGTAGTTTCTATTCGCTGTCATATGTCTGCCTGACGTCCCTTCCGAAAATCAGCCTTTCAAAGAACCTATTTATTGACGTTCCTTTCTGTTCCTTAGGTGAAATCGGGTCAACAAGAATGCATTTTAAGCCTGATATTTTTGAACCAAGAACATCGGTTACCATTTGGTCGCCCACAACATATATATTTTCTTTTTTTACCTTAAGTTTTCTTTTGGCTTTCATAAAGCTGAAAGGGAAGGGCTTAAAGGCCGTATGTATGTACTCAAATCCTGTGTTTTCCATCACTTTTGAGGTTCTCTCGTTTCCGCTGTTTGTAATAACGCATATGTTAACGCCGCGTTGAATCATCATTTTAAGCCAGTTTAAAGATTCCGGGCTCAGCTTTGTTTCGTGCCAGGGCAGGAGGGTGTTGTCCATGTCAACCAACAGGCCTTTTATGTTATTATCTTTAATAAACTGGGGAGTTATATCATATATTTTTTTAAAAATCTTATCGGGTTTTACCATTATCCATCCTTTTTGTATTTAATTTATGCTGTATTTTGTGACGGGGGAGGCTATTCTGATATTTACATCTTTATTTATCTGCTGCATTTCGCCCTGCCTTGCAAAAGAATACGATGAAGTGTCGTTTAATATTACATGGTCAATGACTGGTATGTCAATTGTAGACATAACAACAGCCAGCCTTCTTGTGAAAAGAATGTCTTCTTCAGAGGGCGTTACTGTGCCGGAAGGATGGTTATGGGCGAAAATAACCTGTGAGCTGTTGTACCTTATAGCGGCCTCGACCACTTTTTTGGGATGGACATGAAGCCCTCCCGTTTCGCCGACACTTATCTGGACATACTGAGTCATTCTGCATTTTGCGTCAAGGCACAGAAGATAAAAAACTTCTTTGTTCCAACCGTAAAAAAGGTCTGACAGAAATTCAATAACCTTGCCTGCCGAATCAAGGGGGGCAGAGGACTGAGCCTTTTGCGAATTGTAAAGCCGCATTACTTTTGGCATCATATTAAGGTAAACGGCGCTGCGCTGAGATATTCCATCCACCTTAATTAGGTCATCGGGGTGCGCGTCAAGCACATTTGAAAATGATCCAAATTTGTCAATAAGCTCGTGTGCCAAAGGGTTAACGTCCTTGCGCGGTATTGCGTAATAAAGCATCAGTTCTAGCACTTCATGGGGAGCAAAGCCTTCCAGCCCTGATTTCTGATACCTTTGATACATTCGTTTTCTGTGGTTTTCATGTGTCGAGTTTATGTCCATTGCTTCTCCCTGAAAAATATAGACCTAATTATATCACATTATTTATGATAATTAAATCCGCAGTTTTGCACTTTACATCATGAGTATTTTCTATTCATCTTGGGTGTCATAAGGGTATATGCCGTTGTAAATGAAATCATAAAGCTGCGGAACGTTTTGCTCTTTATCATATTGCACAATAGACATTTTTTTGTACCATGCCAATTTGTAAGTTCCGTCAAGTGGCATTCTTATGGCAGAGTATTCACCGTCCTTGCAGGCGTAAAGATACATTGTCATCTGCAGAAGCTCCAGCGGCTGCATATCGGTTTTTACGTTTTCTGACACTACGGTTAACAGGCTGTTTATCTCATCGATGCTTAATGAAGACAGGCTGTCCTTAAGACACATAAGTATCTCTTTTTGCTTGTCGTCCCGTGCAAACCCGCCGTCATGCTTTCTTTGCCGCATAAAGGCGACTGCCTGTATTCCGCTTAGGTGGATGTTTCCGTAGGATGTGATAAAATTAGCCTTGGCGCTGTATCCCATCAGCGGGTTCATTTCCTCTATGCAGTAATTGCAGTCTTTGGCAACGGCCGATGACACATAGGCTTCGGCGCCTCCGATTGCGTCAATTATTCTGGCCATGCCCACAAAATTTGTGACCATGTAATGGTCAATGTCTATGCCGAATTCCTGCTCGATGCACTCGACAGCACCGTCTGGGCCGTCCGCGTACACAATAGCGGCGTTTATCCTATTGTAATCACTTAATGGTTCAATGTAGATTAGGGTATCCCTTATAAAGGAAGTCAGGCGGACTGAATTGTTCTTTTTGTCAATGGTGAGAATCATTATAACGTCGCTTCTTCCGCCGATTATTGTGTATTTATATCTGTTGTCCATGCCGAAAACTGCAATGTTTATAACGCCGTAATCCTCGTTGGTTTCGGGCTCAGCGGTGGGGGCAGGGGTCTGCAAAAGCTGCTCGTCAATTGTGGGCAAAGGAGTGTAGGAAACTGCAGGGATTATTGTGGGCTCATCTGTATATTCTTCTATTGTTTCCTGCAGGGGCTCAACCGTTGATATGTGCATTCTTGAAAGCATTGAATACACATATATTGCGCCGGAGAGCAGCAAAACAACTATTGCTCCGGCAGCAATTAAAAGAATATGTTTTATTTTTATTCTGTCTTCCCTGTACATAAGTTAACTAGCCTTTGCTAAGTTTATTTCAATATAATAAACACAAACTCTTTAGCGTAATCATCAGCTGTTATTTGCTTTTAGCAGTGACAAAAATTCTCTTGTTTTTTCGCTGTCCACTGATGTCCTGCCAAGCTGGGTGTCCGTTTCGCTGAAAACTCCGTGAAAATCGCTGCCGCAGCTTACCAGGAGGCCTCGCTTTTCGCAGAAGTCAAGCAGCATTTGGGTTTGCGTTTCATCATGTTTTGGGTGGTACACTTCTATTCCCAAAAGGCCAGCTTCAATCATTTGGTCAACGGCATGAAAATTATTGCTGTAGAAAGTATGCGCCAGCATAGGAATGCCGCCAGCATTTCGTATGGTTTCAATTGCCCTGCATGTTTCAGGATATTCAAACTCAACATGGGCATAACCTTTTGCCCTGCTGAATATCTTTGTTCTCTCTTCTCCATTGACGTCATTTGTGTAGCCTATATCCACCAGATACTTTAAAATGTGCTGTTTGTAGAATCCATTTATGCCCTTGTATTTTTCCACCTGATCTTTGTCAATTTTGACATCCCCTTTTTTGTTTATGAGGTCAATTGACTGGTAAAAAGAATCGGTGCGTTTTTCGATTGTGCCTTTTACCATTTTGTTTAATGCTTTATTGTGCCTGTCGCACCTGTAGGCGAGGATATGGGCATATCTTTTGATTTCCGGAAGATAAGTAGACACTTCAAGCCCGCCAAGTATTTCAATGCCGCTTTCTTTTTTATTCAGTTTTTTGGCTTTGTCCATTGAAAGCATGGTGTCATGGTCTGTAAGGCACATAACGTCCACTTTTTCCTTTTTTGCCAATTTAACTACTTCCTCTGGAGAGAGGCTTCCGTCTGATAGCGTTGTATGTATGTGAAA
This sequence comes from uncultured Christensenellaceae bacterium, assembly GCA_964509795.1. Classification (GTDB taxonomy): domain Bacteria; phylum Bacillota; class Clostridia; order Christensenellales; family UMGS416; genus JAFGUF01. The sequence continues at coordinate 10,107 of CAZDZB010000024.1, read as the reverse complement.
ATCGTATTTCATAGCTTTCCTTTTTGCATTGATTATACATCACCGAAGGAATATTATCAATTTTGAAGAAGCGTTTGCACTGAAAAATATACATTTATTTTTAAACTTATGCTTTTATTGAAATGTATTTTTATGTTATTATATAAATATAAATAGAAGGAGGCATGTTTGTTGAAAAGAATTGTAAGATATGCGGCTATCTTATGTGTATACGCACTGGTATATATAGTGCTGGTGGAAAATGTCAGCTGGCTTAACTTTTTATTTGGTCTGGCTGTTTCTTTTATAGCAATACTTTTTTCAGACAAATACCTTCTTTATGATGAATATGACAAATTACTCCCGATAAAGCTATGGGGATTTCTTATATATATACCATATCTAATGGCAAAAATTATGCAGGCCGGCATCAGGGCGGCAGCATTGACCGTTAAAGGCAACGCAAAACTTCTTTATTACAATTATGAAAGCATACTGCCCAATGATTTTTCTCTTAACCTGCTAGCCAATTCAATAACCTTAACTCCGGGAACAGTAACAGTAAGCAGAAAAAATAATTCTTTGTTCATTATGCAGCTGGCAGAAGAAGACGAAGAATTTGATTTAAAGAGCATAAAAAAGTTTGAAAAACGAATAAATAAATTTGCAGTCAGAGAGTAGGTAATATGGTCTATTGTATAAGCATATTGGGGGCATTGGGAGTTATTGTTATTATCAGAATGATACAGGGGCCTACAATATGGGACAGGCTGCTGACATTTAACCAGCTGTCCTCTAAAATAACAATAAGCATAGTTATGATGAGCATAATTACGTCTCAGTCATTTCTTTTGGATATTGCTATTGTTTATACTTTGCTTTCTTTTATTTCTAATGTGCTTATCGCCAGGTTTGTGCGGGACAAAGGAGGCATATGATGGTGTTTGAAATAATTGCCTATGTTTTTATTGGCGCAGGCCTTTTGATGTCGGCCCTAGGAGTGCTTGGGCTTTTCAGGTTCCACGTTATTTACCTGCGGCTGCTTGTCAGCTCAAATGTTGATGTTGTAGGAATGACGCTGATAATGACAGGGCTTATGGCAGCATCGCCGAATTTATTGTTCGCCGCGAAAATACTTTTGATATTGATTCTTTCTTTAATAACTTCTCCTCTGTCGGCTCATGCAATAGCTGCGAGTGCATATGAAAGCGGGTACAGGTTTAAAAAATGATTACAGTTGAAATATTAGTCCTGATGATGATGATAGTGCTTGCCATAGTTGCGGTGAGCTCCATGAAGTTAAGAAGAGCCATAATATATATGGGCGCATTTTCGCTGCTTTCATCTTTTGTTTACCTGTTGAGTAATGCGCCTGATGTGGCCATTGCGGAGGCTGTAATAGGATGCACAATATCTGTAATTTTGCTGTTGACTGCTTTGAAAAAATACAGGATTATGACCATTTACTATGTTGAGGAAAAAGACTGCGACATATCAAAAGAAGTTTGTGAAAAGTTTATTGTTGATGTAGAGAAATTTTTAGTTACTCATGAATTTGAGCCTCAGCTAGTGAGAACATCTCTGGATGATGAGTCTTTGCATGAGCAGGACAAATTTGACATGCTGGTGGTTGGAGTGGAGGGAAGCCTAAACGTATATACTGCCAGCGACAACTTTAATTCAGACATGATTGGCAAATTTATTGAAGGCAGTGAAGAGTATAAGGACATTATGTTTATATCATTGATTGAGGAAAGCGATTATGACGGATAAAAAGAGGAGATTTATAATAATGCTCGTCTGCTTCGCTATTGGAGCTGCTGCGCTTACAGGGTATTTTTTGAGCGCCGGGGAAAAATCAGATGTGAGGCTTGAGGCAAAAGAATACATCCTTGCCAATCATTATGAGCAGACAGGCGCATTAAATGCGGTAACTTCAATTTATCTTAATTACAGGCTCTGGGACACTTTGTTTGAGGCAATGGTATTGATGCTTTCAGCATTAGCAGTAATTACATTTTCATGGAGCGGAAAAGATGAATAATACATCACCTATAATCTCAGGAGTATCCAAAATCTTAATACCTATAGTATTGGTATTTGGAATATATGTGGTCGTTAACGGAGCCCACAGCGTAGGAGGGGGATTTCAGGGCGGCGCTATGCTTTCATCGGTTTTTATTTTAAGATACCTTGCAGAGCCCAGCAAACTGCTTCGGCTTTCGTTACTCAAACAGGTTGAAAAAGTACTTATGCTTGCGTTTTTGCTGCTTGCTATGTATGTTTTCACAAAAAGCATGGACATGGGGCCGGAACTTGGCAGCATGTGGATGCTGGCACTGAATGTAATAATCGCAGTAAAGGTAAGCTGCGGGCTGAGCATTGTATTTTTCAGATATGTATTTTACGAGGGCAGGTAAGTATGGAAATTTTTCAAAACTACTCAATTGCTGAAATTGCCGCTATAATAATATTTTTAATAGGAGTTTACGGCATAATAGCAAGGCGCAATATAGTAAAGAGCGTCATATCAATCGGCATTATAGAGACCGCTATAATTTTGTTTTTTGTGTCTTCTAACATGGATATTACTAAGGCCCCCATAGGAGTGGATACACTGGATAGCGCATACATAGCGGACCCAATGCCTCAGGCTCTTATGATAACCGCAATTGTAATAGGGGTTGGAGTTACGGCAATAGCCCTTACTATGTTTATCAACCTTTATCATAAATACGGCACAACCAACTGGAAAAAAGCAAGAAACTTAAGGGATAAAGAATTATGAGTTATTTATTGAGCCTACTTATATTAATGCCTATTGCCAGCGGAATATTGATATATTTATTTCCTAAAAAAATCAGCCTTTATATCTGCATTTTATCTCAGGCGGTGCAGCTATCTATAAGCGGCTATTTAATGACGCAGGTTGGGGAATCAGGATTGGTTTTTAATATCGGAGGCTGGTCACCACCGGTGGGCATAGCCCTCTATGCCGACTCGCTATCCATGTCATTTGTGCTTTTATCATCTTTTTTGTTTATGATGTTTGTAATCTTCAATGCAAACAGAGGCTATGTGGACAGGATGTTTTACATGCTGTATCTTTCGCTTCAGGGCATGATTGCCGGAATATTTTTGCTGGATGATCTGTTTTCGATATTCATTATTATTGAGGTTTCAACAATAATTGTTTCACTGTTAATCATGTATAAACGTGACTCCCGCTCAATGTATGACGGGCTTATTTATTTGCTTATCAATGTGTTTTCAATGACCTTTTTTCTTTTTGGAATAGTTGTGCTTTACAAAATAACGGGAACTTTCAGCATAAGGCTAACAGCCGAAATAGTGCCGCAGATTGCAGACAGAAGGGCTTTATATTTTCCCTATGCTTTGATTGTCACTTCGGTTTCTTTAAAAGCTGCTTTAATGCCGCTTTTTTCCTGGCTTCCAAAGGCCCATGGCACGCCCAGCGCGCCATCGGTGGTTTCAGCCGTGCTTTCCGGGCTTTATGTTAAGGGGGGTATTTATCTATATATCAGGATAACAAGCGCTATGAATGTTATTGACGTTTCAACATTTTTTTTGATTTCGGGGGCGATAACCGCAATTGTTGGGTTTGTGCTTGCCATATCGCAAACTGACATTAAATTGATTTTATCCTATCACACTGTATCGCAGCTGGGGCTTATAATGATGGCAGTAAACCTGGGTGATGAAGGCGCATTATACGGCGGTATATATCATATGCTGAGCCACGCGCTCTTTAAAAGCGCTCTGTTTTTATGCGCAGGGATAATAATTGAAAAATATGAAACCAGAAATGTATATGAGATGTCCGGTGTTTTCAGAACTATGCCCGCGGTGTCAATCGCCTGCATAGGGGCGATTCTAGGAATAACAGGCGCGCCGTTTTTTAACGGAGCGATATCAAAATATTTGATTTCTCACAGCGCTCATTCAGCATGGATGACATGGCTTCTGATTTTTATTAATTTCGGCACACTGCTGTCATTTGTAAAATTCGCATCAATTTTCAAAGGAAAAAAGCACAAAGAAATCGAGAAGGTGCCTTTAAACAGGCGGGTTGTCCTTTTGGCTCTGGGAGCGATGTGTCTGGTGGGGGGCATATTCGGCGCAAGAATAATTGAATTATTATACAGCATAAATGTCAGGATTGAAACTGATGAGTATATAATTAAATCGTTGATTTATTTTGCGACACTGGTAGTTGCCGGAGTACTCTTTAAGCTGGGAATTACCCATAATAAATTCTTTGAAAAGCTAAGAGCTTTTGACGCCACATTTAACACAATAGCATTGAGTATACCTTTGTTTTTCGCGGCTGTTTTTTCATACCTTCTGTTTTTTTAAATATTGTGGATGAATTCGAGGTTATAATTACTATTAAATTCTTTTATAAGAAGGCCTCGGATATATCCCTTTGACGAATACGTTGAATGGATATAAAACCCCTGCTTATAATAATATCTTACTTGTTTTGAGAGTTTTGCCGCAGTGTGCAGGGCAATTGCCGAAAGGCCATTTTCAATGCAGAATTTTTCTGCTTCCTTTAAAAGCAGGCTGCCGGTTCCTGTTGACTGCCATTTTGGAAGAACGCCGAAACGCGACACATAGCATATGCCGCCTTTTTGCTCAAAGCGTATTGTGCCCACCACCATGAATACATTGGCGGTTGCGATATAAACATTTTTTGTTTCGATATCTTTTTGTATTTCATCAAATGTTTCGCTGGCAGCCTTTATTTTCACTCCTAAAACATTGTAATAATCTGCGAAGGCTATTTGCAGCAGATTTGATATCGCCGGAATGTCCGAGGATTTTGCTCGGCGTATTTGCAGGTTTATGTTTTCCATTTGTTTTCTTTCGTCAAAATTATATTCTTTTGCTTTGAATGCTGTTAAATACCGCATCCAAGGATATAAGCATTTTATCAATATTTGTTTTATCCATAATTAACGGCGGGACAATCCTTAGTGTATTGCCTCCGCTTGGGCAAAGCAGAAAGCCTGAGTCTATCATGGCGGTCATAACACTTCCAACGACTAATTCGGGGGCGAGTTTCAATCCTCTTAAAAATCCTATTCCTTGAGATTTAACAGTAAAGCCGTATTTATCTGCCATTTTGCCAAGTTCTTCGCCCAGGTGCTTTCCGAGAGAGGTGACATTTTCCAAAAGGCCATCTTTTTCAATTGTTTCAAGCACCGCCAAGGCGCAGGCACACGCCATGGGATTGCCGCCGAATGTGGTTCCATGGTCTCCCGGCTCAAAGGATGCACATTTTTCCTTTGCGATTATTGCTCCAATGGGGAAGCCGCCTCCCAAACCCTTAGCCAATGTCATAATGTCAGGGGTGACTCCGAAATGCTCATAAGCGAACATTTTGCCTGTTCTTCCGATTCCGGTTTGCACTTCATCAAATATAAGCAGGATTCCTTTTTCGTCGCAAAGATTTCTGACAGCGCTTACGTACTCATTGCTTAGCATAACGACTCCGCCTTCGCCCTGGATAAGCTCAATCATAACCGCACATGTTTCATCATCAATGGCGTTTTTCAGTGAGTCAATGTCGCCGGTTTCAACGTTTGCTATGCCGTTTGTCAGGGGGTGATAGGGCTGTTGATATTTTTCCTGCCCTGTGGCGGCGACCATTGCCAGCGTTCTGCCGTGGAATGAATTTTTAAGTGTTATAATTTTGTGCTTTTTCAACCCTTGCCTGCTGAAATGTTTTTTTGCCATTTTTACTGCGCCTTCGTTGGCTTCCGTACCGGAATTGGCGAAAAAAACTTTGTTTCCAAATGAAATTTGGCAGAGCTTTTCGGCAAGCAGTGCCTGCTCTTGAATATAATAAAAATTAGAGCAGTGCATTACTGATTTTGCCTTTTCGCATATTGCATTAACCAAAGCAGGGTGATTGTAACCGAGGGAGTTCACAGCGATGCCTGCAACAAAGTCAATGTATTTTTTACCGGAGATGTCGGTGAGCTCAACGCCATCGCCTGATGTAAAGCACAGGGGATACCTGCCATTGTATATATTTACTAAGTATTTGTTATCCAGTTTTTTTATTTGCTCTAAAGTCATGCTGTCACCATTGTTCCTATTCCCTTATCCGTGAAAATCTCCAAAATAATAGAGTGGGGCAGGGTGCCGTTGACTATGTGTGTTTTGCTGACACCTTGCTCAATGCCCTTAACGCAGCCCATCACCTTGGGTATCATGCCGCCTTTTATTATTTTTTGCTCAATCAGACGATAAATATGATCCACTTCAATAATAGAAATTAATGATTCTTCATCTTGAGGATCCATGCGTACGCCATCCACGTCAGTGAGAAACATCAGCTTTTCTGCCTGCACAGCGGCGGCCACTTCGCCTGCAACTGTGTCTGCGTTTATATTGTAGGTATTTCCATCCTCACCAACGCCAATGGGCGCAATGACAGGTATATACCCGCTGGATGTGAGCTCTAAAAGCAGCTGTGTGTTTACATTTATAATGTCCCCGACAAAGCCCAGGTCAACGCCGTCAGGAGAAATCTTCTTTTTCGTTTTGAGCAGATTGGCGTCCTTTCCGCAAAGCCCGATTGCTTTGGCTCCCATTGAGTTAATCATTGATACTACGTTTTTATTCACTTTTCCAGCCAGCACCATCTCCACAATTTCAATGGTTTCTTTTGATGTCACTCTGATGCCGTTATGAAATTCAGATTTAATATTCAATTTTTCCAGCATATTAGTGATGTCCGGCCCTCCGCCGTGGATTACAATTGGGTTTACCCCGACATACTTAAGCAGCGTAACGTCCTGCATAATAGTATGGATTATGTTTTCGTCTTTCATGGCGTTGCCGCCGTATTTTATGACAACATGTTTGCCCCATAGCCTTTGTATGTATGGAAGCGCCTCCATCAGTATGCTTGCTTTTTCATATAAATCTTTCATTGCGTGACCTTTCCTTTAAAGATACCAGCTTCCAATGTTTAAACCTTCATTTTCTGCTATGTTGAATAAAATATTCATGTTCTGCACTGCCTGCCCGGCGGCGCCTTTTATTAAGTTATCTATAACTGAAACTAAAATCAGCGTGTTGGTTCTTGTATTTATGTCAAAGCCGCATATGAATGAATTTGACCCTGTTACGCTTTTTATTTCAGGCGTATTTCCTTTGCTTAGTATTTTTATGAACTGCTCACCTTTGTACATAGCATATGCATTTTTTATATCTTCCTCTGTAACATCTGGTTTTAGTTTTGAATATATTGTCTCCAGTATCCCGCGCTTCACAGGAAGAAGGTGGGGAGTGAAATTCAATGTAATGCTTTGCCCTGCTGCTTTTGAAAGCTCCTGCTCAATTTCCGATGTATGCCTGTGGTTTGTCAGCTTATAGGCTTTCGCCGATTCGTCCACTTCGCAAAAATGCAGCACCTGGCTCATGTTTCTGCCTGCGCCGGTTACGCCCGATTTAGCGTCGATGATTATTGATTCAGTTTCTATAAGTTTGTTTTTAAGAAGTGGATACAGGCTGAGTATGGCGCATGTGGTGTAGCAGCCCGGATTTGCGACGATTTGAGAGGTTTTTATTTGTTTTCGGTAAATCTCACTTAGCCCGTATACTGCCGAGTGCATCAGGCCTTCAGCGGGGTGGCCTATGCCATACCATTTTTTATATACATCTGCATCGTCATATCTGAAATCCCCTGACATATCTATAATTTTAATGTCGTATTTGCTAAGCTCTGTCACAGTTTCGCAGCTTACGCCGTGGGGCAGGGCAGTGAAAACAACGTCGCTTTTTGCGGCGATTAGGGGAACGTCGATATCATCCAATATATAATCCTCACAGGAGTGTCCTGGATATAAACTGTCGAATTTTTGCCCGGCATATGATTTGGATGCGAGGCTGGTTATTTCGACGTGGCTGTGCCCTTTTAATATTCGAGCCAGTTCCGCTCCCGCATATCCTGTTGCTCCTATTACCGAAGCTTTAATCATTCTAGCGCTCCTTAATGCAAATTATTAAATAATACTTATAATATACATGATTATGCATAAAAATGCAATAGTAATACATAATTTTTTACTATTGCATATGAAATAAGGTAAAGATTAAAACTATTATAATTTAATTGGTAAGTACTGACTGTTCTATTTTTCTAATATCAGCGTTAAGTAAAAAGTGCCCGGCGATGCTTACCAGCACATATGAAAAAACGAGGCATAGAAAAACTGCGTTGATTCCGAAATACTTTGATGCGACAACTGCAAGAGGAACGTAAATCACGAGCATTTGTATTAAGTTGACTGAAGCGGCTTTCAGCGGCTTTTGAAGAGCGTTGTAAACGCCGTTTACTAGAAGCACAATTCCCATAAAGCTGTAACTAAGCGGAATTATTTTCAAATAGGTGATTATTATTTCTATTACTGTTTCATCATGGGTAAAAAGGAGCGCGAGTGGCCTTGCAAAAACAAGCAGAAGAATATACAATATGATGCCATATAAGAATGAAAATTTTTCACCGGATAAAAACCCTTTTTTTATTCTGTCGAATTTCTTAGCTCCGAAATTTTGCCCAACAAATATCGGCATAATGGCAATTAGTGCCCGGAGCAGGCTGACAAGAAAGAATTCCATCTTTGTCGCGATGCCATATCCTGCGACTGCCGCTGAGCCGTATTGAGCGATTATTCCTGTAATAATGCCGGTACCGATTGGTATAATCATTTTGGCAATTGCGTTTGGCATGCCGATGAATAATATTGCCTTCCATGAAGTTAAAATAGTTTTTAATGGGATTTTTTTAATCACAATGACTTTTTCACGGAAAACCAGAATATATATTGAAAATACAAAAGTCAAGCCTCTGGAAATGACAGTTGCCAGCGCAGCTCCCCTAACTCCCATTTCAGGGAAAATCCAAATACCGAAAATGAGAAGAGGATCCAGTATAATGTTCATTAAAGCGGCAAAAAACATCACCGTGCTGGGAGTTTTGGTGTCTCCCAGGGCTCTTATGGCGTTGTTGCCTATCATCGGGACGACCACGAAAGGCACGCCCATATACCATATTGACATATACTGCTGTATATATGGCATTGTATCGGATTTAGCGCCCATCAATGTAAATAACGGTTTGATTGTAACTAAGCCTATTGTGATTGTAAACAGGGAAATGAAAAGCCCCAGCAGAAGGCTGTCTGTTGAGAGGCGTTTGACTTTTTCCTTCTCATTTTCTCCGAATGCTTTTGAAATGACAGCTGCTGCGCCTATTCCTATCCCTAGAGTAATGCTGTTTACAATAAGCACAACAGGGAAGGTGAACGAAAGTGCCGCGATTTTTGCCGTGCCGAGCTGGCTTACATAGTACGTATCAGCCAGATTAAATGCAACCATGCCTAAAACGCCAAATATCATAGGGATGGTCAGGTCACGAAGCACTTTATTTACTGACCCTTCTGTTACGTTAACTCTTTTGTTTTTTGACATTAAAAATATCCTTCTTTTTTTGTACAATGTGTATTAAAAACTATTTACTATGATTTAAAGAGAAAAAGCTGGTTATCTCATTGACTTCATGTAGTTTTGGGCGTTAAGTTCAGCTTTTTCAAGAAGTTTATTTATTTCTTCCTTTTCGTTTTCTGAAAAACCCGCAATTAGAATTTTGGAGATATCCTTAAGTTCTTTCTTGAAATCAGGAACCAGAGCCTCTCCCTTTGCGGTAAGGTATGATTTTATTATTCGCTTATCTGTGCTGTCTCTTTCCGTATAAATGTACCCCAGGCCTTCCAGCTTTCTGATTGCTCTGTGGGTATTTGCCCTGTCGATTTTTACTATGCGGCTTAATTCCTTTTGGTTTATACCGGGGTTATTTGATATGTGAATAAAAAACAGATATTGGCCGCATCCAAACCCGTAAGGCTCAAGCTTCTTGTTTATAATGATGCTTTGGTAGCGGTAAATTGTGGATATGTATCTTCCTATAGAATGATAATTCATTTTTTTAATTCCTTTATTATCATGTAGTACGTATTGATTGTATCATAATTTAGTTGCGTACGCAACTAAATTAGTGCCTGCAGTCACCGTATATATTGAGGTTATTAT
>CAZDZB010000023.1:0-22111 GCA_964509795.1 uncultured Christensenellaceae bacterium | reverse complement strand
TCCTGGTGGTATTCTTCCGCATCGTAAAAATTATCCAGGGATTTTATCTCAACAGCCAGGCGCTCTTTATAGCTTTTTTGTATTTTTTCCGTAACCTTATTAATTTCATCCTGGTCTTTATTGTCTGTGAAATATATTCCCGTCCTGTACTGTGTTCCGACATCTGCTCCCTGCCTGTTTATGCTGACGGGGTCAATTATCCTGAAATAATAATCCAGTATCTTATCTAATTTAATAATATTTTCATCGTACTCTAAATGCAATGTTTCCGCGGCCCTTGTACTGCCTGAGCACACCTGTTCATATGTTGGGTTTTCTGTTTTTGAGTTTGCGTAGCCTACTCTTGTGCTTTTTACTCCGGGAATCCTTGAAAAATATTCCTGAACACCCCAAAAGCAGCCGCCTGCTAAATAAATGTTTTTCACTTTTATTATCCTTCTCTTTTTGTAAATAAAAAAGCCAGTCTTGACAGAATGGCTTGAACGCTATTGATTATAACCTTATTGTCGCTTTCACTTTGTTTCCAACGTTGTTATATACAACATCATTGGAAAACGCTCTGACCAAAATCAAGCCTCTTCCCTGCTCGCTTTCTATGTTTGGCTCCTTCACGCTGTGCTCCACGTCGAATCCTTCGCCGCCGTCATCGATTAATATTTCAAGAACTGCCTCATCCGGGTCAATAGTTACATCCAGGTTTATTTCCTCTGTCTTCCCATGAATAAAGCTATTTATAATAAGCTCTGACAGAACCAGCTTAATGCTATATTTTGCCGGTTCGTCAATCTCGACCAATTTACTGACGCATTCAACTACACTGGCATTTGTTTTACCTAAATCTGCCAAGGACAGCAATTTGTATTTTTCCGTAGTTAAACTGCTCACTGTTACACCTCTATGAAATACTTACCTATTATATACACTTGCCATTAATCCATCAAACAACTTTATTGATGCTTAAAGCCTGTGCCTAAGCTTTTCGAAAATTTTCCTTTCAGCTCTGGATATATACATTTGTGATACGTCCAGTTTATCCGCTACTTCTCTTTGGCTTTTATTTTTGTAGTACCTTTGGATTATAATATATCTCTCTTTTTCATTTAATATATCAAGAGCCCTTTTGATCGAATCCTTAACATCAACACTATCATAGCCCTTGTCAAAATTGCCTACCAAATCACCCAGCGTATATGAATTTTCCGAAGAATATATTGTGTCTAAAGATGTGGAATTTGAGTTTTCCATTACGTCCAGCATTTCCAGCACGTACTCTTCGCTCATAGAAGTGTTTTCAGCAATTTCCACAACTGTCGGAAGCCTTCCTAAAGTAACTGACAGTTCATTAATCACCAGTTTTATCTTTGTTATGTCTCCTAATGACCTTCTGGATATCTTTACGCTGTTTCCGTATGCGCGGAAGTAATTTTTTATCTCGCCTATAATAGTAGGTGTAGCAAAACTCTGAAGCTTTACTCCCCTGTCTATATCATATCTTTCAATGCTCTTAAGAAGGGACATCCTCGCAACCTGGAGAATGTCTTCATATTCTATGCCTCTGCCCACATATTTTCTAGCCACTGCCTGCGCAACATTAGCATACCGCTTGTAAATTTCATTTCTTAATTCAACGGTTGGGTTATGATGATATTGTTCCAGCAATTCCTCGTTGGATAAAGAATTGTAATCCATAGCAAAAACTAAATTCCCGTCTTTGTAAACTTTACATAATCAACTGTATTACCGGATTTATGTATTTCCAGCTCGCTGGTCGTAGCTTCAAGTATATGCTGGCTTAAGTCTGTTCCTATGTCAGCTTCTATCGCCTGCTCAAGCTCTGAAATACCTCTTATCTCACACTTGGCAATATTGTCTTCTATTGTATATTCAATTGAAATGTTTGTGTATTTTCCGCTGCTTATCAGCAAAATGCAGCTTTCTGCAACAGCTGTTTTCAAATCGTCCACATCGCCGATTGTCATATTAATCCTGGCTCCGATTGAAGAAGAAGCCAAACGGGCCGTGAGCAAATATTGGGCTTTTGCAGGTATTGTTAATTTAATAATATCCATGCTATTACCCCTCACTTACGATATTAAATACTGTATCTAACCCCGTAATGGTAAATATTTTCTTAATATGGTCCTTTAACCCTACAATCGTTACAACACCATCATAAACTTTAATGTGTTTGTTGATGCTAACTAATACTCCCAGGCCTGTGGAATCTATGTAATCCATATTTGTGCAATCCAATTTGAAATTAGCTTTATGTTCGTTAATGCACGCTAACATCAGCTCTTTTAGTTTAGGAACGCTATACAAATCCATATCTGAATTAATATTAATCACCCATAAATTTTTCGCGCTGTCAAACGACTTATCCATATGTTCCTCCGCTCTAGTGCTTTTTATTCTTACTATTTATATAATATCAAATTATTGTATACTAATTTTATTATATTTTACAATGTAATTAGATTTTTTTCAACAGAATAAAACGAAATATATCTATATACCGTGAATAAAATGTAAAAAAATGCTTAATAATTGAATAGAGAGCTTTATTTCCGGTTATATATATTTCTTATAATAAAATAAATAAATATTAAAATTTTTTAATATTGCTTTATCCTGAGCCGGCAATAAAAATCCTCTATATTATTTCTACCCTACCATTGACTACTTTTATTCTGTTTTCGCAAAGAAGCGCGACGGATTCCACCAGGCATTCATGCTCAAATACAAGTATTTTCCCGGCCAAACTCTCCGGAGTATCTTCAGGATCTACGGCAACATGGCGCTGCATAATTATCGGCCCCGTATCATAATCGCTGTCGACGAAATGCGTTGTGCATCCTGTGGATTTTACGCCTTTTTTTATGACGGCTTCGTGGACTTTCAGCCCATAATAACCTTCACCGCAAAACATCGGAATGAGTGAAGGATGAATGTTGATTATTCTGCTTTCCCATTTTTCGACCACTGCTTTGCCAAGTTTTTCTAGATATCCAGCTAATACAATAATGTCTGCCTTGGATTTTGAAAGCTCGTCGAATACTTCCCTTTGCATTTTTTCTGTTCCACCGGATGCGATTTTGTTGATATATTTATATGGGATTTTATTTTGTTCCGCTCTGTTTTTTGCGTAAGCATCTTTTCTGTTATATATCAGTAGGACGATTTCACCGTCAATCTGCCCTTGCCTGCACCCGTCAATCAATGCCTGAAAATTGGTGCCGCCTCCGCTCGCCAGAACCGCTATCTTTTTCATTTCAAAATTACGCCTTTATCGCCTTTTGTTACCTCGCCGATAACATATCCGCCTGTTATGCCGCAGGCTTTGCCGGCCTGGCTTTTGTTAACACACATTACCATGCCTATTCCCATATTAAAAGTATTATAAGCGCTTTGCTTTGTCATTTTGCTTTTTTGCACCAGCATATCAAATATCGGCAAAGCGGGGTAGCTTTGCGTATCGATTAAAGCGGATAAACCTTCTCTGAGCATCCGCGGAATATTTTCTATAAATCCGCCGCCGGTTATATGGCATATTCCCTTGACTTCAATTTTATTTGCTGCCTTAAGCACGTCATTAACATATATTTTTGTGGGCTTAAGCAATTCTTCACCAATGGTCATTCCAAGCTCCTGGCTGTAGGCATTCAATGCCTCCCTGCCTTCGCCCAGCACTTTTCTTACCAAGGAAAACCCATTGCTGTGAACGCCCGTTGAAGGCAATCCTATTAATACATCGCTTTCTTTTATATTTTCACCTGTTATCAGGTTTTCTTTGTCCGCAATGCCCACACAGAAGCCCGCAAGATCATATTCACCCTCCCCATAAAATCCGGGCATTTCGGCGGTCTCTCCTCCTATTAGTGCACAGCCCGCCTGAATGCACCCTTCGCTTATGCCTTTGACTACTTCTGCCGCAGCCTGCGGGTCAAGCCTGCCTGTTGCAAGGTAATCAAGAAAAAACATAGGCTTTGCCCCCTGGCATACAATGTCATTTGCGCACATTGCCACGCAGTCTATACCTATGGTATCATGTTTGTCCATAGCGAAGGCTATTTTCAGCTTGGTTCCCACACCATCGGTGCCGGAAACCAAAACCGGCTGTTTGTATCCTTCAGGCAGCTGGTATAGCCCGCTAAATGAGCCTATGCCGCCGATAACATTTGCGTCAAGCGTTTTAGATACATGTTGTTTCATCAGCTTTACAGCCTCATATCCAGCCTCTACATCAACACCGGCCGATTTGTAATCCATCATTTTTATTAATCCTTTACATGTCATCGAAGCTTTGCTTTTCCAAATCCAAGGATATCGGATAGTCTCCGTTAAAGCACCCCATACAAAACTCATTTCTTGTTCCGTTTACGCTTTTTAAAAGATCCTCGGCGGTCAAGTATTCCAGGGAATCCGCCCCTATTAAAGAACATATTTCATCTACTGTATTTTGAGCTCCAATCAGCTGATTAGCGGTAGGCGTGTCTATTCCGAAATAGCACGGCCACTTCACAGGCGGCGATGAAATCCTCATATGCACTTCCCTTGCCCCTGCATCCCGCAGCATTTCAACAATTTTTTTGGATGTTGTCCCACGGACTATGGAATCATCCACAAGCACTACTCTTTTGCCTCTTACGTTCCTGCTCAAAGCGTTTAGTTTCACTTTCACGCTTTGCTCTCTTACTTTCTGCTTGGGCTTAATGAAAGTCCTTCCCACATACCTGTTTTTTGCTAACGCCTCTCCGTAAGGGATACCGCTCTCCTCAGAATATCCCAATGCAGCAGTAACAGCAGAGTCAGGAACACCCGCCACTATGTCCGCATTGACATGAGCTTTTGCGGCCAGTATTTTCCCTGCCGCCGCCCTGGCGTCATAAACAGATATTCCGTCGATATGGCTATCCGTCCTCGCAAAATATACAAATTCAAATATGCAAAGTTTCTTATGGTCTTTTTCCTCAATCATTGTGGATTTTACGCCGTCTTTGTCTATTACGACCATTTCGCCGGGAAGTATATCCCTTATAAATTCGCCGTTCACCGCGTCCATTGCGCAGGTTTCACTGGACAATACATACATGCCATCAACCCTGCCCAGGCTCAGCGGCCTTATCCCGTGAGGGTCACGCACGCCTATGAGTTTATCATTTACGGCAATAACCAGCGCATATGAGCCCTTAAGCCATCTCGTTGTTTTTATAATTGCTGTTTCTATTGTATCGTCTGAATACCTTGCAAGTAAATGTGCTATCACTTCTGTGTCTAATGTGGTTTGGTTAATGTGCCCTAACTGAAGCAGTTCATCTCTTAGAGCCTTGTAGTTTATCAGATTGCCGTTGTGCGCCAGTGCCATCTGCCCTCTTTTTGATGATATTACCAGAGGCTGCGCGTTTATCAGCTGGGATTCCCCGCTGGTTGAATACCTGACATGCCCTATTCCAAGATGACCCGAGCTAATTATCTCATCAACTCCTTCATCCCCGAATACTTCCGTTACAAGCCCCATATCCTTATAAAATGATATTTTGCTGCCATCGCTTGTGGCAATTCCCGCGGATTCCTGCCCTCTGTGCTGCAAAGCGTAAAGCCCATAAAAAATTGCCTCTGTCACGTCATGCCCCGAGACATCGTACGCACCGAATACTCCGCACTCTTCCGGCAGCCTGTCTGAGTACGGTTTTATCAGCTCAAATGGTTCAAGCATTTTCATTAATTTGCAATGCCTCCCATTAACCTGCGGAGCACTTCCTGATAGGCGTCCTCAACGCCTCCTAAATCTCTGCGGAACCTGTCTTTATCAAGCTTTTCATTGGTATTTATGTCCCAGAACCTGCATGTGTCCGGCGAGATTTCGTCTGCCAGAATTATCTTCCCCTTATACCTGCCGAATTCCAACTTAAAGTCTATCAGCGTTATATTCATATCTTTTAAGTATTCTGTCATAAAATCATTTACCATAAAAGAATACCTGGCTATATCATCCATTTCTTCTTTTGTGGCCAGTTTCATTGCCGCTATATGATAATTGTTTATCATTGGATCTCCAAGTTCGTCATCCTTATAGCAGTATTCCAGAACAGTCGTTTGAAGCTTTGTGCCTTCTGCAATGCCCAGCCTTTTTGAAAGAGACCCGGCCGCAATATTCCTAACGATAACTTCCACAGGAACAATTTCAACTTTTTTAACCAATGTCTCCCTGTCGTTTATCTCTTCTACGTAATGCGTCGGGACGCCCCGCTTTTCGAGCAGGCGAAACATATGGTTGCTCATTCTGTTATTGACGGCACCCTTGCCTGCTATAGTTCCTTTTTTTACTCCGTTAAACGCCGTAGCGTCATCTTTATATGACACTATCACGTAATCTTCATTTTCAGTCGAAAATACTTTTTTCGCTTTGCCTTCATAAAGTTGAACTTGCTTTTCCATTTATCTGTTTTCCCTTCTGACCTTCATTTTACACTATTAATTATTTATTGAATTGATTCGTTGCTTTTTATCACTTTAGCTGCCATAGCTTTTTTATATTCTATAAGTTTTTGTTTCAGCTCATCGTGTTTCAACGCCATTATCTGGACAGCGAGTACAGCGGCATTTTCGGAGGCGTTCACACCCACCGTAGCAACAGGAACTCCCGAAGGCATCTGAACAATTGAAAGCAGGCTGTCAAGCCCGTCCATAAACGAAGATTTTATTGGGAGCCCGATAACTGGAAGTGTGGTAAACGCGGCCAGTACCCCCGGCAGATGCGCGGCTTTTCCTGCTGCGGCAATGATTAAGTCAAATCCATCTTTTTCTGCGCTTTTAGATGCCTCCGCCGCCAACTCCGGCGTTCTATGCGCAGAGCAAACCATAGCTTTTGTCTCCACTCCGAAATCTTTCAACCTATTTATTACGGGTTCAACTATGGGCATATCTGAGGCTGAACCCATCACTATTAATGCTTTGGGTGTTTTTTTGTTCATTACATTACCTGCCTTTTGATAAATTAAAAAATATATTGAATACAAAAAAGGTTTGTTATTTATAATAACAAACCCCATATTATTTTACAATAAAAAAACATATATTATTTATATTTTTTTAAAAAATGTTCGTGTTTTTAGTCAGAGTATATTAGCGCATCAATCGTGCCATCCTCTTTTAGTTGTGCTAGCGCACTGTTGAATTCCTCCAGCAGGCTGGTATCCCCCTGCTCAAAAACCAGTCGGATATCACGTGTATTGATTACATTATAATCTGCATCTTCTACAGTGCTGTAGGTTAAATAGTCCACTTCATTCACTATAATTCCGTCCAGGTATCCGGAATTGAAATCAGCAACTATCATCTTAGGGATAGCATAATATTTGTATTCTGCATTATGAAAGTCCTTTATCGCTTCCGACGACTCGCGGATAAATCCAACGTCCAGCACTCCGATTAAGCCTTCATTTTCCAGGTTTAAATTTTCATGCTTGACAAAGACAACCTTAGCAGAAAACAGCACATCACTTAAGGCGTCTGCGTCATTTTTTTCGTCTATCATTATGTCAATTGCATCATTATGCAAGTCAGCCTCCCATGTCTCTTTAGTTTCCATTTTCAAGTAAACTTCAAGCCCCATAGAGGATGCGGCTGCCTTTATTACATTAACAACGGGCTCATTAAGATATGAGCCCGAATAATACCCTACTGTAATGCTTCCTTTGTATTTCGCGGTCTGCAAAGAGGGGTCATTTTTGCATGCTCCCAAAGCAAATGCGGCAAATACAGCAACTAATACAAATAAAATGCGTCTGATTTTGTTCATAGATTATTATGTCCGTTCCTTCCTGAACCAAAACCACTCTACTCTACAGAAATTATATAGTAATACAGCGGCTGCCCGCCTGTCTGCAGGTCAACTTCAAAATCAGGATACAGTTTCTCCAGCGCCTTATGCAGCGTTCCGGCCGTGGAATCTTTTATATCCTCGCCCTTAAACACTGTAATTATTTCTGCGTCTTCATTTAGCGCTACCATTTTTTCAACCAGTTCTTTAGCTACATCAGGCACCTTTTTACCAACAACTGAAATCTTGCCGTCAATCATCCCCATAATGTCGCCTTCTTTTATTTCCATGTCATCATATGATGAATCACGCACAGCGTATGTTATCTGCCCTGTTATAACGTCCTGCATAGATTCTGTCATCGGCTCTGCCATATCGCTTTCACTGTCAGGGTCATAAGCCAGCATGGCGGCAATGCCCTGCGGTGATGTTTTAGACGGAATAACATGCACTTTGCAGTCCACTATGCCTGCAGTCTGCTGCGCTGCCATAATGATGTTTGAATTGTTGGGCAGAACATAGACGTTCTCCGCGTGGACTTTTGTTATAGCCTTTGCTATATCATCCGTTGACGGATTCATAGTCTGTCCGCCCTCCACCACGTAACTTACACCAAGGTCTTTGAAAATGGCTGCCAGCCCGTCGCCGGCGGTTACTGCCACAACAGCATTCTTTTTCTTTGGCTGTTTTTTCTTCTTTTCAACAACTTCACGGTTTTGCTCCCGCATGTTTTCAATCTTTATTCCGTTAAGCTCGCCCAGTCGCAAGGCGTATTGTAAAACCTTGCCCGGCATGTCTGTGTGCACGTGTATCTTAACCAAATCAGTGTCACCTACCACAACTATGCTGTCGCCTAACTGGCTGATTTTAGTTTTCAAGGCGTCTATATCTTCCAGAGTAACATTTTCGAATAAATTAATAATGAAAAATTCCGTACAATAACCAAATGTTATCTCATCCAGATCATCAATAATTGGTTCATAAATCTGCGCTTTATTATCAACTTGAAGCTCTGATAAATCTCCTGCAGGTTCTTCGCCTTTCATAGCTGAAATAAATCCTCGGTAAATCAAAAGCAGCCCCTCTCCGCCTGCGTCAACCACTCCGGCTTTTTTCAATACGTCCAGCATTTCCGGTGTTTTCGCAAGGATTTCCTTGCCGTATGCCATTCCTGCTTCCATCACTTCAATTATGTCGTCTGTTTCTTTGGCTTTTTTCTCACATGCCACAGCAAAAGCTTTTGCTACTGTAAGTATGGTTCCTTCTCTCGGCTTCATTACTGCTTTATATGCTGTTTCAGCCCCGCTGTAAAGCGCTCTTGCAAGTTCAGCTGCGTCGATTGTTATTTTCCCTTTTAATCCGTTGTAAAAGCCCCTGAAAATCTGAGATAAAATTACTCCCGAATTCCCTCTCGCTCCTTTTAGCGCGCCTTTTGATATGGCTTCTCCCATTACATCTATTCCGTTAACTTCCGCTATGTCTACCTGTGACAGCGCACCTTTCATTGTAAACGACATATTTGTTCCGGTGTCTCCATCAGGTACAGGGAAAACATTTAATGCATTAATATCTTCTTTATAACGCTCTAATAATAATGCGCCGCTTATTATCATCTCTTTTAAAAGAGCGCCATCAATATGTTTTAATTTCACAATTTTTTCCTTTCTTGCTAGTCTCCAATTCTAACTCCCTGGATACTAACATTTACTTTTCCCACCTTCAATCCGGTAAATTCTTCAACCTTATATTTAATTGTCTCCTTTACGCTTTGAGCAACCGCATTTATTGACACTCCGTATTCTACTATAATGTACATATCAATATCTACTATATCGTCTTTCATATGGACTTTTATTCCCTTGTGGTAACTGTCCAGATGCAGAAGTTTTGCTATTCCGTCACCTGCAGATTTCAACGACATCCCAACAATGCCGTAGCATTGCTCTGCGCTGATTCCGACAATCGTAGCAATAACGTCTGAAGAGATAGATATACTACCTTTTTCGTTTACTATGGTTGCCATATTAACTCCTTTCTGAATTAATTTGTTTTTTTCTATTATAAAAACATATACCTTTCAAAGTATACATATTTTATACTAAATCAGTGATAACTGCAAGGTTTACGCAAATTCTTCACAATTTATCCTCATTTAAAAAATGTTGTTTACGCTTGCTGCTATTGATAGTTCCTAGTCGCTTTTAACATGATTATCTGCTATAAAACTTCCTCGTCGTTGTCCATTAACTGCTGAGTCAATGTCAGCGCCGCATTATACCCCATCTTTTTCAGCCTGTAATTTCTGGCCGCCACTTCAATGATTATGGCGAGATTCCTGCCCGGCCTTACCGGGATAGTAAGCCTTGGGATTTTTATCCCGAGTATTGTCCCCAGCTCTTCGCTGATTCCCAGCCTGTCATAAACCTTTCCCGGGTCCCACGCTTCCATTTCAATCTGCATATGTACGGTTTTTTCATTGAGTATCGACCCTACCCCATACATCTGTCTTATATCAATAATCCCAACACCGCGTATTTCCATGAAGTGCCTTACAGCCAATGGAGCTTTGCCTACAAGCTGCTCGTCCGATGTCCTCTCAATTTCAACGGCGTCGTCGGCCACAAGCCTGTGCCCGCGCTTTATCAGCTCCAGCGCCGTTTCGCTTTTTCCAATGCCGCTTTCACCTACCAGCAGTATACCCACGCCGTAAACGTCCATAAAAACTCCATGACGGGTGATGCTTGGCGCCAATATCCTGTCGGCATACAAAACACATTTATGAATCAACTTTGTTGTTACAAGCTTGGAAATGAAAATTGGGCAATTATATTTTTGGGCAGTTTCTATTATTATATCTTTCAATGAATCCTGGGAACGGCTTATGATAATTGCCGGGATTTCCTGTGAAATGAGGCTTTCCAGTGCTTTTATTCGTGCTTCCTCGTCAAGCGCCTGTGTAAGATAAGAAATTTCTACCTTGCCTAAAACCTGAAGCCTTTCCGCTGCAAAATAATCAAAGAAACCGGCAAGCTGCAGCCCCGGCCTGTTTACACTTGAAGACACTATGTCAATAGTGTCATTTTCGCCTTTATATAAAATATCCAGTTCAAGATCTCTTGCGAAATCCTCCACTTTTACCTTCGCCATAAAGCACCCGCCTTCATTTTTATGCTCTGATTATTATACCACTTTTACCAAAAAACTTCATCTGTTTAGCAAAAATCTTTCAATGGCTTCAATCGCTCCGTCGTCGCTTTGCGGAGGACATATATAGTCAGCTGCGTCTTTAGCTTTCTGAACGGCGTTTCCCACCGCTACGCCTATTCCGCATTTTTTTAGCATATCAACGTCGTTTCCCCCGTTTCCTATGCTCATTATATTATCAAGTGTATATCCATATTTTTGAGCCAATGTTTTACATGCTGCACCTTTTGAAGCTTTTATGTTATTGAATTCAACATATGTATCGCTTGAACGAGTAATATTCAATATGCCCTTAAACCTTTCTTTAGCTGCTTCATAAACGCTTTCACCTTCTGTACTATTATCTGCTAATATCAAAAGCTTTGTAGGCTCAAAGTTAAGGGAATCCATTAAGTCACTATTTGTTTCCACTGCTCTGCGCCCTGTGAGCCTGCCGTATGTATCACTTAATACATTATGGTTTGGTATATAATATTCATCCTGTGAGTAATATTGAACAATGTTTTTTGAATTTTTTGCAAACTCAAGAACTTCCATTGCATTTTCATAGCTCACAGGCCAGTGGACAATGGGTTCCTCCGCATTAAGATATTTAACCAACGCTCCGTTATAGCTTATTATCGGCTCTGTAATGCTCAGTTTCTCCGCAAAAGGAAAGGCAGAAGAATGCATTCTGCCTGTTGCTATCGACACTTTTATTCCTTTTTCTCTGACCTTATTTACTGTATTTATTATCTTTTGAGTGATGCCGGATGTTTCCGATATAAGCGTATCGTCCAAATCCATAATCAATAATTTTATGTCCATTATCTGCTTACTAACTCCAATGTATCCCTTGCAATCATGAGTTCTTCGTTTGTAGCTATGGAATAAGCTGCAACTTTTGAATCGTCAGTTGATATTTTTACTAAGTCAGCCTTCGAGTCATTAGTTTTTCTGTCAATTTTAAGCCCCATAAACTCCATGTCATCCAGGATATCTGCCCGCATTTGCGGATTGTTTTCGCCTATGCCTGCGGTGAATACAACAGCGTCAATGCCGCCCATCGCGGCCGCATACGCTCCAATATATTTTCTTACTCTATAGCAGTAAAGTTTGTATGTCTTCAGCGCCATCTTGTCGCCCTTTAGCATTGCCTGCTCAATGTCTCTCATATCTGATGAAATTTCAGACACACCTAAAAGCCCGCTCTCTTTGTTTAGTATTCTCATCGCTTCTGATATATCTACATTATCTTTCTGCATTATGTATTCTATAATTGATGGGTCTAAATCGCCGCATCTAGTACCCATAAGAACTCCTTCCAAAGGTGTAAGGCCCATAGAAGTGTCTATGCTTTTACCGTATTTTACTGCGGAAATCGAGCCTCCGTTGCCCAAATGACATACAACTGTGCGTAAATCCTCAGGCTTTTTGCCCATCACTTTGGCTACCTGCTGAGATATATATTTGTGGCTGGTTCCGTGGAAACCATAGCGGCGGACTTTGTGCTCTCTGTAGTATCTGTAGGGTATTCCGTAAAGATATGCCCACTCCGGCATTGTCTGATGGAAAGCTGTATCAAACACTCCTACCTGCTTTTTGTCAGGCATGTTCTTCTTACAGGCTTCAATGCCCATAATGTTTGCCGGGTTATGCAGAGGAGCCAAGTCAATATTATCGTTAAGTGCTTTTACCACATCATCGTTTATCAAAACAGAACCGCTGAATTTTTCGCCTCCGTGCACTACTCTGTGCCCTACTGCTGCAATTTCATCCATGTTTTCTATAACGCCGTGGTCTTTATCCACCAGTGTGTCCAGCACCATCTTAATTGCCTCTGTGTGGCTGGGCAGTGCCCTTTCGATGATTACCTGTTCTTTGCCGGCAGGTTTGTGCTTAAGCCTTGACCCGTCTATTCCGATTCTTTCCACTAAACCCTTAGCCAAAACTTCTTCATTGGCCATGCTCATTAGCTGATATTTGAGTGATGAACTGCCTGCGTTAATTACTAGTATTTTCACTTTATATAAATCCTCCAAAATAAAATCCGTATTTAAAATATTAATAATCGTGCCATTTTCATTAATTTACATTTTTGAATTCTTTAAAGATGTATATGTTTATTGTATAATATAAATGGTATTATTATTAGATGCTTGCAAAGCTTAAACCAAGATACATTATAACCCTATTTATTAAATAATGAAAGTTTTTTTGAGGTATTTTTGAAAAAATGAAACTCTGCGGAATAATTGCTGAATATAATCCTTTCCATAAAGGCCACAAACTGCAGCTTGACAGCGCAAAAGAAAAATCAGGCTCTGATTTGTGCGTCGTGGTTATGAGCGGCATGTTTACCCAGCGCGGAGACATGTCAATAGCTTCAAAATTCCTTAGAGCTCAGATAGCGATATCTCAGGGAGCGGATATTGTGATTGAGCTTCCCGTATGCTATGCACTGCAGCCGGCAGAATACTTTGCCCTGGGAGGCGTAGGCATCTTGCACGGACTGGGCGCCGGCTTCATTTCCTACGGCACTGAGGCGGTTACAGAAAACCAAAGGACAGTAATTGATGAATTTGTGAAACTCACCAATAAGCCTACGCGAATGTTTGAAAAGGAAATAAAGGCAAATTTGACGCAGGGCGTTTCCTATCCCAAAGCAAGGGCGGAAGCCTTTTCAAGAATAACAAATACTGAGGATATTTCAATACTTAAAAGCCCTAATGCAATTTTAGAAATTGCATACAGAAACGCAATTAATACACTAGGCTCAAGCATCGTCCCTCTTCCCGTTCCTAGAGCAGGTGACGCATACCATGAATCTTGCCCCAAAAGCAGCATAGCAAGCGCAACATCAATAAGAAACCTTATAAAAGAAAATAAAGACTTTTCAGCCTTTGTTCCCAAAGCGTGCAGTACTTTGCTAAATGAATATTTTTCCGAAAACATTATCCCTGACATTAATATGCTCTATCCATATATCGTCCACACCGCCGCCGCAGAGCCTGACAAATTCAAGCACCTGCCTGACGGCACCCCGGAGCTTTACAATCGTTTCATTAATGCTGTTTCTAAATCAAAAAGCTATCAGGAATTTATTGACAATGTATCGACTAGGCGTTTCACTTATGCGCGGGTTTCGCGGGCGGCAATTCACGGTATACTCAATATCTCAGATAGTTTCGTTTATGAGATGCGCAAGCGCCTTCCCCTGTATGCCCGTGTGCTGGCCGTAAAAGAAGAAAAAAAGGATTTTTTAGGAACGCTTACAAAGCAATCGAAAATCCCTATATTTACATCTGCCGCAAAACATCCGCTTAAGACTAATCTGCAGAAAAAAATGTTTTCCTATGATATTGCGGCAACCAACCTATATAACTTAACATTAAAAAATGTTGATCTTTTCAATCAGGACTATACTCAAAAATTAACTATATGTTAATAAGCCAATAATCAAGTTGACAATTACAGCTTGGTGATATAATATCGTAGGCATGATTTCGCAAGTGCAAAACTACATAGAATCCACAGACAAAAATAAAGATTTTTGTTTATCAGATGTTATAAAATATATTTCAGATAATTTCCCTCGCGCTAAAGAAAGCTTTAAAAATAAAATGCCTGCATATCAGGCAGGTGATGTATATGTTTCTTTTGGCTGCGAAAACAATGTTTTCTCGCTTTTTTCTAACTTTGAAAATTCTTTAGAACTAATTAAAACGCTAATTCCTTCAGCAGAATTAAAAAAAGGCTGCGTATCTGCATCGTTCAGCGAACAATACCTTTTTCACGCTGTAAAAATTGCTGTTGACCATGCTTTCAATCCTAATATAGTCACATATAAAAATATAATTAAAGCTGAATTTATCAGCAGGCCAAACAGATTTATTGCAAATATTAAAATAGGAGGCAAAGAACATATTTGCCATGTAAAAAACACAGGAAGATGCAGTGAGCTTCTTTTACCCGGAGCTGAAATATATGTTCAACAGCACAATAATCCAAAAAGAAAAACCCAATATTCTTTAATATCCGTGGTCAAGGAAAACCGGCTGATAAATATTGATTCTCAAGTTCCCAATAAGGCTGTACATAAATGGCTTCTTGAAAATAATCTTTTCGGTGATATTGAATATATAAAGCCGGAGTATAATTACCGCAGTTCAAGAATTGATTTTTTTATTCAAACTAAAAGCAAAAAAATACTGCTTGAAGTAAAAGGCGTTACCTTGGAGGAAAACGGCATAGCAATGTTCCCCGACGCCCCTACCCTGCGTGGCATCAACCACATCAACGAGCTGATAAACGCAAAAAAAGAAGGATATGCATCATATATATTATTTGTAATACAAATGCCTGCTGTCCGGTTTTTTACACCCAATTATGCAACACACCCAGAGTTTGGTAAGGCTTTGAAGTCCGCAAAGCGTGAAGGCGTAAAAAT
The DNA here is from genome assembly GCA_964509795.1 of uncultured Christensenellaceae bacterium. Taxonomy (GTDB): domain Bacteria; phylum Bacillota; class Clostridia; order Christensenellales; family UMGS416; genus JAFGUF01. The sequence goes on along the minus strand of CAZDZB010000023.1, from coordinate 6,656 downwards.
ACTGGCTTATGACTGCATAACTACAAAAGATTCAATAGCCATCAACAGCTTTTGTCCGGTCATGCTTTAATAAAGCAGCTAATAATTTTTGCGAAGTGTTTGCCCGCATATTAGACTATGTGGTGTGATCAAAATCTTCTCTTATCGTAAACTCATCGCTGGGAGACAAAATGATAATATACATAAGAGCAATATCATAATCTTCATCCGAAAGCAGCGATATTTTATTTTCACATATACTATTAAACACTTCCATGGAATCAATGTCAGCAACGGCATTTCCGTCAGAGTCAATTCCTGATAATATCATACTGCCTTCAGAATAAGTTCCCGTTATCGGCACAATAGAATTATCTGCTTCACACGCTTTATTGTGCGCATTTACGCACGTAACAATGGCCTGCGCATTATCCAGAGCCACAGAGCGCTGGGCTCTTTCCTGTATCTTTGCATATGTCGGTATAGCAATAGCCGACAAAACCGCGATAACGGCAATAACAACTATTATTTCAATAAAAGAAAAGCCTCTGTTTCTTTGTTTCTTCCCCATTTGTTTTCTACCTCTTAATTTTATTTATCTGTTCTCATTTTACCATATCTTGTAATTATTTTCACCATATATACAAAAATTTATTTTATTGCAGTAAATGATTCGCGGTTTATTTTTTTATTACAAAAAAGGGATGCTCCGGCGATAACCAAAACATCCCTTCAATTATTTTAGGCTTAGTATTATAAAATACGTTCTTCAGCCAGTTTTTTATATGTTTCCAGACGTTTCTTAGCTTCCTGTTCAGCATCCTTAAATAATTTTTCGGCTGCATCCGGGAACTGAGAAGTCAGTGTAGTGTATCTGCGCTCGCCTTCCAGGAACTCTGAGTATTCTTTTGTGGGCTCTTTTGAATCCATTGTAAACGGATTTTGTCCCTGATCGCCTAATGATGGATTGAAACGATACAACGGCCAATATCCTGTTTCTACCGCCTTTTTCATTTCCGCTTGGGATTTGCCCATGTCTATGCCGTGATTAATGCATGGTGAATACGCAATGATTATTGACGGGCCCGGATAAGCTTCTGCCTCTGTTACAGCCTTAACCAGCTGTGCAGGGTTTGAACCCATTGATACTGAAGCTACATATACATAGCCATAGCTCATTGCCATCATTCCCAAATCCTTTTTGCGTGTGCGCTTGCCTGCTGCTGCGAACTTTGCAACTGAACCTGTAGGTGTGGCTTTTGACGCCTGTCCGCCTGTGTTTGAATAAACTTCTGTATCCAGTACCAGGACATTTACGTCTTCACCCATCGCCAGAACGTGGTCAAGCCCGCCGTAGCCTATGTCATATGCCCAGCCGTCTCCGCCGATAATCCATACTGATTTTTTAACAAGCATATCACGTGCTTTGTCAAGCTCAGGATACTTATCTGCCTGCTTGTCAAGAACCTCACATACTTTCTTTGAGGCTTCTTTAGAACCTTCCGCGCTGTCTTTGTTTTCAAGCCAGGCGGTAAATGCTTCCTTAGCGTCAGCTGAAGCGCTGCCTAATGCTTCTGTCATTATGCGTTCAATATTGTCTCGACGCTGTTTATATGACAAAGCCATACCAAAACCGAACTCTGCATTGTCTTCAAACAATGAGTTCGCCCATGTTGGGCCATAGCCTTTGTCGTTTACCGTATACGGGACTGTTGGGGCAGATCCGCCATAAATAGAGGAGCAGCCTGTCGCGTTAGCTATAACCATTCTGTCGCCGAATAATTGGGTAACCAATTTAACATAAGGTGTTTCTCCGCAGCCTGCGCATGCGCCCGAGAATTCAAACAACGGTTTTAAGAACTGGGAATTCTTAACGTTCGGGCTTGAAATATCCACTTCATTTTCCGGAAGTTTCATAGCAAAATCAAATAACTCTGCCTGCTCAAGCTGTGAATCGAATTCTTCCATAACCAATGCTTTTTCGCCTCTGCGTCCCGGGCATATATCGGCGCAGTTGCCGCAGCCCGTGCAGTCAAGGGGAGAAATCTGTATTCTGTATTCCTTGCCTTCAAATCCTTTGCCTATAGGTTTAACTGTGTTAAAGCCTTCAGGCCTTTCTGTACCTTCGTCTATAAGTATGGGCCTTATAACAGCGTGGGGGCAGACGAGAGAACATTGATTGCACTGAATGCAGTTGTCCGGAATCCATTTAGGAACATAGTCCGCAATGCCGCGCTTTTCATACTTGGTTGTTCCTGTAGGAAAACGCCCTGCGAAGTCAAACTTAGAAACAGGAAGGTCATCACCTTTTTGCGCAATCATCGGGGAAATAACTTCGTTTACATAGTCATTGCCCTTTACATACTGCGGCTCAGCTCCTTCAGTCGTGGTTGCCCAGTTTTCAGGATATTTAATTTCTTCTATTCCGGCTATTGCGTTGTCAATAGCGGCATAGTTCATTTTAACAATGTCCTGGCCTTTTTTGCCGTATGTTTTGTCTACTGCCTTCTTCATATATTTCTCAGCGTCTTCATAAGGGATAACACCTGCCAGCTTGAAAAATGCAGCCTGCATAACTGTGTTTATGCGTCCGCGCATTCCCACATCTTCAGCTACCTTGGCAGCGTCTACATTATAGAATTTAAGCTTCTTTTTGGCAATTACGTTTTTGAGTGAAGCGGGCAGCCTTTCATTCATTTCATCAGGGGTCCATCCTGAATTCAAAAGGAATGTGCCTCCTTCTCTTATGCCTTTTAAAAGATCGTAACGAGTTACATATGACTGATTATGGCAGGCAACAAAGTCCGCTCTGTCAATTAAATATGTAGATTTGATTTCTTTTTTACCGAAACGCAGGTGAGACACCGTAACGCCGCCTGACTTTTTGGAGTCATAAGAAAAATACCCTTGTGCGTACATATCTGTATAGTCGCCGATTATTTTTATTGAGTTTTTGTTTGCGCCAACTGTGCCGTCCGAACCCAGTCCATAGAATTTGCAGGAAATTGTTCCTTCCGGAACTGCGTTAACTTCCTCTTTAATTTCAATAGATGTGTTTGTAACGTCATCGTCAATACCCACAGTAAAGTGATTCTTGGCTTCTCCGTTTAAATTGTCATAAACGGCCTTAACCATTGAAGGAGTAAACTCTTTTGAGCCCATTCCGTATCTTCCGCCGATTAATACTTCAACATCTCTTCCGGCTTCGCGCAATGCTGATGCAACGTCCACATAAAGCGGCTCACCGACTGAACCTGTTTCTTTGGTTCTGTCAAGCACTGCGATTTTTTTAACTGATGCTGGAATTGCGTCAACAAAATGCTTAATTGAGAAAGGCCGGTACAAACGAACCTTAATTAAGCCAATTTTTTGACCTTTTGATGTTAAATATTGAACGGCTTCATCAGCTGTATCTGCGCCTGAACCCATCATAATTATGATGCTTTCAGCATCGTCTGCACCTACATAATCAAACAGGTTGTATGTGCGGCCTGTAAGCTTTGATACTTTCTCCATTGCGTCTGCAACTACTTCCGGAGCAGCGTCATAAAACTTGTTGGCTGCTTCTCTTCCCTGGAAATAGATGTCCGGGTTTTGTGCTGTGCCCTGCAGATGCGGGTGTTCCGGGTTCATAGCTCTTGCTCTGAATTCTTCCACCTTATCCCAAGGCATTAATTTTGCCATGTCTTCATAATCTATGACGTCAATTTTCTGTATTTCGTGTGATGTACGGAATCCGTCAAAAAAGTGTACAAAAGGTACAGATGAATTCAATGACGAAAGATGTGCAATCAACGCCATATCCATCGCTTCCTGCACTGAGTTGGATGAAAGCATTCCGAATCCTGTCTGACGTGCGGCCATAACGTCAGCATGGTCACCAAATATTGATAGTGCATGTGTTGCTAATGAACGTGCGCTGACATGGAAAACACACGGCAGAAGTTCGCCTGCAATCTTATACATGTTAGGAATCATTAGCAGCAGTCCTTGTGATGCCGTAAATGTTGTTGTTAATGCACCAGCCGCCAAAGAACCGTGTACAGCGCCTGCTGCACCTCCTTCTGACTGCATCTCAATAACTTTAAGGGGTTGCCCCATCAAGTTTTTTAGCCCATAGGCTGCGTTAACATCCGCAACTTCAGCCATTGGGGAGGATGGTGTAATAGGATATATGGCGGCAACGTCAGAAAACGCATACGCCACGTGACTGGCAGCTGTATTGCCATCCATGGTTAATTTTTTAGCCATTAGTAGCCTCCTCGATTAGTTTATTGTTATAAAATATTAAGAACACATAACTTAAAAAGCAGTGTGATTTTAACCGAATTCGGTGTTTTTTGCCTCACTATATTCAACTATTAATTATAATGCTATCAGTTATTTGGTGTCAAGGCGAATTTCCTATTTTTTTCTTTCCCTTACTTTATACATTTTTTTGTTTCACTGCGACAATATAATATTATATATTATTCGGGTTTATTTAAATGAGTGCAATTTATTTGAGCATATTCCCAAAACTGTTCTTTTATTATATATTTAGTGTTAAATCATTATATCCATTAAAAGAATAGTTACAATATGTTAATATTTTCATATATATTTTTGATGTTGTTTATGCTATAATACATGTAATAATATTTAATTAGTGAAAATAGCGAAAAATATCTGAATTTGGTCAGATAAAGCTATATGTTTATGTACTATAATGTATGTATAGATATCATAATTACATACATATTATTGAGTAGGTTTGGGTATTTGGAAGTAAGCGGTTAACGAGGAGAGATTGAGTGGATAAGTATAAGTACAAGGCATCCAACAGTCAGGGGCAGGTAATTGAGGGGGTATACGAGGCTTCAAGTTTAGAAGATGTTCGTACAATGATTCGCGAAAAGCAATTTTTCCCTCTTGAAATAGTAAAACAGCAGCAGACTTTTGCTAACAAAGATATAGTTATTTTTTCGAAACTCAGCATGAAAGTGGTTTATATTTTCTGTGAGCAGTTCGGATCAATACTTCGTGCGGGAGTGCCTATGACGCGCGGCCTGGACATGATGGTTTCTCAGAGCGAGAATAAGGAGCTTAAGAAAATCCTGATAGACGTCAATGAAAAGGTGCGCTCCGGTACATCAATGGCAGAATCTTTTAAGGTCCATAGCAAAAGATTCCCTGCAATTTTTATCTCAATGATAGAGGCAGGAGAAGCATCAGGCACATTGGACCTTTCCTTTAAGCGGATGGGTGTAATGTTTAAAAAGGATAATAAACAAAGCACGAAAATACGGGGAGCAATGATTTATCCGGTGGCGTTGGCTGTTATAAGCATAGCTGTAGTTTGGTATCTGCTGAAAAACGTTGTTCCTACGTTCCAAAACATGTTTGAGGGCGCGGGTGCTGAATTACCGGGAGTAACTATGGCTCTGATAGGCATCAGTGATTTCGTTCAGAATTATTCAGGCCTCATTGTCGCAATAGTTGCTATAATCGCAGTTCTGTTCTGGATATTCCTAAGGACGGAAAACGGCAGGCTTGGTTTTGATAAATTCAAAACAAAAATACCTATGGTCGGGAAGCTTTACGGAAAAATACTGGCTTCCAGGTTCACAAGGACGTTATCTACTTTGTTTGCGTCGGGAGTGTCTTTGACAGATTCTATGGAAATCACTTCTCACTCCATGATAAACAAGTACGTTGAAGATAAACTTAACGGAGCAACGGCAAAAATAAAACAGGGCGTGCCTCTTTCTGAATCCATTACTACTGCTAATGTATTTCCTTTAATGGTTTCGCAAATGATACATGTAGGAGAGGAATCGGGAACGCTGGATGATTTGCTTACAAAGGTTTCAGACTACTATGAAGAAGAGTCAGACGCTGCCATATCCCAGCTAATGGGATTAATGGAGCCTTTGATAATTGTAGTCCTCGGCGGAATTATATTATTCGTAGTTCTTGCGATAATGCTGCCGATGTTTACAATGGGGGACCTGATATAAACGAATCGGTTCGTACTATATGAATTTTATTAAGTTTTAATATATTACAATATATTAAATATATAAAAGGCTGAAAAGCCTAAAAAATGGAGGATTAACAAGATGAAAAAGTTCCAAAACAACAAAGGTTTTACACTTATCGAACTAATCGTTGTTATTGCAATCATTGCTATCTTAGCAGCAGTTGCAGTACCTAGTTACAACCGTATCCAAGACCGTGCAGAACGTTCAGCAGCTCTTTCAAATGCTCAAGTTATCGTTAACTGCGTAAATGCTCACAACGCTGTTGCAGACACAGATGACACAATTGATTTAATCACTGGTGATGATGGTGGTGATGAAACCATGGAATTATACGATGTTAACGACGTATTGTTAGACGATCCAATTGCTTTCAACGAAGCATGTGAAAACCAGATCTCTGGTATGTCTGATGAAGACTATGCTATAGCATTAGAGTACATCACAATTCTTCAAGGCCCGGATGAATTTGGCCTCAAAGAAGGTTACGACCACACAACCTGATTTAAGTTGTAACAGGATTAAAAGTTAATCGACTCAAAAAAACCTTGCTTTAAAAGCAAGGTTTTTTGTTATATAACATATTGTGCTTTCAGTTTACCAACTACGCCGCGTAGTCGCCCTGATAGCTTATGAGCGTCGCGTCGAACACCCCTT
>CAZDZB010000022.1:11521-22118 GCA_964509795.1 uncultured Christensenellaceae bacterium | reverse complement strand
TAAATGTGCCTTTTATGCCTAATATCATCTGAGCAACAACATATTCAGCTACAGCCACAGCATTAGCCTGCCATGCGCCGCAGATTTTTATTCCTGTTTCTAAAAATGGTTTTGCAAAATATTTAACTGAACCGCCTACATAAAAGATGCATTTAAGGCTGGCTAGATTTTCTTTAATTTCTTTAACAGAAAAGTTTTCCATTCCCCAGCATCCGAAAATTATTTCCGCATCGTTAAAATTATTTTCTGATGACACAATATCTTCTTTAGTATATATTTTACTATCGGTTTCGAATTCTTTGTGAATTTTCTCCATGCTTTTACTGTTATAAACGTTCAGTCCAATTTCCTTATTTGACGTTGAAAAAATAGCTTTCATATATTCCCCCCTAAAATATGTTATTACTGTCTTAGAAACAAAAACTAGCGCTGAATGCGCAGGGATGCAGATACAAATAAACGCAGCTAATAAATAGGATGGCCCCATTTTATTTATGGAGTCACCCTGCGGTTTATTGATAAATTACGATAAACAGTGCTTACTATTTAGACTCATACAGCTCAATAATTACTCCATCTTTTATTATGAAAGCCATACGTGCACCAGCACCGGCATCTACAGGTCCGAAAATCACTTCATCTGCATCTTCTAAGTAAGGGTTCATGTCATCTGTTTTGTATGCAACATGCGGGTTTCTGTGCATAATCTCCGGGAAAGGGCCGCCTTCCTCGAACTTCAAATACTCGATTTTGTAATCATATTCATCAGGATTGTTTAACCACAACTTCATTTCCTCAACATAAGTCATGTTAGGTTTTTTGTTTGTTATTGGAATACCTACGTGCATATACTCTAGTGCCATAATACTTCTCCTTTTATTTTATATTCTATTAATTTTCACAGATTAATAACCTTTGGGATATTTCCCGTAAACCCACAAAACTGCCTTGCGTAGTAGTTTGAAACATTACAAACACTTAAAATCAGTTTGTACACGAACTAAACGCATGATTAACTGAAAGGGTGTTAATGAATTTCTTATTTTTTCTTTGTGTCTAAATAGAATTCATATGCTTTCTTTACATCGGAATTTTGATGCACAACCATGTTCACAGCTTTTACCATTGCTTTTGGGTCTTCTGCCTGGAAGATGTTTCTTCCCATATCAACACCTCTGGCCCCTCTTGAAATTGCGTTATAAGCAAGTTCCAAAGCATCCTTTTCAGGGACTTTTTTGCCGCCTGCGACAACAATTGGAACAGGGCATGAAGCTACTACATTTTCAAATTCTTCACAGTAATAAGTTTTGATGATATTTGCGCCTAACTCCGCTAACACTCTTGTTGCCAGCAAAAAGAATTTTGTATCCCTTGCCATATTTTTGCCAACAGCAACAACGCCTAATGTCGGCATTCCATAACGATACCCGGCATCCACAGTTTGTACTAAGTTTTGAATTGAATTTTTTTCTTCTTCAGGAACACCTATAAAAGTTTGAACAGCAACACATGAAGCGTTCATGCGAATAGCATCCTCCATATTAACGCCAATAATCTCGTGTGTAACATCATCAGATGCAACAGTTGAGCCTGCTGAAACTCTTAATGCAACAGCATTTGTATACTTTGGCGGAATGCAAGAACGCAGTGCGCCTCTTGTGCCCATAAAGCAATCAACATCATCTGCTAATTCTGGAACCACTATGTCCAGCCTTTCAAGTCCTGCGGTCGGTCCCATGATATATCCATGATCGAATGCAAGCATAACAGAATTACCGCTTTCGGAGTTAAAAATCCTTGAAAGCCTGTTTTTCATACCCCAGTCTACATTGCTCATGCCTTTTACATGGAAACCTTCCATTTGAACTGGTGTATCCAAGTGATAGTTCTTTGCAATTTTATTTCCTTTTGCGTCAGCCATATTAGTCTCCTTGTATTTTTATTTATTATTAAAGATAAATTTTTTTGTTACCTTTATTTTAATTTGAAGAGATGCGCTTGCTTTATTCCGTTACTAACGGGCAGGGAAAAAAGCGATTAATTTATCATGAATAAGCACCTTAAAACCAGCAAGTATATGAGCAAGTATATCAGCAAACAAATACCGTGTCAACGAAAATTAGCAAAAGTTATAACAATTTCTAAAATATTTAACAAATGTATTGACAAAGGTTAGAAAATAATATAATATCGAAAGGTAATAACAATTGTTAGTTACAATTGTAATTTAAAAGATTTTAGGAGGAAAGATATGAAAAAGATTTTAGTTATTATGTTGGCATTAGTTCTTGCACTAAGCATATTTGCTGGCTGCACACCTAAAGCTGACGATAGCACATCAACAGAATCAACAGGTACTAGTGAGTCAACAGGAGACCTTAAAGTTGTAAAAATGGGACTAGCAATGCAAAGTAAGCAAGCTCCGGCTTTCCACGCGTGGGAAGATTATTTGAAAATGAGAGTGGATTATGAAGCAGAACAACGCGGTTATACAGTTGAATGGACTGCAACTAACGCTAGTGATGACGCTGTAAAACAAGCTAACGATATCAAAGACCTTCTGGCTAAAGGCTGCGAAGTTATTTTCGTTCCTTGCGTAGACTCACAGGCAATTTTGCAATCCGTAGAAGAAGTTCACGAAGCAGGCGCTATATACATATCATACTGCCGCGCTGTATCTCCTGAAGCAACAGGCGAACAAATTCCAGACGTTACAGTTAACTTCGCTTCTGAAGAGCAGGCATACGTTGGAGTTATGAGAATGTTTGAAATTATGGAAGCAGACGGAATTGAACCAACAGTTATGATCGACGTTCACGGCCAAGTTATAGACGAGAATGCGATTAACAGAGAAACTGGCCTAAGAAGAGCTCTTGTAGATGCCGGTTATCCGGACTTAGAAGTTATCGTTTGTGACAGCGGAGCATGGGAATCAGACGTTGCCCGCGACAGCGTAGACGCTGCACTTCAAGCTCACCCAGAAGCTAACTGCCTGTATACTTCATCAGACTTTATGATGCCTGGTATTCAAACAGCTCTCGAAAACCATGACAAATGGTATCCGCGCGGCGAAGAAGGACACGTTTACATAGCTTCATCAGATATATTCCCGCTGGCTATTGAAATGCTTCAAGCAGGATATATTGATACTGCAGTAGACCAAGGCTGCTGGATGTTTGCTGTTAATGCTGCAAAATCAGCATTTGACTTACTGGAAGGCAAAGAAGTCGAAAAAGAACAGCTTACTTTAGGCACAATGGCAACAAATGAAGATATTGACGATATAATAGCTGATCCTGACATCTTCTTATGGGGTTTCGACTACGAATAAGGCATTGTAGTAATATAATGAATTAGCTAACTTATATATTAGTAAATTAAACATTGTATTGCAATTAGTGAAACAGCAATTGACAAGGTGAGGTTACTATAACCTCACCTATCTACTTTAAACCAGATTATTATTAGAAGTTAAGATATGATGCTTCAATATTTTTATGGGTATGTTTCACGGTTAAGTTAATCTTTGAAACATACTCTTTAGAATATTATTCTAAATAATTTAAAGTGGGAGGGAAAAATTTTGTTATATAAAATCAAATTATTTGGTCAAAGAAATAAACAGCTTTGGGGCATGCTTGCAGCTATTGCCGGAATGCTTGTAGTGTTATCACTTACGGTAGAGAATTTTATGACTTGGACGAATATAACTAACTTATTAGCTCAAGTGGCGCCAATTGCGATTATGGCAGCCGGTGTTACTTTTGTTCTTATTACTGGTGGGATGGACATTTCCAGCCCATCGGTTATGGCGGCATCGTCTGTTATAGGTGTTGCCTTTATGACAAGTTTTGAAGTTATAACCGGAGTTCACTTGGTAATAGGATGTATCGTATTGTTATTAGCAGGCGCTTTTTTTGGCCTCATCAATGGTATTGCCATAGCTAAATTGAAGATGGTTCCTTTGGTTGTTACTCTTTCAATGATGACGGTTGCAACCGGTATAGCAACTGTGCTCGGAGGAGCGCGCGGACTGCCAACTATTCCGTCTACATACGCACACTTTTTCAACAAATACACAGTCATAGGTATGCTTATAGCCATTCCTGCTATTCTTGATTTTGTATTAACCGGTACATCATTTGGGCGTAAGGTTTACTATATCGGCAATAAGGAAGAAACGGCGAGAATATCCGGAATCAGCACAGATAATATTATTTTAGTGGTTTATATTATCGCTGGTGTTTGTGCGGCTATTGCCGGCATTATCAATACCGCTTCATTATCGACTGCTAGAGCCACTATGGGGCCTCAATCACAAATACTAGATATTATCAGTGCGGCGGTTATAGGTGGGGTTGCTGTTAATGGCGGTAAGGGGAGAATTAGAGATGCCGTTTTAGGAGCTTTCTTGATTGTTGGTATAAATAACGTTATGAACCTGCTTGGTGTATCAGATTACTACACGACACTGATCAAAGGCAGCATTATCATTTTTGCAATGGGTATAAGTTCATTAAAAAACTACTATCTTTCAAAGAAAGCAGCGTGAGGAGGATATTATGGAAAATAAATTGTCACTTCAGCTTAACAATATAAGTAAAACTTTTCCGGGGGTAAAAGCATTGTCAGATGTTTCATTTACTGCAAACCCAGGCGAAATACTTGGCGTTGTAGGCGTAAATGGCGCGGGTAAATCCACGATGATGAACATTTTAGGAGGGTTGCTGCAGCCTGACAAGGGAGGCAGGATTGTTATTAATGGAGAGGAAGTAAAGATTAAAAATCCTAAAGCTGCAGAAGAATTAGGTATTGCTTTTATTCATCAGGAAGTGCAGGTGTTTGATACTTTAAACGTATTTGAAAACGTGTTGGCAACGGATTTTAATAAATGGACAAAAGGAAAAACGCCGTTTTTAAGTAAACAGCAAATGAAAAAAGAGGTAAAAAAACATTTAGAGGCTTTGGATTGCCGTATTGATTTAGAAGCACCGGCTTATTCATTAACAGTTGGAGAAAAGCAAATGATTCAAATCGCAAGGGCCCTGAGCCAAGGCGGCCAGATATTATTATTTGATGAACCGACAGCATCACTTTCCGACCATGAAACAGCTAAACTTTTTGAAATCATTAATAACCTTAAAGCTCAAGGTTATATTATATTCTATATTTCTCACTATTTGGACGAAATTTTTGAATTGTGTGACAGGGTTGTTGCACTAAGAGACGGTAAAAAAACAGGGGATGCGTCAGTTGTTGAACTCAGTAAAGAACAATTAGTGAATATGATGCTTGGGCGCTTAGTTGAAGGAGCGGTGCGTAAAGATGCCAGAAATAAGGACGAAATTGTATTAAAAGCACAGAATATATCAGGAGTTAAGTTCCCTAAAAATGTTAGCTTTAATTTGCACAAAGGTGAAATTCTTGGTGTTTGGGGCTTACTTGGGTCAGGCAGGTCAGAGTTGTTTAACACTCTCCTTGGCATCGACAGAATGACAGAAGGGAAAGTCTTATTCGGCAAAGACGGAAAATTAGAAGAAGTTACTCATAGACAGTTGTATAAAAATGTGGGATATCTTACTGAAGGCAGGCATTATGACGGTCTTTTCCTGGATATGCCAATAAGCAAGAATATCACAAGCTCTGTTATCGAAAGGTTTGCATCAAAACTGCTTGGAATACTTAAGACGAGTAAGGAAAACGAAGAATCACGTAAACTAATGAAACAGGTGAATGTGAAAGCTGTTGACGAAAATATGATTGTAAGTAAGCTTTCCGGCGGAAACCAGCAAAAGGTTATTATCTCTAAATGGTTCTTAAAAAACCCGGATATTCTATTTATGGACGAACCAACAAAAGGCGTTGATGTAGGAGCAAAAACAGAGATACAAAATCTTATTTTTGAGAAATCCAAAAACGGGATGTCTTTTGTTGTTATTTCATCAGAGCTTGAAGAAATCATGAATATTTGCGATAGAATTATTGTTATTGCCGAAGGCAAACTTGTCGGTGAAGTAAACAGAGAGGACTTTTCAAAAGAGGCTCTTATGGCTGGTATCGTAAAACAGGAGGAAAATGATGAAAACTAAAAAGTTTAAATTAGATAGTATTTTCCAATATTCAACTTATATTGTGTTAATCCTTATTTTTATTGTCTTTACAATGGGTTCAGACAGCTTCTTAACTCTTAAAAATATGTATACAACAATGTTTAATGGCGGGCCGTTGATTCTTGTTACTATTGCCGTAACATTTGCTCTATTGGTAGGGGTTATTGACCTGTCTGTAGGGGCTATGGGGTATGCTTCCGGATGTTTGGCCGGAATTCTAATGAAAACCTATGATGTACCAATAGTATGGGCCTTTTTAGCAGGCATAGCATTGGCAACATTTATTGGATGGATTAACAGCTTATTTATAGTTAAATTCAAAATGAATTCAATGCTAGTTTCTATGGGAATGATGCTTGTTATCAGAGCAGTAGCAAAAATTATCACAAATGATAAAACTATCACTTTATTTAGCCTTTCTTTTTTAAGGCAGGCAAAGATTGAAGCGCTAGGAGGTTTTCCTGTACTGTTGTTTATAGTTTTTTTCATTGTAATAGTATGTACTGTGGTACTGAAATGGACGCCGTTCGGGCGAAAGCTTTTAGCTGTTGGCAGCGATGAAGAGGTTGCTAAAAATATTGGTATCAATACGGATAGAATCAAAAGCGCAGCCCTTATAATAACAGGCGCAATATGCGGTGTTGCAGGCGGTTTGTGGATAATTACACTTGGCTCAGTTGTTGTAACTGGATTTTACTCATATGAGTTTTTGGCCATTGCGGCTGCTGTTCTGGGAGGAACAAGCCTGCTTGGAGGCAGAGGTTCTTTCTATCCAGGCAGTTTTATAGGAGCTCTTATATTGCTGTTTATCGCTTCCGGCATGGCGATTATGGGTATATCACCTTATGCGATACCATTTGTACGCGGTGTTATTATATTTATTGCTATGTACATTGACTCACTAAGATACAAAGCCATGAAGAATGCAGTGAGTTAGGAATTGAGATTGAAGTTTACGAAAGTTCTTACTTTAAAGAAAGTGTTATTACCCTTTTGATTTTGTAATCTTTATATTGATTTAGGCAAAAAGCAATAAATTTTATCAGGAGTTAGGTATGGATGTAGAAAGAATGCAAAAACTGGTGACAGTTGGCAAAATGTATTACGAAGACAATATGAATCAGAGCCAAATAGCCAAGGCGCTTGGTGTTTCAAGGCCTTTAGTCAGCATTTTATTATCTGATGCAAAAGAGCTAGGCATTGTTGAAATTAAAATAAACTCACCATTTGAGATGGACAACAATATTATGAGAGTTCTTTGCAAAACTTATAACATGAAGGGCGGAAGTTTGATTAATGGTGTAAACTCAAAAAGTATGACCGAAAAAATGATAGTTAAATCTTCTTGCGATTTTATAAAAAAAAATGCTAATCAGGGAGAATATATTGGCATTAGCTGGGGAAACATGATAGGCGACATTGTGAAATTCATGGAAACTCAGGATGAAAAGCTAATGATAAATGGCAATGTGTGCTCATTAGTTGGTAACTCGGCCACAGCTAATAAAAACTATCATACAGATGAGATGTGCAGAGCTTTTGGACAAGCAGCAGGGTGCGAACCGCATTTTGCTCTTGCACCTGCTTTCTATGAAACGAAAGAAGAGCTTGAAAGCGTTAGCAAACTTGAATTTTTCGGCAAGATTCAGCAAAGCTGGGAAAAGGTAAATTTCGCAATTGTCAACATTGAAAACCATCCCTCGGTGCCTGACCTTGCTACGGCATCAAGATTTGGAAGAAAACTTAAAGACGCAGTTGGCCATATGGTTTCGTATTACTATGATAAAGACGGCAATATAATAGAAAATGAAAACGATGTGGTGTATAGGATACCGTTGGAACAGCTGAAAAAAGCAGACATAGTAATGGGAATATGCAGATGTAATATAACTGCGGATAATTTAATTGGCGCACTTAAAACAAACATTATAACCCATGTATTTGTGGACCAGCAAATTGCGCAGAAAGTTGTAAAAAGATTGTCTGAATATGAATTTGCATTATAGGTAAAATTAATTTAAAATGCAAAGTACTGTCGCCGGTTTTTAGCACCAGACTTGAGTGAAAAATCCAAAAGATTTAACCAGTTGACATTTGTCATAACATTTGTTAATATGGTATTAACGGGGTAAGTCACAAAAAGTAAAATTAAATATAAGTTTAAAATAGATTTGAATATTTAGGAAAGAAGGATAATATTATGGTATTAACAAAGAGTGATTTTTTGAAAATGCTAATAAGTGCAAGTGATGCTTTAGATGAAAAAATTGATGAGTTTTCTGAAATTGATTCTAAATTTGGTGATGGTGACCATGGCGTAACTGTTGGAAGAATCAGTAAAGTTATCAGAGAAAAAGCTATGAACTCACCGGATGATGAGTCTTTAGAGGCAATGTTTGAAAGTTTAGCTAAAGATATAATGAATGTTAACGGCGGAAGCGCAGGGCCTTTATACGGCACAATAATCAGCGGGTTTGGTGAAGGTTTGGAAGGCGTTGAAGAGGCAGACGAAGCTGCCATAAAATCTATGTTCGCAGGAGGTTTGGAAAGCATAGGATACATATCAACTGCTAAAGTAGGAGACAAAACATTAATGGATACATTAATTCCGGCATGCGAAAGAGCGCAAACCTCAGATTCCCCGCTGCCGCAGCTGCTTGCTGACATTGCTGAAGCGGCACATGAAGGGGCTGAGTACTCTAAACAATGCCAGGCAAAATTCGGAAGAGCAAGGTTTCATAAGGAAGCAACCATTGGAACTATGGATGCAGGCGCATACTCATTATATTGTTTAATAAAAGGTTTTAGTAATGCGTTTAATAAATAAACATTGAATTAACAAGGAGGAAGGAAAAAATGATGAAAAAGTTTATAAACGATCCATCAAACTTAACACAAGAACTTTTGGAAGGCTTAGCACTTGCTAACAAAGAAATCATTGAATTAGTCGATGGTAATTTGGTTGTTAACAAAAAGCTAAAAGATGCTGATAGGGTAACGGTTGTAACATTAGGTGGAACTGGCCACGAACCCGCATTGCAAGGATTTGTAGGCGAAGGAATGGTTGACATAGCAGTATGCGGCGATATATTCGCAGCGCCAGGCCCGGAAAGCTGCTTGGAAGCACTTAAGCTTGCCGATAAAGGCAAAGGCGTTCTGTTTATTGTGCTAAACCATGCAGGTGATATGCTTACAGCTAACCTTACAATGAAGGCAGCAAAAAAAGAAGGAATCAATGTAAAAAAGGTTGTTACACAAGAGGATATCACAACAGCTCCAAGAGAAGATGCTGATAACAGACGTGGTTTCGTTGGCTGTGTACCTGCGTATAAAATTGCAGGCGGTGCAGCGGCACAAGGAAAGTCACTGGACGAAGTTGCTGCCATTACTCAGAAATTTGCTGATAACATGGGTGCAATATCAGTTTCGTTAACAGGAGCTACACATCCGGTTACAGGCGGGGATTTAGCTGTTTTATCCGATGATGAAATGGGCATTGGAATGGGCCAGCACGGTGAAGGCGGCGGATATAAGATCCCTATTAAAACAGCAGATGAAACTATTGCGTTATTGATGGACGAACTGTTAAAAGACCTTAGCGTAGAAAGCGGAGAAAAGCTGATGTGCGTTGTTAATGGCTGCGGAGCAACAACGTTGATGGAAATGCTTATTTCTTATAGAGCTGCTGTTAATTACCTTGGCACAAAGGGAATTGAAGTTGTCGCGAACATGGTTGGTGAAATATTGACGGTACAAGAAACTGGCGGATACCAATTGTTTATAGCAAGAATGGACGATGAACTCCTGTCTTATTGGAATGAACCGTGTTACACACCTTACTTCAAAAAGTAAGATAAGGTTGCTGATAAGCCAATTTGGTTTGGATATAAAGGATATAGTATTCAATTAGGCTCTGCTTATGAAGCAATGGATAGGACAGTAGCTCACCCTATTCGGCTGAATGCTCTTAAAGTTTATGAAAAGGTAATATGAGAGAGAATATAAGAGAGTTGAATTAGCAACTCTCTTTTATTACTTTAAGACAGAAAATAATGCGAAAATGAAGAAGACTGGGAACTATTATTAGTGTGATTGCCATCTTAATATTCATTACAAGTTAAGAGTAAGTGCGCATGAAGTTTAATATTAATTTTTATCGATAGCTATAAAAAGAGATTTACTAAAAGGCAGGAGGAGAAATCAAAATGGATGTTAAAAAATTGTTTAGTTTAGAAGGCAGAAAAGGCTTTATTACCGGTGGGGCACAAGGAATTGGAAAGACTATTGCTCAAGCTTACGCTGAGCTGGGCGCAGACGTTGCAATAGTCGATATGAATATCGAAAAAGCTCAGGCAACGGCCAGGGAGATTGCTGGAAAAACAGGAAGAAATATCATTGCTCTGCATTGCAATGTAACTAACCCGGACAGCGTTAATGACATGATAAAAAAATATGAAGAACAGTTTAAAACTTGTGATTTTGCAGTT
>CAZDZB010000022.1:0-11511 GCA_964509795.1 uncultured Christensenellaceae bacterium | reverse complement strand
GACAGAAACTGTGACGAGTGTGACCTTCAACTTGACTTAAACGACGCCGATGAACGAAAATCACTTGGCATCGAACAGCTGCTTTCAGATTATAACAAAACGATTTCCCTGGTCCCGTCAACTAATTTAAGACATGACCGAAGAAATGATAAAAAAATATGAAGAGCAGTTTAAAACTTGTGATTTTGCAGTTAACAATGCAGGAATATTCACAGGTGATGAAGCAATTGATATTGGCCCTGATACATTTAAATCAGTTATCGATGTAAACTTAAATGGAGTGTTCTTCACTGCTCAAGCCGCCGCAAAACTGATGAAAAAGCATGGCACAAAAGGGTCCATAATAAGTACCGCTTCAATGTCAGCTAAAATAGTAAATGTTCCGCAGACTATTGCAAATTATTGTGCCGCAAAAGCCGGCGTGGTACATTTGACCAAAGCATTAGCAGTAGAATGGGCAAAATACGACATAAGAGTTAATTGCATAAGCCCTGGTTATATTCAAACGGAACTATTAGCGACAATGACAGATATGCTTCCGATATGGCAGGCTAAAATGCCGGAGGGAAGCAGATTAGGATTCCCGGAAGATTTGATTGGCGCTTTTGTATACTTTGCATCAGATGCTTCTTTATTTGCTACCGGCTCTGATTTAGCTGTTGATGGCGGGTATACTATTTTGTAGAAAATATGAACTGTTAAGATAATGAATTTTTTCAGACTGAATTAATGCTAGGAGTAGGCCATGAGATATATTATTGCATATGATTTAGGAACCGGGGGAGCAAAGGCGTCACTATATGATGAAGAAGGCAATTCATTAGGCGATTGTTTTATTGCATATAATACATATTATCCGCAAAGTGGTTACCATGAACAAAAACCGCAGGAGTGGTGGGATGCGATTGTTAAATCTACTAAGCTATTATTAGAAGAATCAGCAATTGACAAAAATAATATTGAATGCCTTGCTGTATCAGGACACAGCTTGGGCGCCGTTCCGCTGTCAGCAAATGGAGAATTGCTAGTTGAAGCGGTTCCGATTTGGTCAGACTCCAGAGCAAAAGAGCAGGCGGAACGTTTTTTTAAAACTATAGATAAAGATGAATGGTACCTTACAACAGGAAATGGTTTTCCCGCGCCGCTTTATGCAGTGTTTAAACAAATGTGGTACATGGACAATATGCCGGATGTATATAAAGATACATATAAATTTATTGGGACAAAAGATTATATAAACTATAAATGCACCGGCAGAATGTGCACTGATTATTCATATGCCTCAGGAAGCGGAGTATATGATTTAGTAAACTGGGAATATAAGCTGGAATATATACGTGCATCTAAGGTGGGTGCGGAAAAGCTACCTGAAATATTAGCATCTACTGACATTATCGGAACGCTGACAGCAAATTCGGCTGATGCGTTAGGCCTGCATACCGGCGTTAAAGTTGCCTGCGGCGGTGTGGATAATGCCTGTATGGCTCTGGGAGCAGGTTGTACAAAAGAAGGAATGACGTATACTTCTCTGGGGACTTCTGCATGGATTGCTGTATCAGGGCATAAGCCAATTGTTGACACGGTAAAAAAACCATATGTATTTACTCATTGCATTCCAGGCATGTTTGTGTCAGCGACGGCTATATTTTCCGCAGGCAATTCATTCAGATGGCTGAGAGACAATGTTTGCAGAGATTTACTGAATGAAAAAGAACCCTATAATGCAATGTCAGCTTTGGCAGAAAAATCGCCTGTAGGCTCAAACAGGTTAATTTTCAACCCGAGTTTGGCAGGCGGGTCTTCTCTTGATAAATCACCTAACATAAAAGGCGGATTTATTGGTTTGCAGCTTAAGCATACTCAACAAGACTTGATAAGAGCTGCTTTAGAAGGAATTTGCTTAAATCTCAGGCTGGCAATGGATGTTTTAGCAAGCTATACTGACCTTTCGGAAGATATGCTTATTGTAGGCGGGGGCGGCAAAAGCCGATTTTGGAGAAGTTTGTTTGCAGACATATACAACAAAAATATAATAGAAACTAATGTAGGGCAGGATGCAGGATCCCTGGGAGCAGCTGCTGTTGCTGCTATTGGAGCGGGAATATGGAAGAATTTCGATATCATGAGTAAAATCCATGTGCAAAAAGGAAAGATTGCTCCAAATAAAGATAATAATATTAAGTATGAGCAAATTTTGAAATTGTTTGAAAAGATTGCAGACATTCAATCAGATATCGGCGATATGATAGAAGCATCACAATGGTAAAAACATAAATTTAAGAAAATTGTACAGTATTAATTAACAATTAATGAGAAAGAAGAGGAGAATTAATAATGTTTGAATCCGGCATAGACAACCTAAACAGAATGATAGATATCAGCGCAGTACGTACTGATGTAACACTCAAAGAACTGAATATGGTTATTGAATTAGCAATTGAATATAATCTTATTTGTGCGTTTGCAATGCCGTGCTTCACAGAAATATTGGTAGAAAAATTATCACAGTATAAAAATATACTAGTCGGCGGTGTAATTGGATTCCCTTCGGGTGCTGATACCACAAAAATGAAAGTTATGCAAGCAAAAGAGATGCACAGCTTAGGCGTGGACGAGATGGATATGGTGATAAACGTTGGCGCAATGAAGTCAAAAATGTATGATTTTGTGCATGATGATATAAAGGCTGTAGTCGATGCGGCAAATGGCAAACCAGTGAAATCGATATTGGAAATATCGTATTTAAGTGACTATGAAATCGCAAAAGCAAGTGAAATTGCAGTTAAAGCGGGAGTTGCTTTTGTAAAAACGGGAACGGGCTGGGGCAGCAAGCCGACAACCGTAGAAACAATTAAAGTCATTAAAAATGCGATAGGAAACTCTGCGAAGATTAAAGCCGCCGGAGGCATTAGGGATTTAGAAACAATTAAAGCAATGATTGATGCGGGATGCAGCAGGTTCGGCATTGGGCTGCATACTGTAAAAAAGATTTTCAATTCTGAGGAAGTTAATTAAGATAATATGAAAGAGTCCATATACTCAAATTTACAAATGAAGTAATAAGTGAAGTGAAGAGTTATAAATACTGGGCCTTTTTGAGGTTTTTACGGTAACCAATAAAAATGCAGTAAATATACATAATTGCTGAGCAAGTATAAAATTTCTCTTTACATGGATTCTCTTATGACGAGTTCAACATCCAAAAGAAGCTGCTTTGGAGTTGCGTTATTATCTGTGATTTGCTCCAATAGCATTTCACAGGATAAATACCCTAACTGGAATTGTGGCTGTTTAACAGTAGTCAAAGGCGGCTCACACATAATGGATGTTTCTGTATTATCAAAACCTATTATTCCCACGTCCTGAGGTATTCTTAAGCCTACTCGACGGGCAGCCTTAACTGCAGCAACTGCAAAAACGTCAGAAACCGCGAATATGGCATCAGGCCTGTCATCCATGCTTAAAAGCTGTGTTGCGGCAGAAAAAGCAGTATCATAACTAAATTCAGGAAGGGATACGATATAACTCGGAATCGGCTCAATACCAGAAATTTTTAGAGCTTCTAAAAATCCTTCTTTGCGTTTTCGGGCATATTTATACATTAAAGGCCCGGTAATAAGCGCGATTTTTCTTCTCCCTTTAGATACAATATATTCGACCACCGCTTTGCTCGCACTTATGTCATCAATTGAGACATATGGAGCGGTAGGGTGGTCTATATGCTCGGCGCACTGAATTATTGGGATTTTTTTTCTTAGATTATCTAAAGTTTCCATTGAAGACACAGGGTCCAAGGTGATTATTCCGGCGGCGTTAGTGTCGTGCAATATATTCTCAACAAATGACTGAGTAAGAGGGTGATTGCCTGTCCTTACTATTATTTCCTGATAGTTATGATTATTAGCGGAAACTGAAATGCCTTTTACTACATCCGAGTAAAATGGATTATTTATATCCGGCATTAGTATAAGTATAAGATTGCTGTCATTTCGCATTGTAAAATTCTCATATCCTACTTCTCTGACAGCCTGCATTATTTTTTTATAAGTGGATTCTTTTACGTTATCTTTATTGTTAAGTGCTCTTGATACGGTTGCTATTGATACACCTGCAGCTTTGGCCACATCGTGTATTTTCACCTTTTCTTTTTGTCTGCTCATGTTTTTTGCCTCAATGTAATTGTTGTAAATATAATATCATCAATAGAGGCGATTGTAAATAATAAACACGTAAAAAACGGTGAAAAAACATTAAAAAATGAAAAAAATGAAAAATAATAAACCGTACAATGAAAATAATAAAAATAAACTTGACAAAGAATGGAAACGATGATATTCTAATGGCGAAGATAGCGATAACAGCGTAACACACAAGGAGAAGGGCAAGATGAAAATTGGATATGCGAGTGCAATTTTACCGGAGCAGAGTTTTGAGTATGTAGTTGATTTAGCTGCTGACATTGGGCTGGAATGTGTTGAAATGATGTGCTGGCCAAAAGGCAAAGCGGAAAGGCGCTATGCCGGAGTTACTCATATTGATGTTGACACATTAAACAATCAAAAGATAGATTACATCAAAGAGTATTTAAACAATAAAAATGTTGAAATATCTGCGTTAGGGTATTATCCAAACCCGCTTGACCCTGATTTAGAAAAAAGAAATATCTATATTAATCATATTAAAAAATTAGTTGAAAACGCGCCAAAACTTGGTGTGGACATAATAACTACATTTATTGGAAGGGACCCCCAAAAGACAGTTTCAGAAAGCATGGCAGACTTTAAAGCTACTTGGCCGGACATAATTAAATTTGCTGAAGATAATGGCGTAAAAATAGCAATTGAAAATTGTCCTATGCTTTTTAGCGAAGATGAATGGCCGGGCGGAAAGAATTTGGCTACTACTCCAAAAATATGGAGTGAAATGTTTGATATAATACCAAGCAAAAATTTTGGTTTAAATTACGACCCTTCTCATTTTATATGGCAGCAGATGGACTATATAAAACCGGTTTACAGTTTTAAAGATAAGCTGTTTCATATACATATAAAAGACCATAAAATTCTACCCGAGAAAAAGGATATGGTGGGAACTATGTCGACGCCGCTTAGTTACAGCTCACCTAAGCTTCCGGGCTTGGGAGACGTAGACTGGAGCAAATTTGTTTCGGCTCTTACAGATATCAGATATAAGGGTTATGTTGTACTGGAAGTTGAAGATAAAGCTTTTGAAGAAACTTTAGAAGACAGAGTGAAGGCAGTAATACAGTCTAAAAAATATATTGAACAGTTTTTAATTTAGTTTTGAAAGGGGGTTATTTTGTGATAAATGTTGGTGTAATAGGCTGCGGATCAATAGCGAGAATGCGTCACGCGGCTGAGTATTCAAATAATCCTGATGTTAATTTGGCAGGATTTTGCGATTTCAATCAGGATAGGGCGAAAGCGATGGCCGAGGATTTTGGGGGCAAAGTTTATTTGAATGATGATGAAATGCTCCAAGATAAGTCCATAGACGCGGTTAGCGTTTGTGTGGCCAATGCCTACCATGCTGAAATAACGATAAAAGCATTGAATGCGGGAAAAAATGTTTTATGTGAGAAACCTATGGCTATAACACTTCAGGACTGCAAAAACATGATTTCCGCAGCTGAGAAGAACAAAAAAAGGTTAATGATAGGACATAATCAGAGGCTTGCTCCCGCTCACAAAAAGGCTAAAGAAATATTGGATTCAGGAGAGCTTGGCAGGGTAATCAGTTTTACAACCACCTTTGGGCATAAGGGTCCGGAGATGTGGAGCGTAGATAAGGGAAGCAATACCTGGTTTTTTAAAAAAAGCACTGCTGCATTTGGATCCATGGCTGATTTAGGTATTCATAAAATCGATTTGATGAGATATTTAGTCGGAGGAGAGGTTGAAAGTGTTTATGCTACATTGGCAACATTAGATAAAAAATTCTCTGACGGAACTCCCATAGAAGTTGATGATAATTCAGTAGAACTTATTAAGTTTAAACAAGGAGCATTAGGTACAGTTACTACAAGCTGGACGCATTATGGCGATGAATGCAATGCAACTGTTTTGTATTGTGAAAAAGGAATTATATATTTATATGACGATCCTGTTTATTCTATGAAAATTGTTTATTCTGATGGAACAAAAGTGAACTATGAACTGGATAAAATCCAAACTAATGATGATGATACTCAAGTAAACTCTGGTGTAATTGACACTTTTATTGAAGGAATATTGAAGGATAAAAAAACAACAATTGACGCAGATGAAGCTATAGAATCTATGAAGGTAGTATTTGCATGCATAGATTCAGCTGAAAAAGGGTGCACAGTAAAACTTTAATCTTGAAAGCTTTTGACAGCAATTGATTAATTTAATTGCTGTAAAAAATAACAAAGGAGAAAAATTATGAAGAAGTATTTAGCGATTCTTTTAGCTGTTTTAATGGTAATATCAATGGCAGCATGTTCAAAAGAATCAAAAGAAGGGGACACAATTTACGTTATGGGACCTACTCCTGACCACGGCTGGACAGCTCAAGCAGGTACATATGCAGAAGCTAAAGTTGCCGAGATCAACGCAGCAGGCGAATACAAAGCAGTATATTTCCCTGCATCATCAGGCGAAGAACAAGTTGACCAGGTACAAACAATTATTGCCAACGGCAACGCTGTAGGCGTAGTATTCTTCGCTCTTGAAGATTCTGCAAAAGCAGGCCAGGAAGCATTAATAGCAGAAGGAATTCCTTTTATTTCTTTCGACAGAATTATAGAAGGACCTGACCAATATGCTATATTGAATGCATCAGGAGATAACTGGCAATGCGGCGCTGGTATTGCTTATTGGCTGCAAGAACAAGGCATGATGCCCGGCGATGTATTGGTAACATTAATAGGCGACAACGGAACAGTTTGCTCACGCCGTCAAGAAGGCTTTGAACAGTTCCTGTTAGGCGAAATTGACTACTATGACGCTGACAAAGACGAAACATATCACACAACATCAGTATGGACACAAGAACAAATTGATGAACTGACAGCTAAGTATAAGACAGTATGTAACTGGAGTGCAGACGGCGCTTACGGATACTTGGAGCAGAAACTCGGCGAAATAGTTGCTGACGCTAATGAAAAAGGCGACTTGTATGTATTCTCAATGGATGACGAAATGACATTCGGATTCTTGAATCTTCTTGAAGCAAATGCAGTAGATGACGCTACAAAAGCTGATTTAGAAGCATTGGATGTTTATATTTCTGCTATAGGCGGAATGGCTGAACTGTATGCAGTTCTTGACGGAACATCATCACAAGCAGGCACAGCTGACATGTATTTTGACGACATGATGTCAGTTTACTTCTCACCAAAGATGATGGAAAACGTAATAGGCTATATGCTTGATTACCTTGCAGGTGACTGGGATTATGAAGTAGGCGACGGAAAATACGAAGTTGTATGGATAGTTGACAAAGACAACGTAGCAAACTATGAAGGATTTACTGGACATTAATATCTAATGAATCTATTCTCAGACGGATGCAGTGAAACATCTGCATCCGTTTGTTAATAAAGACATTTTAATATTTATATTTTCTTTGTATTGATAATTTTTAAGATAAATATTAAAATGTCTTTATAGAATAAGGAATGAAGGAGAAGTTTATGAATATCCTTGAAATGAAAAACATTTCAAAGACGTTTGGCGGGGCTAAGGCTCTGATAGACGTTCACTTTTCTGTAGAAGAAGGCGAGATACATGCTCTTCTTGGAGAAAATGGGGCCGGCAAATCAACCTTAATGAATATTCTGACAGGTGTAGTGCAGGCTGACAGGGGGACAATAAAGTTTGATGAGAACTGGTACCCGCATCCTACAATCAATCAGATGGAGGCGGCAGGAATAGCTTTTGTTCACCAGGAACTTAACGTGGTTAATGACCTTACAGTATTTGAAAATATTTTTTTAAACAAAGAAATTAAAAATAAAGTTGGGTTATTGAACAAGAAAAAAATGATAGCGGAAACAAATGAGTTATTTGAAAAACTTGGTGTTGAAATTGATGCCAAAATAATGGTTTCCGAGCTCAAGACCAGCGAAAAGCAACTGCTTGAAATAAGCCGTGCGCTTCACGAAGACGCAAAGCTTTTAATTCTTGATGAGCCTACAACAGCTCTTTCAACCACAGAAGTCGAGCATCTTTTTAAAATACTAAAAAGGCTTCAAAAGCAAGGCAAGTCATTTATATTCATTTCACACAAAATGCCGGAAGTTTTGGAGATAGCGGACAGATTTACTGTATTGCGGAACGGCGAATACATTACTTCTGGCAAATTAGTGGATACTACTCCACATGAGATTGCGTCATTTATGGTTGGCGAACAGTACGTGGATAAAAACATTTATGAGGCAAGGCAGCTAGGCGACGAAATCATAAAGCTTGAAAAGTTTTCAGGACATGGATTTAGCAATATTGATTTATCTGTTAAAAAAGGCGAAATACTTGCCTTTACAGGACTGGCAGGCTCAGGCGCCAGTGAACTTATGCAGACTATGTTTGGCGTTTTGCCCATGACAAGCGGAGACATTAAAGTAAAGGGGAAAGTAATCCATGGCTCAATCGCAAGCTTTATGAAGAACGGAATTGCTATGCTCCCATCAAACAGAAAAGAAAACTCTGTAGTTCCGGATATGGATATTTTGGAAAACACTTATATAGCGGAACATACTTTATCAGCACGTAAACCAATAATTAAGAAGAAAAACGAAATAAAGCGCTATGAAAAATTAAAGAATATGTTATGGATAAAAGCGCAGGACTATTATGATCCCATCAATTCGCTCTCCGGCGGAAATCAGCAGAAGGTTTTCTTGGCCAGGTGGCTCAACACAGAAGCTGAGATATTATTGTTTGACAACCCGACACAGGGAGTGGACGTTGGAGCGAAGTCGGAAATATACCGCCTGATACTGGAGTTTGCGCAGCAAGGCAAAACTGTAATAATTAATACTCTTGAAATACCTGAAATAAAAAAAGTTTCAGACAGGTGCGTGATTTTCTACGAAGGCAGAATACAAACCATACTGCCTCATGAAAAAATAAATGAGCATGATGTCATGCTTTATTCTACAAATGCTATTAATGTAAGGGGGAAAAAGGATGCAGGCTAGTGAAAAGAAGCCAAGTTTTATTGGTGGTGTTGGAAAATTTATAAGAGAAGCTTGGTCGAGATATAGTTTTATTTTTGTTTTCGCAGTGGTTTTAATTGTATATGTATTTACTATTCAGGCCAACGGAAACACTTTTAAGTGGGGACACATAGCGGCGATATTATCCAGCCAGAATACAGTTATAGTCGGAACTATTGCTCTGGGAATGGCGTTGGTAATAATTACAGGACAGATTGACTTATCTGTCGGTTCAGCTTTGGTTTTATGCAGCGGCGTTGCCATTATGGTATTTAATATAACAGATTCGCTTCTGCTCACTCTGCTTGCCGCATTGGCAGCAGGGGCTATTTGCGGAGCAATTAACGGAGTTCTGGCAGGCTTTGCAAAAATGCCGCCGTTTATTGTAACGCTGGGCACTATGCTTATTTACCGCTCGCTGACATTATCCTTTGTCCGTGAGATTGACCCGGCAATAACAGGTTCGTCCAGTTCACAGTTTTCTTTGATAAGTGAAAACAGCAACTATTATTTCCTGCGTATGCAGTTTGGAACAGGAAGTTTAAGCGGAATTAATGTGCCGTATATAACGTTCGTATTTGTTTTTGTAATGATACTTTTCCTATTGATTTCAAAAAACACAAAGTACGGAAAAAGCGTTTACGCTACGGGAAGCAATGAAAAGGCTACCAGGCTTGCAGGCGTTAAAGTGCAATGGATAAAAGTATCGGTTTTCATCATAACAGGAATCCTTGTTGGGCTGGCAAGCTTTATACAAGCCAGCAAAATAGGAAACGTTACTCCGGCATCTTCCGGAAAGAGTTATGAAATGTATGCGATTGCCGCGGTTGTTTTGGGCGGCGTAAGCATGGCAGGCGGCCGAGGCAACCTTTTAGGTGTATTTTTCGGAGCTTTATCGTACACCACCATAAACTTTATCATCGTAAGCATTCCGTCGCTGAGTACGGACATTCAGGACACATTCCAAGGATTAGTGCTGATTCTTGTAATACTAGTACAGACTGTTGGGCCTGTTATAAAAGAAAGAGTGCAGGATATTATTAAGCGGAGCAAATCAAAAAAAATGCGTCTGCAAGCCAGTGCTAAGTAAAAGAAAAATATACTGACTAAGTTGTTTTCATACTCCTACTGAGCCTCATATCTTGAGGCTTAGTTTTTAGAACATAATATAAGGAGGGAATAATCCATGAAATCGTTTCCAAGAACACAGGCAGGCGGCGTTTCATTGCCAAGAATATTAATAGGCACAAACTGGGTGTTGGGATACAGCCATCGAAGCCCAGCGGCAGATAGTATGATACGCAGTAAATATGACAATAAAGAGGCTGTTGCAAAGCTTATTGAAGCGTATCTTGAATATGATATAGATGCTGTTATGGCGCCTATTGAAGAAAACTCTATTCTGCTCAACGGAATAAGAATGGCAGAAGATAAGACAGGGAAAAAAGTCACACTTATTAATACGCCTATATTAGATGTTTCTGACACAAAAGAAGGCAGAGAGTCGGCAAAAAGGGTAATAGAAGCCAATGCTAAGGTAAAAAGTGATTTTTGCTTGATTCATCATTCAAGCTGTGAGCAGCTACTTTCAAAGCTTCATGGCACTATGGACAGATTACCCGATTATTTAGACATGATAAGGCAAAGTGGCATGATTCCCGGGTTATCTGCCCATATGCCTGAGGTGATACTTTATGCAGATAATAATGAATATGATGTTGAAACGTATATTCAGCCCTACAATTGTATGGGGTTTTTGATGCAGGTAGAAGTAGAGAACGTAAGCAGAGTAATATGGAATGCGAAAAAACCGGTAATGACAATAAAATCAATGGCTGCGGGCAGATGCAGCCCCTATGTTGGCATAACATATAATTTGGCTACAATAAGAGAATGTGATATGATAACAATAGGTGCGCATACAGTGGATGAGGTTCACGAGGATGTGGAAATTGCTTTTGCGGTGCTCGAAAAAAGATATCCTAAAATGGGTGCGAGAAACAGTCCTAATAAAACAGAAGTTTTAGGATGGTGAAGAATTTTATAAAAAAATATATATTTCAGAATTAAACCAGGGAAATTAATATTTAAATATGCAGATCAGCCCTTTTTAATGGGGCGAGAAAGGCTTACTCATAACTACTGGGCAAACAGAAATTGCTTACAAACTGTGCGGATTAAGCTTATGGAATGGATCGAGCTTAAAGGCCTTATAGTGATATCAAAGGCCTTTTAATATTTTAAGAAAGCTTCTGCAATACTAAAATTATGTTAGATTTAAGCAAATTTGTTGTCAAATCTATCACTTT